>JABCSY010000035.1 GCA_018238625.1 Promethearchaeota archaeon
ATAACTAAGAAATCTCGAAAGAATCCAATAAAGAAATAATAATTTTATAATATTTTATTCTTTTTAAAATGCTTTATGTAATATTTATTCGAATTTCGTTCTAAAACCAATCATCTAATATTTTATAATCTGATGGATCTACTTTAGGTTTCTTTTTTTTTCTAATTTCTTGTTCTGTATAACCAGTTATCGGTTCGTAATAATAAAAAATAGGGCAGTCGTGGGGAAAAATTTTGCATTGGTATTTATTCATAGTTGTTCGAATTTTTACATCATCTCCTAAAGAACCATAAGGACAGAAATTTAGGACAAGACATGGTTTTTTAACATTTCTCGAAATGATCATCTTTTTATTGAGCCAATTTCGATTTTGAACCATTTCCTGAAAAATATTTGGTTTATATGATTCGGGTATTTTACGAATGTTCTCCCTAATGTTTTCCATCAGATAAAATACCGGACAATCGTGACCGAAAGCATCACACGAATATTTAGAAATTTCTTGCCTACATACGAAACTTTCAACCAGATATCCGTAAGGACATCCTGAATAGGACAAGCACGGTTTTTCAGCATCCTTAACTACAATTTTCCCTTGGTTAAAAGAAGATTTCACATGTCGCTCTGTAAATGCTTGAGTGCCATCGTATTTCTTCCCCTCTTTTAATCTCAAATGACCTATGGAATTAGGAAGTTCAGTAATTGGATTTCCAGTCAAATCAAATTCCCATAGATTCGTAAATTTATTTAAGAAGGGAGGAATTTCAGAAATACAATTATTTCTTATTCCAAGTCTGAATAAAACAACTAATTTTTCAATAGATTTTGGAAACTTAGATATTTTATTACCATTTAAATCAAAAAAATGAAGATATGATAAATCTCCAATTGATTCTGGTAAATTTGACATATTATCAACGCTAATCCTGAGTTGTTCTAAGGTTTTTAAATTTCCAAAACAAGAGGGTAGGTTAAAAAAAACTGATCCTTGGATATTGATAGATTTTACATTAGGCAGGTTACAAAAAGTGTCTGGAAGAGTATTGAGCTTTTTAGCATTATGGAAATAAATTCTTTCGAGATTTTCTAATCGTGGAAAAAAATCGGGTAACTTTTCTACATTAGGAATATATATATCGAATTCGGTCAAATTTCTTAAGTTTCCAATAAAATCAGGAATTTCTTTTAGATTCCTAATAAAAACCTTAAATTTTTTAAGTGCTTTAAGTTCCCCTATTGACGGAGGGAGTGTAATCCCTTCATATACGCTAAGTTCTAATTCCTCAAGAGCTTGCAGATTGCCAAAAAAATTTGGAATTTCTTCAATATTACTAAAAGATAATTTAAGTTTTCTTAAATGAGTTAAATTTCCGATTATCTCCGGGATCTCTGCTCCTTTTTTATTAAAATTTGTTAGTTCTAATTCAATTATATTTTTAATTTCATCTAACTTACGTTCGTGATATCCAAAAGTATCAAATATTGTGAGTATTAAATTGGTTGTAAATTGATTTGCATGTGGGGATTTTGATAAATAATCAATTAACTCCTCCTTATTCTTAAAGTTAATAAGTTGGGTTAATTTTTCCGAAAAGAATTCTAATTTCCATTTTTTCGTTTCAAGCAGAAGATCAACAAATTTTCTTTGATAATCACTTAATTTATTTGAAGACTCTAAAGTATTTTTAAAACCATTAGGAAAAAGTAAATTTAGTAAGGTTTCTGCAACATTAATACATGCTCGCTCGGGGTTGATCATATTCTCAGGGATTCCATGAAATGCATTTAGTAGAACGGGAATAAGAATTTTATTCGCTCCAGAATGAACGAAATATAAAGCCATTTTTGTTTCTTCAATTTCATAAAAATGATATATTCCATAATCGCCCATTTCATCATGTTTCTCTTTTAATGAATTGATAATATCACCTTGAGCTCTATTAGGTTCCATAATATCAATCTCTTGCGGATCTGGCTCAGGGGGAAAGACAGTAATAGTCCTTTCACCAATATTATCATCTAATCGCTTGATAAGATTAGAGACTGGGATGGCAAGAGAATCTGGAACATTTCCTTTTTTGAGTATAAACACACCCAATAATGCAGCAATTCGAACATCCTTCGGATAATTTTGATGTAGGAAATTAGTGAAAAGCTGAAGATCTGAGTCATCCTCAAGATATGTATCCAAAAGAGTAAGGGCTCCTAATAGATTTATAAGTATCACCCTATTTCTTTCTTTTGGAATAGCCTTCCTGAGCATCTCTACAGTCTCTTCCGCCTCGAACAAGTTAAATCGGAGGAAAAAAATAGTTTGGTTTCTTAACCAATCCATATCAGATTTAAAAAACTTAAGGATTAATTCCCACTGCTTAAACATTTCTCTATGCATATCTAATGTTATATCCTTTGGATATTTTTTTATAATATATTCAATATCAAAACCAAATGGTTCGAAAAAGTATTCATCAGGTTTGTAAATATCCCTAAGAAAATCAAATATATTTTTGGCAAATTTATATTGCCCTTTATCTATGTGATATTGCAAAATCTTCCAGAAAAAAGGGACAGATTTAACTGTGCCTTCGTAAATTGTACCTTGATGGCATAAAATAGCATAGATATGCCACATGGTATCCTCAAAGACTTTCTCATTTGAGGTTATGAGTTTTCTTAACATATTGGGGACAGCTGTGGCACTCCCATATGCAGTTTCAAAATATGACCAATCTTCATCATCAATATCGTCAAACATTTTCAATTCTCAATAATTTTAATTTGAACTCTTATTTGAAAAAAAAACTGATTTGGATAATATAAATAGATTTAATTGATAAATTAACACATAAAGAAATAAATATTTTTCTAATCATTACAAGTGTTTATTCTATTCAATTTCTATCTTCTTTTATTAGATTTTTAAGGGGAGGCGATTCCTTTTTTCTCAGAAAAAATAACTTAATTGTATTTCAAGCAGACCAGAGTCGCTCTAATACTCGAATAACACCGAAAATAAGGGGGTTTGAGCTGACGGGAATCGAACTTATAATTCTTAAAGTGAATATAAATTTTTCCGAAATAATGATACATTTCTGTATAAATAGACAAATAATAAAATAGGCATTGGATAATGTGCTTTGCTTATCCCAAATTCCGTAAAGGTTGATGGGATAGAGGTATTCGGACTGATACCACAAGTAATTTATCAAAATATAATTGATACTATTATTTGAAATAAAATGGGTTTATTTTTATTCATTTTGATGGTCTGTAACGATTAATTTAATAGAAATACTTCCTTTTATTTTTGTAGCGAGTTTAGAAGATTTATTAAATTATTACTAACCAAAGTAGAATATTATAAGCTGATATGACTAACGATTTAGAAGAGGTTTCAGGAATAGGAAAAGCAACGGCTGATAGGTTGAGAGCGTCTGGTATTGATACAGTTGAAAAATTAGCTTCAACTACTCTAAAAGAATTAACTAATCTAAAAATCAAAGGAGTAGGTGAATCTACAGCTATAAAATATATTGACAACGCTCAGAAATTAATTAAAGAAAAACCAAGTGATTCTGAACCTCAATTAAAAAAAAAAGACGCTCCACCCAAACCAGAGAAACATGAACCAACTAAAAAACAAAAGCCAGCAAAAGGTAGTAATCTTAAAGAATTAATAAAAAAACAAGCAGAGTGTAATATCGGACTCGTGGGCCATGTAGATCATGGTAAAACCACACTAGTTAAGACCTTAACGGGCGATTGGACGGATAGACATTCTGAAGAAATAGAGAGAGGGATTTCGATAAAATTAGGATATTCAAATGCGACTATTCTATACTGTCCTGAATGCGATGAATATCTTACGTACCATATGGCCGAAGCTGCTAGAAAAAAAGGTCAACCAAGATTTGTTTGCCCCAACTGTAAAAAAAATTTAGAGTTTAGAAGAAATATTTCCTTCGTCGATGCCCCTGGCCACGAAATCTTAATGGCTACTATGTTAAGTGGAGCTTTTTTAATGAATGGCGCGTGTTTACTAATTGCCGCTGACGAAGTTTGCCCCCAACCACAAACGAGAGAGCATTTAGCCGCATTGAATATTGCTGGAATCGAGAATATAATTATCATCCAAAACAAAATTGATGCTGTGTCTAAAGAACAAGCGTACGAAAATTATAATCAAATTAAAGCGTTTGTAAAAGATTCCATTGCTGAAAACGCTCCAATTATACCTGTTTCCGCAGTTTTTGGCGTTAATATCAATCTGATAGTTCGAGCGTTCGAAGAAATAATACCTTCTCCTAAAGTTCGTGAGGGCGAAGAATTTCAATTCTTAGTTGCTAGATCTTTTGACATTAATCGCCCAGGCACAGAAATCAATAAGTTAAGAGGCGGAGTTATTGGGGGGTCTGTATTAAAAGGTAAAATTAAGGTTGGCGAAGAAGTCGAAATTAGACCGGGTCTTCGAGTTAAGAACGATTTTATTCCAATTAAAACCGAAATAGTGAGTATTAGTCAAGGGGATAATCTTTTAGAAGAGGCTAATCTCGGTGGTCTAATTGGTTTAGGGACTCAATTAGACCCCGCCTTGACAAGAGGGGACTCTCTAATAGGCCATTTAGTCGGTAAAACTAACACATTACCTGAAATTGTTTCACAAATAGAGTTACAAGTCAACCTTTTAGAAAGAGTAATTGGCTCTGAAATGCAAATAAGGGTTCAACAACTTAAACACAACGAAAAGCTCTTGTTAGTAGTTGGTACTGAAAAAACAGCAGGAACTGTTACAAAAATTTTGAAAAACTCTTATATTATCAATTTAAGTCCACCTATTTGCCCTCCTGAGAATTCTATATTTGCAATCTCTAGAATTATCAACAGGCGTTATCGATTAATAGGATATGGTAGATATTTTAATCAAAATTAGCGAAAACAATCATCTTTATATTATTTATGGAGAATAAGAAAGAAAAATTTCGCGAATTTTTCCTTTTATAAATCTTATTGATGTGTCTACGTTATCGAAAATTTTTTGTAAAGTATTAATAACATTAGAGTCATTATTAGAATTTGTTGGTTTCGTGATTATTTGTTTAGTTTCGTAGAGGATTAATGTGTCCTTAGCTTTAGCCAGAAAGTGAAGAATTACCTCAATCTTAACGTTCAAAGATAAATCTGTATCATTTTTGATCTCTTTAAATTCGTAGAAAACCTCATCCATTATTCGCTTGTCTAAAAAGCTTAAGAAATTTTCAATATCATCAATGAAAATTACAATCAATTTGTTTTATGATAGTCTCTTATGATTAAAATAAATAATTAAACCAATAAGTATCAAAGCTCCGTTAATACACCCAAATATAAGAATCCAAAGTGGGAAATATGGTACTTTTGTATTTATGTAATTAACTTCGCTAAATGTATTTATTAACGCGTTCATTATAATTACATCATCTTGAAAAATTTTAACTGTGTAGTTTCCATTAGGAACATTCTCAATTAAAATCTCTCCATTTTCATTCGAATATGCAGGTGCCATAGGTTGAGTTAAATTATTTGAGATATAAGTTCCAAATACTTTTCCAAAATAAAGTAATTCTATTCTATAACCAATTAGCGGCATGCGCATGATATCGGTAATAATAATGTTGAGATCGTTCGTAGCATCATATTTTAACAAAAACGGGTTTGTTTCACCAAGAATGAGATAAGGGATCGTTAATCTCAATCCCTTCCTTTTTACGGCATTTTCAGTAAAGATTAAGCTATGCTCGATTGATGTTTGAGTAACGGACACTATGACATCGTAGTAATTAACGGGTCTACCAAATAAAGAACTATTGCTGATAATTTGATCTGCAGTAATAGTGCTTTCAATTAAAGTTATATTTGATAAATAAATATGTTTTGGGCCAGCTATTAAAGAAGGAAAGTATATTCTTTCCCGAATGTTTCTCCCTTCGATTAATCTATCAATAGCCCAACTGTAATCAACGGAATTCTCAAATTTAAAGGTGAAATTCGTTTTAAATGTTAAAGAAAATAATTTAGCATCAGCTGAGATTGTAACATTTATTAAATTCTCTTGTTCTAAAAAATCATTAACTACTTGGTCGTCGATTTTTAATTGTTGGTCGTAAAATAGATTCTTATCAAGCGGATTAACGATTAATTCTACGACGAGATTGTCCGCAAGTAAAGGAGGGATCGTTAGATTATCTGAAACCTTTAATCCAGTTAGCGTAAAATCATAATAAAATGAAGGGCTAAAAATTTGTTGTTGTTGTTGCGTTAATGTTAAGATATTTTTTTGGTCTAGAGCTAATTCCCATCCAAAAGCGGTCAATTTATACTCAAAAATTAAATACATAGAAAAATTGTGAAAATTATCCTGGAAGTAGTTTTGATAATCGAAGATTAAATAATCATCAATATCAAGGGAGTATTCTCCTTCGCTTAATTCTTCAACGATCGAAGAAGATTCATTTTGTACAAGTACTTGTTTGAGAACGTGTGGAAGCAATCTTGGACTATAAATTAAATAACCTTCCGATTCCCCTATAGAACTATTATATTGAACGCTAATCGACTCATTTATCAAAACCGTTATTTTATCTGATTCTGGTAAAGACTTATCAAGATTATTGAACTGCGCTATTTCAGTAGTTTGCATATATTGCGTTTCTAAATAGGTAATATTTAACGCTCCAGAAATTAAATCATCGACGAGGTCAGGATATCTATCTGATCGATTAAAAATACCTTCTTCATGAAAAGTAAGTTTAGTTATTGTAATGTTCCCAAGGCCTTGCTCTGGAGCATCAATAATTGGGGTATAATCGTCTTTGGAGTAGTCTTGTATATTCAGATCAATGTCTGCGTTAAAATTTTCACGATCCAAAGAGTTGTAATTGAATAGATCATCCATAAAGATTAATGGAATTATAGAACTTAAGACTACAAAAAGGACTACGAGAAATTTCCTGTAATTGGCGTTCATCATTATTACTTCAAAATATAATTATACAACAAAAAATTAAATAAAATTAATTAATTTATCTTAAATTTTTAATTTTTACATCAATTTCCATGTATATCTGGACATGATACAAATATATTTATAGAATTTATTTTTACTTATTTATAGCATCTTTTGAAGGATTATTAATACACCCAAAAGGACTATGTTATTATTTCCATTCTGTATTAGTTTAAGTAATTTTACAATATAATATAAAATGATATAAATGGTTCAAAAACCAGATCAAAAAAAATTTTTGGAAAAGCTTAATACCGCTGTAGATTTTTTTGAAGATAATTCTCGTAATCTTTACAACAATGTCATTGCGATTTCACATAATGACGCAGATGGTATTAGTAGCTTACAAATTATTCAAAATCTGCTTCATAAAATGAACTTAAATTACGATTATTTTATCTATAACCGATCTGTGTCATGGACAAATTATCTAAGTGGAATTTTACCTAAAGCTCCAAATAATAAAACAGCGTTAATATTTACAGATGTCGGCTCTAATTTAGCAGAACTCATCCCGATCATTAAGAAAAGAAAAGAAGATTTTTACATCCTCGACCACCATGAAGTAGATGGCGATATAGATTTTGATATGCTTCCAGATAATTTATTTTTTGTTAATCCTACGATTTTTGGGTTTGACGGACTTGATCATATCTCCGGGGCTACTTTAGCTTATATGTTTGCAAAAAAGATTAATTTTGCTACAATAAAACAAGGCTGGTTAGCAGTTATTGGAATAGCAGGTGATTCATTAAAGTCAATGGATAAGCTTCAATCGTTCAATAAGGAGATATATCAAGAGTTGGTTGATGAAGAAGTTATTTATGATGAAGAAGGATTAATTCTGTTTGGAAGCATGCACGATTCCATAAAAAACGGTTTAAAATTCAGTATTTTACCTTTTTTAAATGGATATGGGGGTGAGAACGATCAAAAGATTAAATCTTTTCTAAACAAATTGCAAATAAATCCAAATAAAAAAGTTGTTGATCTAGATAAAACTGAAATTCAAAAAATTATAGATAATACTAATTTAAATATCGGACACTTTGCTTTGATACCTCAAAAACAAGGTTTATTGAAATTTGTTTTCGAACACGCTCTACTACTGAATATTTTGTCCTTTAAAAATATAAGCGCAGCACTTTCAATCATACAGCAAAGAACAATAACGCGCTATGCTAAAGAAATCTACTTTGAATATGTTAGTGGTTTAGTTAAAAATATGAAAATACTATCAAATGATTTACCTCGCTATGAAACACAAAAAGCTATTTTTATTGATGCTGGAAATAGTCAAATTCCTCCAAGTAATTGGTCGGATACGGCAAGTTTTACTACCGTAAACGGGCTTTTAAAACCAAATAAAATGTTGTTTTTAGGGGGTTTTGAAAAAAAGTCTCAAATGGTAAAGCTAAGCATTAGATGTTCCAGGACATATTTAGAAAATAACGAATTGGGCGTAAATAAAGTCATTAGCGTAATAAAAAAGAATCTTGGCGGAACTGGTGGGGGACATAAATTAGCAGGTGGAATTAGATTATCGCTCCCATCGTTTAATATACTAAAACAAAAGGCAGATGAGCTCATTTAGCTCAAAAAAAGTAAGTTATTATGGATTTTATTAAAATAAAATCGAACAATTTGTTTTTATTGCAGATAAGAGTAAAAACAAATTCTAAAAAACGAGAAATTTTACGGTGTTCTGAAAATGATTCTAACTTAACAATATTACTTCGTTCGAAACCCGTTCAAAATAAAGCGAATAGAGAACTGTTAAATTTAATAAAAAAGAAACTAAAAGTTCCTTCAGATCAGGTTCAGATAATCGCAGGTCTAAAGAAAGCAGATAAAATATTACAAGTTAGCTTTTCCGAAAATATCGTAGAATCAGATATAATAAAGCGAATTTTCAATTAAATAGTAAAACTCAACTTTAAGATGTTATTGAAGCTAAATTAACTCCCAATCTTTATCATCTTACCACATTTTAGGCAAGTGATAAAATGTGTCATCCCCTCATCCGCACTCCTAGTTTGCCTAGTTTCTAAATGAGCTTTATCGTAACCACATCTTCGACATTTAAAATTTTTAATAGAGCTTCTTAAATTTTCTTCTTTCCACTTCATAAATTCGGTTAGATTTGATACTTCTTCTCTAACAGAATGTTCTATTTTAGTTTTTATTCTGTACGAATTAGATTTCTCCTCAGTAAAAGGTTTCGTTGCTCCACACTTACACTTAAACACTTTTTTACCGTTTACCGTTGAGGGGAGCATCATACCCCCTCCACATTCATCGCAAAACTCCAATGTTATCACTCCTATTAACTTAACTTAAAATTTCAAACCAAAAATTAAACCCAAAAAAATTGTTCCCGCAACTAAATCAGCTATGGTGCCTGGGTTTAGTTTACCATTTTGTTTCTGTAATTCTTTATCAAATTTAACTGTCAAATTTAATCCTTTTTTAGTGGTAATACCTCCAAATTTTATAATATCTGAAGCTATTTTTGAGACATTCGACGCAGCTTCCTTACCCGCTTTCCGAATAATTAAGGTATCTAAATGCATGCTAAGCAATTTTAAATATGTATTGACAATTGTACTATTTATGTCTTTACATTTCTCATAAGTATCAAAAAAATATGGTAATCCTTCTTTTAATATAATATTGAAGCCACTAGCGTACTCGTTGCTTATTAAATCGTATTCTTTTGATAGCTCAAATATTTTTTTAAGATTTATATTATCCTTAATAATATCCTTACGTGAATTTTCGTCGTTAATATCGTACTTTTCTATGCTACCTAGTCCACCTGGATTACATATTTTTATAGCGTCGTATAAATTCACCGTATCTTTAACTGTAGCATCTTCGATAACCTTTTTAATTATAAATTCGAAATTTTCGATCTTTTTCATTTTTAATTTTAAACAAATTGTAGCTGCGGCGGCTAGTGGAGCTAAGATAAGAATGTGTCCTAGTAAGACGTTACCTCCAGACTGCCACTTCATCATTTGATTAGCAGATTCCTTAAAAAAAAGACCTAATTCAACAGAACTAAAATTTTCTTTTTCACTTTCTACAGAGTTATATACCGTTTCACAAAATCCCTTAAAATTAGGTTGGATTGCTGCTATACCAGCCAAAAAGTGTTCAAATCTTGTATTTGGAAAATTTTTCGTTCTATGGACATTTCCCGGTTTAGGCCACCCAGATAACTCCAACAAGCTCGAAAGATTTATACACCTTACTAAATCATTAACTGATTGGGTAACGATCACATTTAAGATATTAATTTTAAAAATTAAAATAGTTTTTTAAAAGTAAATTAATAATAAGTTAGTTCTAGAACCTTTCTTTCTTTTATCATATACCCACTTTGGTTATTTGTGTTATATGAGATTGGTCTATATTTTTCGTTTAGATTTTTACGATACAGAAATTTTTTTAGTCTTAATTTAATTGCTCTCTTTGACAATTTGAGTGGCATTACTATTTCTAATTCGTTTCCATTGCGATTGAGTTCAATTTGCGGCAATTGTTCCTCTAAGAAACGCAATAAATCGTCCACTAATTGTTCTTTTTCAATGCTTAAGTCTTTTATATTTATAATTAATTCTTTAGTATCAACTTCACTCATATTCTAATCACTCAATATGATAATTATTGATATTATAAATTTTTTTTTATTTTTACACTTTCAACAATTATTATAAAAAGATTTAAATGAACTTTTTCTAATAATTATAAAGTACTTTTGAATATGGTGGAATGATTTTGGTAGATTATGTAGATTTAAGTTATGAACCGAACGAAAATGATCTTGTTGTCATGTATTTCGTTGAAAAAGCGATTGATTGTGAAAGTCTGGAAAAAGCTTGCGAGGAAATCGCTAAAGAAAGTTCAATAGGCACGTGGACAGATATTTTAACGATGTCTGCCGATATTGCTGAACGCCTCGAACCATCTGCTTTTTATATAGATCCACAAAATCAAATTATTAAAATTGCTTATTCTGAAGAATTGTTTGAAGCCGATAACATGTCTCAAATTCTTAGCGCTATTGCCGGTAATATTTTTGGTATGAAGGTGATTAATAATTTAAGGCTTTTAGATATCACATTTCCTAAAAATATTGTCAGCAAATATAAAGGACCTAAATTCGGGATTAAAGGTATCAGAAAATTAACTGGAATAGAAAAAAGACCTTTGTTAGGAACAATCGTAAAACCCAAGGTAGGTTTAAACGAGATCGAACACGCAAAAGTTTGTGAAGAGGCATGGATGGGCGGTTTGGACATAGTAAAGGACGACGAGAATTTAACTAGCATGGTCTTCAATAAATTCGATAAAAGGGTTGAGGAATCTTTAAAAGCTCGAGATAGAGCTCAAGCTGAAACGGGAGAAAAAAAGATTTATATGCCCAATATCACAGCAAAATTAAGTACAATGGAAAAAAGAGCAAATACCGTAATAAACAACGGTGGAGAATATGTAATGGTTGACATATTTACCGTAGGATTCTCAGCTTTGCAAGAACTTCGAGATTATCTAGACGATAAAAATATAGTAATTCACGCTCATAGAGCTATGCATGCGGCCTTTACACGCAATAAAAAACACGGAATGACGATGTTGGCTTTAGCCAAAATAATGCGCCTAATTGGAATGGATCAACTCCATACGGGAACTATCGTTGGAAAAATGGAGGGTGGTAAAACAGAAGTTTTAGAGATAAATCAAGTAATTTCAGAACCAAATATTGCAGGAAACAATACAACGATTCTTGATCAAAAGTGGGGTGATA
This sequence comes from Promethearchaeota archaeon, assembly GCA_018238625.1. Classification (GTDB taxonomy): domain Archaea; phylum Asgardarchaeota; class Lokiarchaeia; order Sigyniarchaeales; family SOKP01; genus SOKP01. The sequence continues at coordinate 11,856 of JABCSY010000035.1, forward strand.
TCAAACCTACTCTACCAGTCGCTTCAGGAGGTTTAAGCCCATTACACATCCCTGATTTAATAAAGTATTTAGGTAATGATATGGTGTATCAATTCGGAGGAGGATGCCACGGACATCCAGACGGAACCAGGGCAGGTGCAAGAGCGATAAGGCAAGCAGTTGATGCTACTTTGAATGGAATTGAATTGGAAGAATACGCAAAAAAGAAAGAAGAATTAGGAAAAGCAATCAAAAAATGGAGAAAATAATTAAAATTTAACTTTTTTTAAGTTTTATAACATATCAGGATATAATTTTGCAAAGTAATTATGGACATGGCTACTTGCGAAGATCCCTGCTTCAGTTATAAGCCCATCTATGTATCTTCTACTCACGGTCTCAAAAGCCGGATTCAAGATAGTTAAACCCTCTGGAGCGTCCTCCCATACTTCTTTAGGGTCTCTCATTTCAATTTTTTCCAAAATACCAAAGGAAGTCTGAGGGTTATATTTTAAAAGAGGGGATGCAACATAGAAAGGTACATGTTCTTCATGTGCTACTAATGCTAACAATCGAGAACCAATTTTATTAATAATCGTACCTTCTGAAGTAATAGAATCTGCCCCAATAATTATTAAATCAACTTCATAATGGTTAACAACCCAACGCATAGCACTATCAACTACGTGAATAACTTCAATTCCAGCATCAAGTAATTTTCTGACTGTTTTTCTTCCTTGTAGTCTTGGTTGAGTTTCTGTTGCTACGACTTTAAAATGGTCTTTCCCCTGTCTTTTTGCTTCTAATAGGATAGCATTTACAATGCTTGAATGGCAATGAGTCATTATAACAAAGTTATCGTCCGTACTTACGTCAGGAATTCTCCTGGCACCAATTTCAGCTATTTTCTTTTTTGAATTTTGCATCAATAATTTATACTCATCCTTACAGCTAGTAATTAATTCCAAAATTTCTTTTATTGATAACGATTCTATTTTTTTTTTTAATCGATTCATCAGAAAATTAAGTCCATTTCTCAAGGCAGGCTCAGTCGCCCTCGTTTGGAATAAGATGGCTTTAGCTTCTATTAATTTATTAAATATTTCTTCTGAAGTAACTGTTTTACCAATTCTTTGTGCGTAATCGCTTAAGAATTGTATTGCACTGATTGCAACATTTGAAGCTCCCTGAATTTCTAAGGATTTAATCCTTTTAGCGTCCTTTAATAATTGTTCTATAATTATTCACCAATTTTTTTAATGTTAATATATAAAATATCTATATTTTTATTTTATTATCTTACTTTTCTTGATCCTCATTATCTGAATTCTGGGTCAACTCTAGATCGTTTGGGTCTATCTCTATATAGAGAGCTCCAACGTAATCACACGAAGTACACTCAAATGAGTTAGGTGCTAGCCAACCGGAAACATTCATAGCGTTTTTCAAAGTAGCCTTTTTACACCTAGGACAAATTCTTATGCGTACCTTTTTTTTTTTAATAAATTTCATTGTAATAAGAAATGAATAATTCTTTTATTTTTTGATCAATATTCAATAATCACAAATAACATAAATACATAGATGTTCCTAAAAAATTGTTTAGATATTTTCTGTGATTTTACAATTTAACTTAAACAATCAGCGCTTAACCTACCTACTATGAATGATTTAGAAATAAAACGAAAAAGTATGCCAAACGAGCCAGGCGTATATTTTTTTCTCAATAATAAAAAAACGATTATTTATGTGGGCAAAGCTATAAATCTTAGGAAGAGAGTGAATCAATATTTCCAAAAAACATCTTACAACGATCCCTTTTACGAAGAAAAAATTAAGGAGCTAGTTAAAAACATTCATTCTATTGATTTCATCGTTACAGAAAACGAAAAAGAAGCTAAAATTTTAGAAAACATACAAATTAAGAAATATCAACCTCGTTTTAACGTAATAATGCGCGATTCTAAGACTTATCCATGGGTTGGGATATTTTTTTCAGAAACATACCCTAGAATCAGACTTATAAGAGGGCCAGAAAAGTATTCTCAAGAAAATTTGTTTTTAGGGCCTTATACTGATAAAAAGGAAATCAGTAGAATTTTAAGAGATTTGCGTAAAATTTTCCCTTATTGTTCTTGTAAAAACAAAGTTAAAAAAAAAAAAAGACCTTGTTTGTATTTCCAGTTGAAGCTATGTCCAGGACCATGTATTGAAGCAGTAACTAAAGATGATTATTTAGAAAATATAAAACAAATAGAATTGTTTTTAAAAGGTCAGACTGAAGAATTAAAGGGTCAGATTGAAGAAAATATGAGAAATGCGGCACAATCGCAAGATTTTGAAATTGCTGCTTTTTGGAGAGATAAACTCAACGCAATAGATAATTCTACAATAACTCAAAGTGTTCTGTTAGAAAACAAGGAAAATAAAGATATTATCGGCTACTTTAATGACGAGGGACAAAAATACATAGCGATGGTTATGATTCATATACGTGAAGGAAAGATATCGAATAAGAGTTCCTTTATGTTAAATATAAAAGAGAAATTAATTCATAAGGATGAGATTTTCCCTTCGATACTGGAACAGTTTTACCAAAATGTGACACACAATTTACCCGATGTTATTGTCGTTCCGGAATTTTACGATGGAGTAGGTGTGTTTAAAGAGATTCTTAAAGATTTCCGTGCTGATTTAAAGATTCGAACACCTATGGAAGAAGAATATGGCTTGCTTCGAATTGCGAATAAAAACGCTAAAGTCATAGTGGAACAAGAAATTCAAATGGAAGAAATTAAAAAGAATGAGGAAGATCAAATTAAAAAAACGTTGGAAGAAGCTAAAGAGATATTTAATTTACCCAAGGTGCCTAGAATAATTGAAGGCTTCGATATTTCTAATATAGAAGGGACAGACGCAACAGGGTCTATGGTTTATTTTCTTGAAGGGCACCCTTATAATAAAAATTATCGCCATTTTAAGATTCGTACAAAATCTACTCCGGATGATGTCGCAATGATGAAAGAGGTGATTAAAAGGAGATACACTATGATTTTAGAGCGTAATTTAGAGTTACCAGACTTAATCCTCGTTGACGGAGGAAAGGGTCAATTGAACGCAGGTTATTCTGTTTTGAAGGATTTAGGAATTGATGGCATTCCAATTATAGGTTTAGCAAAGAAATTTGAGGAAATTTATGTTCCCAACAAAAAGGACCCGATTATTTTGCCTAAAAATTCACAACTTCTTAAAATATTTCAAAGGGTCAGAGATGAGGCCCATCGTTTTGCAGTAAGGCTTCATAAAAAACAACGAATAAAAAGAGTAAAAAGGTCTGTTTTGGATGACATAAAAGGTATAGGACCAGCAACTAAAAGTAAATTACTTAAAAATTTTGGTAGCGTGAATAGCATCAAGGAAGCTTCTCTTGAAGAAATAGCTCAAGTTGTTGGAAAAAAGTTGGCTGATACAATATTAAAAAAGTTGAATAGTTGAAAAAATTTAATTAAAAAAAAATTTGGATTGTTTATTTACAAACCTTTACAGATATTCATTCTTTATTTTTGAAAAGATTGTAAATATAATTATCATTGCACCTAATAAAATGAATGTCAACCCTAAATTTACCATAGTTAGATATCCAATTATAGGATAAAGAACTGCTCTTATTAAGCTTGCAATCATACTTATAGAGCTTAACACTGTTGCTCTATTCTCCGTCTCTATTTGTTTATTTATGCCTTCTGTAAAGATAAATCTTCTTGAAAAGCCCATACCAATAATTATTAGAATTAAAGCAATGCCAATAGGTATCAAATTAATCAATGCCATAGAAATGTATGCAATTCCCGGAATTATCGTATATATTTGAAGAAAGATTTTTTTGTTACTGTATCGTTTTTCTAATTTTGGTATTAAGTTAGTAAATATTATTTGAATTAGAGTCATCGACGCTACTACAAATCCAAAGTATTCCATGTTAAAGTTTAACGCTTCAAGATATAACTGGTAAGTCCAAATAAGAAAAAATACTAAGGATTCCGTAATAACTTGGTTTAATGCTAATTTCCTTAAGATTCGATTTTTTATTAGTTCCGATACTCCAGATTTTATGATTTTAAGATATTTCTCAGGCTTCTCTTTCACTAAATCGTGATTAGGTTCTTTAAGTGATATTGCTATAATTGTTGCGGCGATAAATGGGAAGAACATCAAGCTCATAGTGAGCTGTAGAGATAGCATAGCTCCGATTAATGATCCTATTGGAGCAGATATTCCAATTCCTAGTAACATGTAAGTTCTACTTCGCGCCATAGTTTTTGTGATCTCTTGTTCTCTACCTAGTTTTCTTAGAGTATCGTACGTAAATGCCTGATCCGTGCCAGAAATCAGCGAATATTCAATTGCAAATAATGTTTCCCCAATTATAAACAGCGTAATACTAGGATAACTCGAGTATATCAAAGCAGCTAAAGCTGCTGAAAGAGTTCCTAATATAAGTGATAATTTTCGACTGAAATGATCTGCAATCGCTCCACATGGTATTTCAAAAATTAAAATCACTACAGTGAAATAACTCTGTAAAAACATTACTTCGACAAACGATATTTTTCCCCACATTAGGAAAAAAGGTAATAAAACTCCTGCAATTAGATGGCAACCCATGAAAAAATGAATTAAATAGGATTTCCATATATTTGACTTCCATTTGCTCAAGTAAACCTGCAAATCTTTTATTTCTTCTTCTTTAGGAGATTGAAGCGTTCTACCTCCAGTACATTCCTTTAATTTTGACAATTTTTTCACCTATTTTATTTAAAATTTATTTTTACTTTTCTATAATAAAAAACATGTTCGGGAAATCGTATTTGAAAAGTTTGAAGTAAAAGCAATGTTGTAGATTAAGAAAATTCTGTAGGAAAGGTTAAAAATACGATAAATTGAGTCAATTAAGAAAAAAATTCAAAGAATCAGAGAAAAAGCGTTGTTATGTCGTTGTTTTTATGTTTATTATGGTAAAGTAATAGGATATGTTACCTTACAACCAATAAGCATAATTTTTATGGCTAATGATTTATTTATAGACGGATCGTGGACTATAGTAATTCCACAATAATTCTTTTTCCATCCAAATACTTTATTGGCCATGACACTTTCAACAAATATGTTTAATATTATATAGATTAATATAACGCAATAATTTAAAAATTTAGCGTTCAGAAATACCCTTTATTTGGATTAGGTGGGATAATAATGGGAAATCCCTTTTTTTTTTAAAATTATTTTCTAAACTCTATCAATAGAAAAAGTCTCAATCTAAATCTGAAATTACTAGTTTGATAAGTTCAGCTGTGGTTTCACAATAAACTCGAGCTAACGAATCGCTCTTTGCTTCGCTAATAACTCGAATTATAGGCTCTGTATTTGAAGGGTGAATAAGGACGAACCACTCCTTTTCTTTACCAAATCTAAGATCGTAATCTATTTGGTTAAAAATTTCACCCTCATCAATCAACTCTTGTTTAATCCTTTCAATTATTAGTTTTACATCCTTGGAAGCGATTTTTATTTTTTCTCTATAGGAAAAGAATTTTGGTAGTTTAGAAACGAGCTTTGATATTTTTTCTCCTGAATCTAATAGTATCTCAACAATTTTAGCAGCAGCAAAAATTCCATCCCTAGTATTATTAAAACTTGGGAACATTACACCCCCACACGAACCTTCACCGCCAAAAATTAAACTGTTTTTTGAAGTTTTACTTAGTTCTTCTATTAAATTGTGCATTTTTTCAACTAGAAATATCTCTCCTATTGGTGTTCTTATTACTCGCGCGCCGTATTTTTCAGCAATTATGTCAAACATTAAAGAAGACGCTAAATTTGTTATAAAAATGACTTCTTCCGTTTGGTTTCCGAAATTTTTTAATTGGTATTCCATAATAAGCGCTAAGCCAATATCCTCCGGATAACATGTACCATTTTCACCTATAATTGCCAATCTATCGGCGTCGCAATCGTGGGCAAATCCAACATCGTATTTACCTTGCCAAACTTCCATAATTAAATCTTTCAGGTTTTTTTGTGTAGGTTCAATCTCCCTTGGAAATTGTTTGTTTTTAGTTAAATTGTTGTTGATTACCTTAACTTCACACCCCAATCCTTTAAGCATTTGAGGCGTAGCATGTTTACCCGCTCCCGCTCCAGTATCTACAACGACTCTAAGATTATTTTTTTTATTAATCCTTCCTATATTAAGATCTTTAAATAGAGCTTGAGTATAGTCTGGGATTGGGTTGAAATTGGAGATATTTTTCTTGAAATTCCGTTTAGTAAAATTATAAGTTTTTAAATCAATATCTTTTAACATATGAGCAATCTGTTCTAGATCCTCGTTATGTAAATAAGTCCTTGAAGATAACAATTTTAAACCATTCCATTCTTGAGGATTGTGAGAGCCTGTAATAACAATTCCCGCAGGAATGTTTAACTTATTTTTTGCATGAATAATAATTGGTGTTGGACATACTCCGACATTTACCACGCTAAACCCTGTAGAGATTAACCCCTCAACAATACCCTTTTCAAGAGTCTTTCCACTTGATCGCGTATCTCTACCTATTATAATTTTTTTATTATCGCCATTAAACCATTCGCCAAAAGCGATAGCAATCTTTTTTGCTGTTTTAAAGTTCAAATCTTTACCTGTAATTCCCCGAATTCCACTAAAAGTAAAAATTAAATTATTTATTTCCATAATAAATCGTGTGTAATTTGTAAAGAGAAAATTAGGGTAAAATTTGATTTCCTTCTAACTTATACTTCACGAGAGCTAACGCTCCCATTACGCCAATCATATCCAAAAATTTTGTTACTTTTATTCTTGGAGGGTGATTTATCGTAAATAATACGGGGTCTGTATTGAATTGTTCAATAACGGGAGGTAAAATTAAATCGTAATCTTTCATCATAGCTCCACCGAAATATATCGAAGTACAATCGTAATAATTGTTTACGAGGCCAACTCCCACTTTAATATAAAATATACACTGCTCTATAACGCTCTTAGAAAATTTATCCCCCCCTCTTGTTGCTTGGAAAATTTCTTTCGCCGTAATCTTAGACTCGTCGTTATCAATCATATACATCAAAATTTTAGAGCTTAACTTAGTTGTTTTTATCGCGTCTAACGCTATGTTTTTAACTCCTGTTCCTGAGCTGTATACTTCCCAACACCCATAAGCGCCACAATTACATTGAAAATTACTCTGTCGATTAACAATCCCATGCCCGATTTCTGCAGCATTCCCATCCTTTCCGAGAAGTAAATGCCCGTTACAAATAACTCCACCACCAATTCCCGTCGACACTGTTATATAAACTAAATTATCTTTTTCATCGTTACTAGCTTCAAAATAACGTACCCCTAAAACCGATGCGTTACCATCGTTAATTAAATAGATTGGTACTCCTGGAAATCTTTCTTGAATTGGTTTTTTCAGAGGTATTTCTTTAAAACCTAAGTTAGCATTATTGAAAACTTCGCCAGTTTCTGCATCTAAAGGACCAGCTGATGCTAGACCAATGCCTAAAACTTGTTCTTTATCAATGTTATTTTCAATTAACAATTGAGTAATTAAGGAAATTACAGTATTACTGATTGAAAGCTCGTTATCTTTAGGTGTTTGGGCAACTTTAGTTACTATATTTTCTTCCTTTAAATCAGAGGTACATAGAGCGACTCGAATCCATGTGCCTCCAATATCCGCCCCAACGATAAATTCCTTTATTATTATCACCAATTATATTTATTCAAAACTTAATAATAATTTATCTCTATTAAATCGTTATTAATTATTTCTTTAAAAGTTTTAACAATCTGTTTCATTCTTTTTTCGTCAATTGCAAAAATCCAATATTCCGATGGTATTCTTGCGATTGAATATAATTGTACAATATCCGGTTTAATTTTTTTTATCGCATAAGCTAATTGTTCAATATTTTCTTTATTATCGTTGGAAATAAAATCTTCTCTGTATGAATTATAAATTAAACATTGAATTGCTAATTTTTTATTTGGCATATCTTTTCTCAATTTAACAAGCGATTCAACAACGATATTAATGTTGCGACAATCTTTATGTGGTCTATTAGTGCTTATCAAGTCGTTTTCAGTAGCGGCGTCTAATTTTGCCAACACAAGATCAAAATGCTTTACTCTTTCTCGAACGTCTCTTGAATAAAGAGTACTGGAATTAGTAAAAAGCGTAATAAGAGGAGGTTCGTTGGTCCATTTCAAATCTTTTCTAACATCTAAAGTGATTGCGTAAAAATCTAATAAATTTTCATTGAGTGTGGGTTCTCCGTTATATCCGAAGGTTATTGATGTTAAATGAGGAACATATTTTAATATATCTTTAAGTTCTTTTCTAAAGTTAGATGATGGTGGAGCTTTAATTCTATATACTGGGGAAATTATTTCTTTAGTAGGGCCAATTTCGCAATATACACAATTGTAGGTGCATAATTTATTTTTTGGTAGAATATCTATCCCTAAAGAGAGCCCTAGTCTTCTCGATCGAAATGGGCCATAAGTGTATTGACGTGGCATGTGATTATTCTTAATTAAAATAATTAATGATAAAATTCTCTATCGATTTATTGACCTCACTTGGTTTTTCTAACATAACCATGTGTCCAGCATCATTTATTACGTTTAGATCTGAATTCTTAATTTTATCGAGGAAAAATTGCGAAAACTTCACCGGCGTCAAGTTATCTTGTTTCCCTACGATTATTAGACATGGAACTTCAATGCTATCTGTTTTATCGATAGTATCAAATTTATCGCAAATTTTAAAATCTTCATATGTGACTTCTGCCTTAATTTTCGAAGTTTCTTGAATGTATTTATCTATTAATTCTCTTGGTGTTTTTCTATAGAACGCTCCAGCGCGTAATGAATCTAAAAACGCTTGGTAATTGGATTTTAAAGAGCTTAGGATAATTGGGGCAACTCTTAACCTTCCCCCAGTACTGCATAAAATTAAACCTGAGATATCTTTAGGGTATGTAAAATAATATTGTTGAGTAATAGCGCCTCCTAAAGAATGTCCACATAAGATTACATTGTCGTAGTTTAAAGATTTAATTAGGAGTCGAATCACATCAACATACAAATCGAGGGATAGCTCCGAAAAGTCATTTGATTTGTCATGGGAAGGTAAATCGATAGCGATAAGATCGTAATTAACTTCAAGATCGAATTGATTTTTCCAAGTATTTGAACTTCCTCCTGAGCCGTGTATAAAAATAATTACTTTTTTACTTTTAGCTTCCTTAATCCGATAAAAGATCTTCTTCTCTTTATAACTCAAGAAAGGCATTATTTTTCGTTGAAATTATTATTTAATCTGATTAATTAATAATAACTGAAAAGAAGAACTTAATTTAGTTTTTTCACTTAAGAATTAAAAAAAAATAAGATTATTGATCGTTAATTTCAATATCTCGGCGTTGCATTTCTAAAAGACGTTTATATTTACCGTTTAAAGCTATTAAACTTTCATGGTCCCCTTGTTCTACGATACCACGTTTATCAGAACCTAGAACGACAATCTGATCTGCATTCTTTATCGTTGATAAGCGGTGTGCGATGATAATGGTGGTACGACCCTTACGAGCTTTATTTAAAGCATCTTGGATCAAAGTTTCGGTGTATGGGTCCACAGAAGAAGTTGCCTCGTCTAAAATCAAAATTTTAGGGTCAGTAATTAGAGCTCTAGCAAAAGCAATTAATTGGCGTTGTCCTATAGAAATGTTAGACCCGTTTTCTTTTAATTTTTTATCGTATTTCTTGTTTAAAGTCTCAACAAAATTGTGTAATCCTAAGAACTTAGAAACTTCAATCATCTTATTTTCCATTTCAGGTGTGGGATTATCAATGCCATAGAGTAAATTCTCTTTGATCGTTCCCGTAAAAAGAAAGGCATCCTGAGGAACAAATCCTATTAATCCTCGTAAGTCCTCTTTGTTTACTTCCCGAATATCAATCCCATCAACGAGTATTTTTCCACTATTTACGTCGTAAAATCGAGCGAGAAGCTTTACTAAGGTTGTTTTTCCTGCGCCTGTCTCACCAGCAATCGCCAGAGTAGCACCAGGAGTGACCTTTAAGTTTAAATCTCTTAATACGTAGCCTTTAGATTGTTGGCGTTTAATCAACATCTTTTTTTCTTCTATAGCATCTTTCACTACTTTTGGAATCTTATTTGAAATCTCTGGAGGAATTGATATAGTGGCAAGGGTTTCGAGGATCGCTTGAGGAGACATCTGCATACCACCACCGCCCATTATTCCTTGACTGTCGCCTCCCATTCCCCCGCTAGTTGGTTGTTTAAAACCTGATTTTGAGCGAAGCATTTTTTCTAAGTTTTTAACCATCATTTCGATCATTTCGGGAGGAATTAATTGCCCCATTGAGGATTGATCTTTTGAAGGCATACGTTTCTTTAGATCGCTATCTTTGGTTTTAAATGATGTGGCATAATCAGGATGTTTTTCTGATAAATCTGTATTTGGAACGGCATAATGGTATTCGTCTAAAATTTCGTCAATTATCTTAGGAGCATCCTCGGGCTTAACCCGCATTAAGCTCATGAATAATTTCTGTCGAACATTTTGAGGCATGTGCATGCTATTTTTAAGCATAAAAGAGGAATAAGGTTCTGGGAACTTTTTCATCATTTCTATAGCTCTTTGAATCATAGGATTCTGTAGCATAGGATTTTGTGCACCAGATGCGGGAGATCCAGATGTAATTCCGGGTGATTGTTTTTGTTTATTGTCATCTAAAATATAACCAAAACTAACGTCAATAAACTCTATTTTTCCTTTAGATTCGGAAAATGTTTTCGCACTTGTTGGCTCAGGTATTTCTACATTCTCTTCCAATATAGATAATATCCGATCTGAAGCGGCTAAAGCACTTCCTATAATCTGTTGCATTTGTAATAACATCATAAATGGGCGGAAAAATTGAGAGAGTAACGAAATAAAGGCAACAAGAACTCCAACCGAAATGGTAATACCTAAAATATTAATTTCTCCAATTGCGATAAAACCTCCAAGTAATAGTATAATCACTGTGAGAACCGTAACTATTAAATTAAATAGAGGAAAAATTGTAGCCATAATCCTCCTAATCTTAACCATTATCTTATAGTTAGCTGTATTTGCTTGATCAAACTCGGAGGATGCTTTTTCTTCTTGCCCATATGCTTTTACTATCTTAGCTCCTGCAATATTCTCTTGAATCGAAGTTGTAACTTGACCAATCGTTTCTCTAGCCTTCTTAAAAACACTCTTTATAATTTTTTGAATAAATATTGCCATAACAAAAAATATAGGAATTATTATCAAGCTGATTAAGGCTAAATAAATGTTGAGCAAGAACATAATTAATACAGTAATAACAATGGATACAATATTGGTTATTATCTGTACAAATTGCCCTCCTATTAGTAAATTTAGTTGAGTAACGTCGTTAGTTGTAATTGAGATTATATCTCCTGATGGTCGTTGATCAAAATAATTAAGAGACATGTCTTGCAATTTAAAAAAGAGATCATTTCTTACTCTATACGTAACTTCTTGCGATATTTTTCCCATTCCATATTGAGAAATATAAGTTGTGATTGCCATGAAGACGAGTAGGCTTAAAAACAATGCACTCATGATTATTACGTAATATGGATCCCTTGCTACAATCCCATTATCTATTAAAGCTGCAGAAACTAACGGACTTATTGTTAAAATTATGGTCCCTAATAAGAGTAAAATTGAATACAGCACAAACTTCCCTTTAAACGATTTTAGATAAGAAAGCATCCATTTCCACAGAACCTTGCTGGGATGTTCTAAGTCTGGTTTACCTTCTCCAAACGAGGGGCGCCGATGAGAAGCTATAGACGGCTGATTGATTTTTATTTCTTTTCTCTCTTTCTTTTCTTCTGCATTACTCATGGAAGATCACCTTTTATACCATTAATTTGTTTAAAATCTGGCAATGACTTTTGTTTGTAATATAATGTTTCATAAATTTGTCTATATAACACGTTAGTTTTAATCAAATCATCGTGAACACCAAAACCTATTACTCTTCCTTTATCTAAAACTAATATTTTATCAGCATTACGAATAGTTGAAATTCGCTGAGTTATAATGAAAGTTGTAGTTCCCTTAGTGATTTTTTCTAATCCTTTTTGAATTTCAAATTCGGTTTCAACATCTACAGAACTGGTAGAATCGTCAAAAATTAGAATTTTTGGCTTTATAATTAACGCACGAGCAATAGAAAGACGTTGTTTTTGACCTCCTGACAGCCTTGTACCGCGTTCACCTACTATAGCATCGTATTTTTTTGGTAAAGAAATGATAAAGTCATGTAAATTGGCAATTTTAGCCGCTTCAATTATTTCTTCCATAGTTGCGTTTTCTTTGCCGTACGATATATTATCAGCAATGCTTTTATTGAACAAAAATGTTTCTTGAGAGACTATCCCAACATTTTTCCTTAAATCTTGTAGACGATATTTACGGATATCTTCTTCATCAATTTTAATTACTCCATCACTTACTTCATAAAATCGAGGAATTAAATTGATAATTGTAGATTTTCCAGAGCCTGTTGTGCCTAGAATTGCTAATTTTTTTCCAGCAGCAATATTAAACGACACATTTTTTAAAATCCTATGATCAGAAGTGTAACCAAAAGAAACGTTTTCAAATTCTACATCGCCTTTCATGTGCTCAATCGAGGTTGCGCCGGGTAAATCTTTAACTTCTGGAGTAGATTCTAAAACGTCTCTCACGCGGGTTAAAGCCGCATCGGCTTGAACGTACAACAACATAATTTGTCCTAACATAACTAAAGGGAATCCAAGAGTCGCGATAAACGATTGTAATGTGATCAAAGTTGCTAAATCCATTAACCCTTCTATTACCCAAATTCCACCCACTAATAATGTGGATACGGTCATGAAGCCAATTATTATATATATGCTTGGCATGTAGAATGAATTCAATTTTACTGAACGAACGCTAGCTTTATAAAACCGTTCATTGTTATTCGAAAATTTTTGACCCTCTTTACCTTGAGTATTAAACATCCGTACTACTTGAGCGCCCACTATATTTTCTCTAATTGTATTAGTTAATTCCCCAAAGCTATTCCGAGTCTCCAAAAATATTGGTTTTAACTTTTTTGCAAGATAATATGATAATAAAAGAGAACTTCCAATGGCTATTGAAAATAACCAAGATAATTCTATGCTAAAGAGAATGAACCCGATTGTGACACCTCCTAATTGGAGAATGGATCTAAGTCCCATATTCAAACCCATTCCAAAGATTTGTTCGCTTTCTTCCACATCACTTGTAGCTCGTGAAATCAATTGCCCCGTCTCAGTTTTATCAAAATAAGAAAATGATTGTCGAGAAATAGCGTTGTTAATATCCGTGCGAAGATAATAAACAGCTCTTGAGGAAACCTCAGCCCCTCTTAATCGTGCGGCTCTTTCCAATATAAAGGCTAGAAAACCAAACATAAGAATTAAGCTAAATGAAATAATTAGCTCACTAGCATTAGAAAGCACTGAAAGATTCGGATCTAAACCACCAATCATTCTTCCTATTAACATTGGGACGATTACTAAAAACAGCGTAGACATTAATAAATAAATTACTTCGAGAATGAAATCCTTCTTAGATTTCATCCAATATTTTAAAATCATTTTAAATGTATTCATCCTAATTTTTTCTCCTCTTCTGGGTTTTTATCAATCGCTTTATTTTTTAATTGTGAGATTACTTCCTCAATTTTCTGATATTGTTTGTTTAGTCGGTTAATTTTTTGCGAAAGTTTCACTTTGTGAAACTCTAATAATTTTAATTTCTCCTCTTCGGATTTTTCTTCAATTTTTTCGAAAAAGTAGTTAAATGGTCCATATTTTGGAAAAAAATGTCCTGATAACTTCTTATCTGAGCCTATTGTTGCCGCCATTAGTGTTTCTATTGACTCATTAATTATTTGTTGCTTTTCAAGCATCAGTTTTAGTGTTTCTTCTCCTTTTTTTGTAACTTCGTAAATCTTCCTAGTTCTTCCTTCTTCTTGTTGTTCTATGAATGTAATTAAGCCATTTTTAGTCATTTCCTTAAGCACTGTATACATTGTAGACGCGGGAGGGCTCCATATTCCGAGAGTTCGTTTAGTTATATCTTTGCTAATTTTATAACCGTACGAAGGGTTCTTCTCGAGAATTAACAATATAAGCGCGCTAATGAAGCCTTTTTTCATTGCTTTCTCAAAATTCTTTGTAATTTCTTCGACCATTCTTATTAAACCTTCAAAAAAAATTGGTTATTCAAATAAATAATATAATATCTCACTTATGGATATATATCGATTATTGATATATAAATTTTGCTATGAAATAATATAAATAGCATAATAAACAACATTGTTACTAAATATAATTGGTGTTTAAAGAATGACAGAAGTGTTTATAGTCGATACTAAACAAGGTTTAGAATCCGCAGTTAACGAAGTGTTTAATAATTTAGAAAAGATTGAACCAATTTTGAAAAGCTCGAAGGAAGTTTATATTAAAGTAAATGGAATAGATTATCAGAAACATAGTTTTACATCTCCAGAAGTCTTAAAAGCAGTTATAGAATATCTCAATAATATTGGGGCAGATGTATACGTCATGGAAAACTCTACTCAAGCAAATATGACTCGAATAGTTTTTGCAATTAACGGTTTTAAGGAGGTATGCGAGGAGACGGGTGCCAAAATCATATTTTTAGACGAAGAAGATACTAAATCTTTTGAATTTAAAGGGAAACCTTCCGTGGCAGAAGATCCTAAAGGATACGTCTTAAAAACCTTTAGATTACCTAAAACTATAACTAAAATTATGGAAAATAGAGATTCTATTACATATATTAATCTTCCGAAACTTAAAACCCATTCAATGGCAGGAGTGACGCTTGGAATTAAAAATCAATGGGGTTTTCCGCAACACGCAGACAGGGGTAAAGACCACAATTATAACTTACATTCAAAATTAGTAGATGTGTATGAATACATTAAACCAGATATAACGATTATTGATGGACTTGAGGGTACGATTCATGGACATTATCCTCCTACCGCGTGGGAAGATCGTCTCGTTAAAAAATTTGATGTCTTGATTGGAGGAAGGGACACGTTAGCTGTTGATGTCGTCGGTGCGAGAATTTTTGGTTTAACCTTAGACGATGTTCCTCATTTAAAAATAGCTTTTAAACGAGGTTTAGGAGAAGGTGATTTGAGCAAAATAAAGGTTACGGGAAAGAATTTAGAAGAATATAAGGAGAAGTATGGCACGAATATATTGCAAGAGTTCCCCGAAGATGTAAAAATTATTAAAGGTAAGGAATTATTGTGTAGAGAAGGCTGCGAAAACAACCCGTTGTCAATGATGCAGGTATTTGCTAACGACCATAAGGACAAATTTAAAGGAGGCTGGTTTATAGTCATGGGTAAAGGTCACGACGAAAACATTGTGGAACAATTGAAGAAAGAAGGTTATACTAAAGGCCTCGTAGCAGGTCATTGTGCGATTGAGGAGGTCGGAGACAAGCTTTTAAAGGAATTTGGGAAACGTAAAGTATTTTTTTCTGGTGATTGCAACAATCTAGCTGAGACTGCAAAAGCGATATTAAAACTATCCAAAATGACTGTTTTTGATTTAGTTCCAATTTCAAACGAAGAGTTAATGGCTCTCATCGACGCTGCTAACGAGCAAGGTAGTACCGCATTGGTTCCACTGTGATAAAAGGAAATGTAAAATGAATTGATTCTTACATAGCTTAATTAACTCTTATTTTTTTACTTTTTTGTAAAATAAAATAACGCTCTATTAATAATATGGTTCAATAAAATAATTAATGGATTTGGGATCAAAATATTTTGAAATAAAACAGTTCTTATCGATATCTGATGAGAAATTTAATTTGGATCAGAAAATCGAGAATAATTTTGATTCAGATAACCTTAAAATAGAAATATTAGGTAAGATTGTCCAGTTTATCTATTATTTCTCGATGTTTAAAAATATTAAACCGTTTATGAATTCCGTTTATAATTGCATTGAATCTACTTTAGATTTGAAAACCGAATCTGTAAATGATTTTAAAGAACTACTAATAAAAAACGCGTTGATGAGATTTATTCAAGATTATATAGCTTACGCACAATTAACGCAGAAAACGCAAATATTGAGACTATTTTCAGATTCCTTGGATAAACTTCAAATTCAGCCTCTAATAATAAATTTAGGATTGCTTCTTAAGCCAATGTATCAAGATCAAAAATACATTGATAGAGCTAATAAATTTCAAGAAGTGGAAATCTCTTATTCTCTTAACGACGGAATTGAGATTAAAATAAAAGACGCAATTGACAAATGGTTAAAAACTCAAACCATAAATTTAGACAACCAAGATAGTTTAATAACGAACTTGAAAGACCGATATGATACATTAGCAACCGAATTCAATATTACAAATGAATCAGAATTTTATAAAAAATTATCAACGGAAATTATGGAAATGCTATCTATGAAATTTACAATGATTAGTCTAATGGATTCGATGTCAGACGAATCATTTGAACCAATTCCAATAAAATCCTCTCTTTAATCGAAAATATATTTATTTTCCTTTTCTGTTTCCTCGAACAATTTCGTAAATTCGTCATTTCAAGATTTAAAATATTGAAATCTATTAATTCTTGGATAAGTAAATTATTAAATACAAATTTTGATATTATATTTTAAAAAACCTATCAATTAATTCCTCAAGTGAGAAAATTGGAAGAAAATGAAAAGCCTTTAACATCCGAAGAAATTGAAACCCAAAAGAAGATTGTTGATAAGTTATATAAAAAAGAAAAGGAAGAAAGAGAACAGTACTTAAAAAGTTTCGAAGTAGAACGGAAAGCCGCTTTTGAAGAGAGTAAAGAAATGATTTCTGCCTTGATATCCGAGAAAAGTTTCATGAGAGAAAAACAAAGAGAACGAGATTTAGAAAGAATGGAACTAAAACCTGACATTGAACAAACTGGTGAAGCAATCGAAAAAACCATCGGGGAAAAAGCATTTATGAGAGAAAAACAAAGAGAAGCAGATTTTAAAAGGACAGACTTAAAACCCGACTTTAAAGGTATTAGCGAAGTAATAAGTAAGATAGTCGATGATAAAGCGTTTTTAATTGAAAAGAAAAGAGAATCTGATATCCAACGATTAAAAATAAAACCTGATATGGAAAGCACAAGGGAAGCAATTAGTAAAAGTATTAATGAAAAAGCATTTATGATTGAAAAAAAGAAAGAGAGCGATACTCGTCGGTTAGAAATAAAACCAGACATCGAACAAGCTGGTGGAGCAATCGAAAAAGCCATCGGAGAAAAAGCGTTTAGAATTGAAAAACAAAAAGAATTAGATCAAAAAAGAATGAATATTAAACCTAACTTTGAGCAATCTAGCGAAGCAATCGAAAAAATCATTGAAGAAAAAGCATTTGTTAGAGAAAAACAAAGAGAACGAGATTTAGAAAGAATGGAGATTAAACCCGATATAAAAGGTATTAGCTCTAGAATAGAAAGCGAAATTGAAAAAATCGAACAAAAGAAAAAGGATGAAGATCTTACTTAAAGACTAAAATCTTCTAATGAACTATTGGAAGTCATAAATGAATATCAAATTTAAATAACGAATTAAAATTCATATTTTCTAACCTTTTTTTATATTTTAAAATTGATGGATCAATATTTCCATTAAAATGATTTATGGCATATTCAAACTTATTATAGAAATCCTCCATAATTTGGTGTAATATTACTCTTTCCACTTGCAAATTTGTTTTCTTTGTAATAGCAATAACAGATAATCGACCTTTCCTTTCGTACAATATTCGGGTTTCTTTAAAGTTGATTTCTTGAATTTCGTCATTAATTGAACCGGGATTGAGTTCGGTTATAAATTGGTTTAAAGCGTTTAAAAAACCACTAATTAAATCACCATGAGACAAAAATTTTGTCTTATTAGTATATTTATTACTTAACAGTAACGAGCCAGTTAAATTGTCTAAAAAGTATAAAGCATAAAACCGATTTTCGTTTGAATTAAGTTCTTCTAATTTGAATCCATATGTTGTTTCTATACTTCTATTATTCCATTTATACGACATATTAATAAGTCTAACGATCTCAAGAATTTTCTTATTAAAAAGTAAAGCCTATCTTGATTTAAAATGTAAATATTATCTCAGTGTTATGATAATCTTCGCGCTTTTAAACGATTAACTTCTTGTTTTAAAAATATCACAATAATTAGAAAAAAAAATAAAAATTAAAAACAAACATAATTTATTATTAGACATATACTCTTCTTATTACATTTTATTTTTGATGAAAATGGTTGTAAATGACAACGAAGGAAAGCAGAAAAACAAAATTTCTGTTGGTTTAATCATATCAAAAGATGATTTTAATAATACTATTTTTCCTGAAGAGGTAAAAATGGAAATTATTGATACCCCCTACTATCTTTTAATTTTTATTTCTCGCGAAGATTCGATCAAAATTAGTTGCTTCCCAACTGAAACTAAGAACATTAAAAAAATTTTAATAAAATTAATCGAATTTTCTCCAGATTTAGTTAAAGGGATATCTACAGTGTTAGGCGAGCTTAATTTAAGTCGAGATATCTTACATACCACGGGAATATGCTATGAGCTTGAAAAGTGTTTCTATGAAACTTATCTACTTGGAGACTCACTAAGTTCAGGGGGCATTTCTAACGAGGCAATAAAGGAAAACTTTCTGGCAATTGATAAAGTTGTTAACGTTGAAATTGAAGATATTTCAATTCATAACGAATAGAATTATTGAAACATGGACAATAAAAAAATTCCCCCGCCTCCAACGCTCCCACCAAATTTTACGGTTTCAGAAAAATTTTGTTTGTTACATAAAGGTGAATTGTCAGAAGAAAATTATACTTGCCCGAAATGCAAAACTAAATACTGTTTAAAATGCGCAAAAAAAGCCAAAATTGAAGGAAAATCGTGCGTAAAGTGTAAACAATTAATATTACTGTAATTTTTTTCCTTTAAAAACTTAAAAACTCGTTGTCGTTATCCAGTTTTGATCGAGCTTAAGCTACGCCATGTTTTCCAAAATATTAACCATAAAATTATGAAAATAAAAATCGTAGTAGCAAATGAGTAGCCCCCAATAAAGAGATCAACAAAAATTAAAAATGGAATACCCGCGCTCGCGAACCCTATTAAGTAACCGTATCCCCAATATCTATTAACTATGGCTATAATCACCCCAGGGATTATTGTCGTAACTATGATTGATAAAAACGCTAGAACTTCTATCGCTCGAGGAGCATCTAAAATAAAGAGCATATTAAACCACGATGCGATAAAACCTATAGCGGCAAATAATAACGTCCAAATCTCTAACTTTAGGTCAGGCTCCGCTTTTTCTCTCTCTTTGTTTATTTCGTTGTTTTCCGTTACCATCAAAATTCCTTTTGTTTTTTTTTGTTGTATGTGATAATTAAACCATATTTAAAAAATTATTAACAAATCAAATCAATGAGAACAATATTGTAATTGTTATGATTCTAATCAAACTATTAGCAATTATTAGACAAAAGTTTCAAAATATCAACAATTCTTTTAAATAGCACTAACGATATTAAATACTTAAGATAAAAATATATATGTCTAAAACATATAATAATCGTAGAAGATAAGAATTAATAGACAAAGTAATATAAATTAAAGCTAAATAAAATAGGGAATTTATATAAAACCATGACTCCTGCCCCACCCTGGATTTTTGTCTTTTGGTAGTGTGTTTAACACACTTATTTCGCCCTACTCCCCCTATTTTATTTCTGACCTTATCATTAGGTCGAGGTGGCAGGAGTCTCCCTTTAATATCGACTTTATTTGATTATAATTTGTTCTGTGAGGTTTTTAAAAATAACATTTATCTGAAAATATCTTAATTTTAGACGAAGATAAGGCTTGAACTAAAAAAATTGTCGGATTTTAATAATTTTTTAGCTCTTTTTTAATAACAAATAATATTGATAATACTACTAATAATACGAAAGGTACGAAAACAAATAAATACAATAATGTTTTAATCAAATAAACTATTTGTTAAACAAAATTTTGTTAAAAAAATAACTTAAATTGATACTTATGACAGAAGAAATTATAAGACGAACTACAAGCATATGTCCAGAATGTTTACAACTTGTCGCAGCGGAAATCTATGTCGATCCTGAAACTAACTGGGTCATGATGAGAAAAAATTGTGAAGAACACGGCGACTTTAAAGATAAACTCTCAATTGATCCCGATGATTACAAACGGAATGAGACTTATACGGACGATATTGGTTCTACTATAAATAATTCTACTAAACCTGAATATACAAGCTCAGGAATAAAAAAAACTGATAAAGGATGCCCATACGATTGCGGACTCTGCGAAAATCATCAAAGCGCTCCTAACATTTGCCTTATTGACATTACTAATCGTTGTAATTTAACGTGTCCAATTTGTTTTGCGAACGCAAGCGCGAAAGGGTATGTTGTAGAACCCACATTTGATCAACTTGTTCAAATAATGAAACACTTCAGGTCAATGAAACCCATTGGTGCTGTTATGCTACAAATATCCGGTGGAGAACCCACTATTAGAGACGACCTTCCAGACATAATTCGTAAAGGGAAAGAACTTGGTTTTATTGAAGTTATGGTCACAACTAACGGTGTCAGATTTGCAAAATCTATTGACTTCTTACAACAATGTAAAGATGCCGGGATGGACGCCATATATTTACAGTTTGATGCAACTGACGATCCAGAAGTCTGGAAAAAGATACGGGGAGTTAACCTATGGCCTCTAAAAAAGCGAGTAATCGAAAATTGTCGAAAGTTAGGGTACTTTGGGTTAATGCTAGTTCCGGTAATAGCTAAAGGCGTTAACGACCACCAAGTAGGAAATATTTTAGATTACGCAAGGGATAATAGCGATGTGGTTTCTGGAGTAGTATTCCAACCCGTTTCTCTCTGTGGACGAATAAGTTTTGAGGAATTAATGGATTTAAGATATACAACTTCAGATCTTAAGGTAGCAATTAATAAACACACAAATAATGCAATACCAAGATTTTATCCAATAGCATTTACAGCAAAAATGACTAGATTATTAGCTTGGTTCGATAACGTGCCAGAGTTTAGTATGACGAGCCACAAAGATTGCGGATTCGCTAATATCATAATAATTGACGAAAAAGAGCAGTGGAGGTCGATCGACCATTATTTTGACGCGGAAGGGCTTGTAAAATGGTCAAATAAAGTTTACGACATGGTTCAAGGAAAAGAAATTCCAAAACCTACGGGATTCTTAAAAGGTATAAACATAGAAGATTATGGCGCTGTTGCCAGTACTGTTGGAAAATTCATTGACGATATGACCGACCTCGGATATCGGCAGATGATGAAAGCTTACTATTTTGCAGGCGCAGTTAAGTTTATAAAGCAACCAGAGAAATTCTTAACCAGCAAAACTTATCAAGGTTTTGTACGATTGATCGTGTCTCCGAATTTAGCCTCTGCGGCGAATATCTTGCATACTCGTAATCTAATGGTAAGTGCCATGCATTTCCAAGACGCTTACAACTTTGATCTCGATAGAGTTTGCAAATGTTTGGTACACTATGGCGTAATTGACCCTGAAGACCATTCTAAGGTATTAGAGATTCCCTTTTGTGCAATGAATACTTTACATCGTGAGCGCATCGAAATGGGCAATGTAATTTCAGACCAAGCTGCTAAAAAGCCAGAAGTTATCCAAGCTGAAATAAAGGAATTGTTAGAAACCGTTAAAGAATAATTTTTTTTCTTTAAATTTTTTATTGCTTTACTACTAATTTTTAATTTTTATCTAATTTGAAAGGAATTAATGTGAGAAAAAAACTTTAAGATTCCTCAGTTTTTAATGCTAAAATATGTATTTCTTTTAACTATAGACCAAATATTTTATTAATAATAATTGAGAAAGTTAATTTTGAAATAGTAATTCTAAATTATAATTTAAATACAACAATTAAATTATTAACTATAATAATAAGATAAGGTGAAAAAGGCTACTATGACTATTTTATTAAATCCTAAACAACATAAAAGGTATTATCCGGACGCGAAGTCAAAAGACATTATGCTTAAAACCATAGAATTTTTCGAAAACAAAGGGAAAGCAAAACTTAAGGAGGATGATCAGAAGCGAGTATGGTATTCTGATTTCCTTGAATTTCAAAAAAAAAATAAAATTTTTGCCCAACTATTAACCCCGTCTCAATACGGGGAAGACGAGACTTATCGATGGGATACGTGGAGAATATGTGAGTTTAATGAAATTATTGCGTTTTATGGATTGGCTTATTGGTATACTTGGCAAGTTTCAATTTTAGGACTCGGACCTATTTGGATGAGTAAAAACGAAAAAGCAAAGGAGAAAGCAGCAAAATTAATTAAGGAAGGTGCTATATTTGCGTTTGGACTATCTGAACAAGCACATGGAGCAGATATTTATGGCACTGAAATGGCATTAACGCCTCAAGAAGATGGTTCGTATAGGGCTAATGGAGAAAAGTATTATATTGGCAATGGTAACGAAGCAGCAATGGTCTCAAACTTTGGTAAACTTGCTGATAAAGACGGTAATATCCCTCCCTATGACATGAAAAATAAAGAACAATACGTATTCTTTGTAGCAAATTATAAACATAAAAACTATGAGTTAATAAAAAATGTCTGCGACAGTCAAAATTACGTTGCAAATTTTGCACTTCACGATTATCCCATAACCGAAGAAGATATTCTTTCCAAAGGAGAGGAGGCGTGGAATTCATCCCTTAACACGGTTAACGTGGGGAAATATAATTTAGGATGGGCTTCAATAGGACTTTGTACACATGCATTTTATGAAGCAATTCATCACGCAGCTAATCGTAGGCTCTATAATATGTATGTGACTGATTTTCAGCATGTTAAACAAAACTTTGTTGATGCTTATACTCGTTTAGTCGCTATGAAATTGTTTGGACTAAGAACGGCTGATTATATGAGAATAGCATCTGATAAAGACCGTCGGTATCTACTTTATGCTCCTGCTATGAAAATGAAAACGACAACTCAAGGAGAGGAAGTAATCAATCTTTTATGGGATGTGATTGCGGCAAAAGGGTTCGAAAAAAATATGTTTTTTGAAAGCGCTGCAAGGGATATTCGTGCTTTACCGAAACTTGAAGGCACCGTTCATGTGAATATCGCATTAATTTTGAAATTTATGATGAATTTCTTTATGAATCATAAAAAATATGAGGAAATTCCAAGACAAGATCAAGTTAAAGACGATGCATTCCTTTTTAATCAAGGTCCAACTCGTGGGTTGGGAAGGGTTCGTTTTCACGATTGGAAACCTGCGTTTGAGCAATACGATTTACCCAATGTCAAAATATTTTTGGAGCAAATTAAGATATTCAACCTTATGGGGGTAAAGGCTATGCCTAGTGCCGAGCAACAAAAAGATATGGACTTCATGCTTTCAGGGATTGGCGAAATCTTTTCTCTTGTTGTATATGCCCATTTAATCGTTGAAAACGCTAAAATATATGATATTGATGAAGATACTGTAGACCAAATATTTGATTTTCTAGTGAGAGACTTTTCCAAATACGCATTAAATCTATATAATAAATCTAGTACTACTCCTGAACAGATGGAATGGTGCTTGAAGATGATTAAGAAACCAAATGTCGACCCTGAGCGTTTTGGTAAAGTGTGGGACACAGTTCATTCATTAAAGGACGCATATGAAATGAACGAATAATATTAAACATTTTTCTTTTATTTTTTTTATCTTTAATCTTAATATAGCTTAATTCCAATTTTTAAATTTTTTTTCTAATTTTTAAGGGATTAATTAATATTAATGAAATTACATCCTAATTTCGAAAGTAAAAGCGTTTTATTACTTTAAATAAACAACTAACATGAGTTTTGCTAGGAAGAAAAATAGTTCGTATTAGGGAAATAAAACTAACTTTAAAAAAAAAACCTTAAAAGCTTTAAAAATTCTAAAAATATAGAGCTAAGCAACATGGAGATTTTTGGAAATAAATTAGCTTTTTAAGCTTAACATTAATATCTAAAGTTATAACACGTATAAAAATGATTTGTTAATTCAAACTCTATGGCAAATAATTCGGAAATAATAGGGGAATATAGGGGAAAAGTTAAAAATAGAGTGCTAACTGCGTTATTGCAATCTTATTTAGATAGCTTAGATTACGATGGTATGAAATCAATATTAAGAGAAGCCGAATTATTGGAACTAAAAGATATAAGAGATGTAGATCCCGATGGTGTAATTGACTTTTTTTCTTTTAAAAAAATAATATCTGCTCAAAATTGTTTGTTGTACGATTCTACTAAATTATTATACGAAATTGGACGGAAA
>JABCSY010000036.1 GCA_018238625.1 Promethearchaeota archaeon
TTACTGATAATTCTGGGGCAAAGATTGCACAAATAATTAACGTCGATCATGCAAAAACCCGTTTAAGAAGGTTGCCACAAGCTTCTGTGGGATCAGTTTGCACAGTAACCGTTAAAAAAGGTCGTCCAGACTTACGTGGAACTATATTGAAAGCTGTAATCGTTAGACAAAAGATGATATTTAGACGAGTAGACGGCACGAGATTGTCTTTTGAAGATAACGCAGGGGTTTTAATAACCAGGGAAGGCGATCCTAAAGGTACAGAAATTCGGGGACCAATCGCGAGGGAAGCTGCTGAATTATTTCCACGTTTAGCATCCATTTCTTCATTAATTATTTAATTATGATCATAAGGTTAAAAAGTATGAAAGCAAAATCAAAACAGCCTAAAAAGCAACGGAAAGCGTTATTTACTTATAAGAACCATCAAAGGTCAAAACTTTTATCAACAAGAGTCGCCGATTTTGTAAGAGACGAGTATGGAATTAGAACCCTTCCCCTTAGAGTTGGTGATGGTGTTAAAGTTGTTAAGGGGGAATTCAAAGATTTTGAGGGAGAGGTTCTGGAGATCACGAGTAATCAGAGAGCAAAAATTAAGGAAGCAACTTTTGATAAATCAGATGGAACTCAGTTTCATCCAGCTATTCACATATCGAATTTAATAATAACAAAATTTGCTAAAGAAAAAAAAATGGACCCCTGGCGGGCAAGTATGATTGACAGGAAAGCCATTTTTGGATTAAGGGAAGACGAGTTAAGAGCTCCAAAAAAACTAAAAGAGGAGGAGGAGAAATAGATGACTAGACATGGAGGTTCAAGAGCGTTAAAAAGACTCAACACGCCTAAATTTTTACAAATAAAAAGAAAGCATGGCAAGTTCTTTATGAAACCCTCATCTGGGCCTCATCCGAGGAGATTCTGCTTACCTTTACTCCATATTGTCAGGGATCTTCTGAAGATAGTCGATAACCATAGAGAAGCGAAAAAATTGATAGGACTAGGTAATTTTAAGGTAGATGGAAGAGTAGTAAAAGATACAACATATCCAGTAGGTTTAATGGATGTGTTAAGTATAGAAAAAATGAATAAACATTATCGAATTCTACCAGATTCTCACTATGGATTAATACTTCATGAAATAACTGAAGCAGAAAGTACTTTTAAATTATGTCGAATAACCCAAAAAACCACGATAAAGGGAGGACATATTCAATTAAACTTACACGATGGAAAAAACATTCTAATACGAGTTAAGGACCCAAGTAACACTAAAGAGGATATTTACAAAAGAATGGATGTTTTAAAAATTTCAATCCCAGAACAAGAAATTCTTAAAGTTTTAAAATTTAAAGAGGGAAATTTAGCGATCATCATGTCCGGGAAAAACATAGGACAATTAGGGAAAGTTATAAATATTTTAAAACGGTTTGGTCCGAAAGCAAGCACTGTATCTATACAACATAATTCTGAGCATACAGAAACGCTTTATGATTATACATTTATTATAGGGGAGGATCAATCCGAAATTAATTTACCAAAAATAGAATAAAATAAAGAAGTGAATTCAATTATGTCAGTCAAAGTAGCAAAAAAATCTCAGAAAAAATCACGAAAAGAACAAGAAAAGATATTTGAAGAGATGTGGACTCATCCAATGAAGAAACCTTACTTAGAAAAAGTGGTTCTAAATATTGGAGTTGGTGCTGGGGGTGAAGAGTTAGAAAGAGCCTATACGGTATTACAAACGATCTCTGGTAAAACTCCTGTAAAAACGCTTTCTAAGAAAAACGTAAAGGAATTCAACTTGCGTATAGGACGTCCAATTGGAACGATGGTAACTATACGGAGAAAAGAAGCTGAAAAATTGCTTAAACGACTTTTTGTTGTAAATAACGATAAAATGTTAAGAAAAAGTTTCGATAATTATGGTAATTTTGGTTTTGGTATTGTTGAACACATTACCATTCCAGGAATAGAATACGATAACGAGATTGGCATCTGGGGTCTTGATGTTGTTGGTCGAATAGTTAGGCCAGGTATGAGAGTTAAATACCGAAGAAAAGGTCGAGCTAAAGTTCCTAAACATCATTACGTTTCTCGTGCGGAAGCTCAATATTTTTTAGAAAAAATTTTTGGAATCGAAATAGTAGAGAAATTAGAATTAGAATATATGTAAAGAAAAAAAATAGTTTTGATAATTATGCCACAAGGTAAGATAGGTAAGGGTCAGAGAGAATGTCGGCGTTGCCATACACATAGAGGCGTTATAAGGAGGTATGGTTTATATATATGTCGTCGTTGTTTTTACGAGATTGGAAAAGAAATTGGATTTTATAGGTATGATTAAAATTAGAAATGAGGTGTAAAAAATAGCAAACACACTTGCCGATATGTGCAACAATCTTAAGAACGCAGAAAGAGCGAGAAAAAAAGAAGCAATAATTAACCCTGCTTCGAAATTAACACAAAAGGTTCTTCGCATCTTCCAGCAGCACGCATATATTGGAGAATTTGAGAGATATGACGATGGAAGGCAAGGAAAGTTTAAAATTGCCCTATTAGGTAAAATAAACCACTGTGCTGGTTTATTGAGGCTAAACTATAAAACTAATCAATATGAATCGCTAGAAAGAAGGTTGCTTCCAGCGCCAGGGTTAGGAATAATTGTATTAACCACTAACCAAGGTATTATGACCATGAAAGAAGCAGAAGAAAAACATATTGGTGGCATGACTTTATGTTATATTTATTAATATTGAAAGAAGGTAATAGTAAATGGTTAAAGTAGCATTTTATAAGGAAGATATGGAAATTCCGGAAGGAGTGAAAGTTACACTTGATGGAAATCATCATATTACTGTAAAAGGACCCAACGGAAAAATAACAAAAGATTTCTCTCATGTGAGAGGTATAAAGGTCTCAATTGAAGGGAATAAAATTTATTTTTCTACAAACTTTCCAAAAAGTGGAACTCTCGCCTTGACTAAGACTATTATCAACTTAATTAAAAATTTAATAATCGGGGTTCAAACAAATTATAAATATATTTGTAAAGTGTGCTATAGTCATTTTCCATGCACTGTTGAAGTGAAGCCTGATAAGAAAGAAATACATGTGGTTAATTTTCTTGGAGAAAGAGCACCAAGAGTTACACATTATTTAGATAATGTAGAAGTTAAGGTTGAAGGCGAAGATGTTATATTAATTGGACCCGATAAAGAAACATTGGGGCAAACAGCGGCAAATATACAAAGATGCTGTAGAATTAGGAAGAAAGATCCAAGAGTTTTTCAAGATGGTGTATACCTCTACAAAAGACAGATTGGAGAAGAAGTTACTTGGGAAATAAAATAAATTGAGGTAATAACGATGGAACAAAAAAGATTAATAGAACTCAGGAAAAAAATGAATAAAAAACGACCCTCCTTTAGACGTGTAGAATCGTGGAGATATGTGAGAGTAAAAGATCCGTGGAGAAAGGCTAGAGGGATCGATTCACGAACTCGAATAAAATCTAAATCTGGTGTTAAATCTCCATCAATGGGGTATAGAGGTCCCAAAAAAGTTCGAGGACTTCATCCATCTGGATATGTAGAAGTAAGAGTTGTCACCATTAACGATATAAAAGGTTTAAATAACAAAAAACACGCACTAAAAATATCTGGTAAATTAGGTGTTAAAAAAAGAATAGTTTTAATTGATTACGCTCAAAGTAGAGGATTTAAAGTTCTTAATTTAGGGATTTCTCAAAAAGAATTAGAAGGATTAGAAGCAATGTTAGAATCGTCTGTTGATGATCTATACGACGAGGATTTACTTGACGATGAGGATTAGAAAGAATACTTATAATTAATAATAGATTTGTGTGATAAAAAATGAGTTTAAAAGCCCAAAAAAGAATGGCTGCAGAAATTTTAAAATGTGGGGAAAATCGAGTGTATTGCGATCCTTATTTAATCGATGAGATTAAAATGGCAATTACTCGACAGGATATCCGAAATTTAATTAAAGAAGGAATAATTCAGAAAAAATATAAAAAAGGAAACTCAAAATATAGGAAAAATGCCCACCACGAAAGAAAGAAAAAAGGTAGGGGTAGAGGATTAGGCAAAAGAAAGGGAACTAAAGGTGCAAGAACTCCAAAGAAAAAAGCTTGGATGAAACGCATTCGTCCTCAAAGACGAGAATTGAAGAAGTTGAGAGATAGAAAATTAATTACTACAGCAACATATAGAAAGCTGTACAAAAACGCTAAGGGTGGAATGTTTAATAGCGTCGCTCAAATGAACCGTCATATTAAAGAAAAAGAATTAATCAAGAGAGGTAGGTCGTAAATGGCAAAAGGACCGAGATATCGTCGATCTAATCGAAGGAGAGAGGAAGGAAAAACAAATTACCATAGGAGATTAAGGTTAATAAAATCAAAGAAGTTAAGAGTTGTAATTAGGGCTTCGAACAATCACATTATTGTCCAAATTATTCAATCTAAATTCGGTGGCGATAAAGTTTTAGTCTCTGCCCATTCTACGGAATTAACCTCAAAATTCGGATGGAAAGCAAATACCGGAAATGTTCCAGCAGCATATTTAACTGGTTTTTTAGCAGGTTTAAGGGCTAAAAAACAAAATATTGATGAAGCTATTCTCGATTTAGGTGTCTTTTACCATAGAATTCGAGTTCTCGCGGCTTTTAAAGGTATTTTAAAATCAGAATTAAAAGTACCTCATAAGGAAAGCTTTTTTCCAGACAATTTAGAGGAACGAATTACTGGGGCTCAAATAGAAAAATTTGCTAATCTTCTAAAAAGCGAGAATCCAGAAAAATACGATCAAATTTTCTCAGGTTATCTGAAGAAAAATAAAATAAATCCATTAAAAATGAGTCAAATTGTTTCGAATACATTCAAAACAATTGAAAATAATGCTTAAATAAGTGAGTTAAAATGAGTCAACAAAGAAATCAAAGGAAAAGACAAGATCAAAGACAAAGAAAACCAAGAAATCCTACCGAAGGTTGGGTTCCAAAAACGCGCTTGGGCGAATTAGTTAAAGAAGGGCTAATCACATTAGAAAAAATATTTGCTAATAATCTAATTGTCAAGGAGAAACAAATTATTGATATTCTCCTACCACAATTAAATGAGAGCGTGGTTTCTATTTCCATGGTACAACAAATGACTGCTAGTGGTCAACGATCTAGATTCAAAGCAGTTGTACTTGTCGGGACGGATGGCTTTATTGGTGTGGGCTCAGCAAAGTCACGAGAAGTAGGACCAGCAATAAGAAAGGCAATTGATAGAGCAAAGCTTTCTGTTATACCCGTTCTTAGAGGTTGTGGTAGTAAAGAATGTGGTTGTGGTCATACTCACAGCGTACCATTTAAAGTAGATGGAAAATGTGGTTCTGTGAAAATACGATTGATTCCGGCACCACAAGGAGTGGGATTAGCTTGTGCAGATAAAGTTAAACAAGTATTAAAATTAGCCGGTATCGAAGATATCTGGAGCAAAACTTTCGGTGATACTAGAACAAGCGAAAATCTTGTAAAAGCTACTGTTACCGCACTTAAAAATGCTCACAAATTTAATTTCAATTTATAGATTATGAGTGGTGTATATGATGGCTGAAAATGAAGTTATAGTTAGAAAAAAACCTAAAATAAAAAAACCGAAACCTCCTGTCCTGTACTTCGCAGTTCGTATAAGAGGCGCAATAGGAATGAAACGCGTAATTTTAGACACATTAAAAATGTTGAGAATGCATAGGGTTAACCATGGAGTTCTTATTTGGGGTGATGTAAGCTATGTTGGTATGCTTAAAAAATGTAAAGATTATATAGCTTATGGTGAAATCAACGAAAAAACATTGTTGAGATTATTGAGAGCAAGAGGGAAAGTTGAAGGAAATAAACCACTCACAGACGAACATATTAAAAATTTAACAAAATATAAGGATTTAAAAGAACTTACTAAAGCTTTAATATCTGGAGAAATTCAATACAAAACGAATGATATTTCTAAGATTAAACCCGTGTTTCGATTGCACCCTCCAAGGAAAGGGCATCGCGGTACGATTAAAAAACATTATCGTGAAGGTGGCACCTTGGGATATGTAGAGCAATATATTAATGAGATAATTCATAAAATGATATAATTAGAAAGGTGAAATAAAAATATGCGAAAATTCCCAAAAAAAGTTAGAAAAATGAGAGGGACCCGTACACATGGATATGGAAGGGTAGGGCAACATCGAAAAGCAGGTCAAAGAGCCGGAAAAGGTAAAACAACTCAATGGAAGAAAAGTAAAAAATCTTATTATCTCAAGCAAAAAGAACTTGGGTTCCCAGACCCAGATTGGGATTTTGGAAAACGAGGTTTTAAAAGGCCACAAGATATTAATCGTATTTATCAAGTAAACGCTCTAAATGTAAAAGATTTAGATTCAAAAATAGAGGAATTGACTAAAAATAACATAGCCTCAAAATCGGGAAATACTTATACGATTGATTTGAAAGAAATAAATATTCAAAAAATCTTAGGTCGTGGAGAAATTAATAAAAAAATTAATATTTCAGTTAAGAAAGCTTCAAAAAGAGCTATTGAGAAAATCGAGTCTGCTGGCGGAAAAGTAACGCTTCTTTCTGAAGCAAAATAGTTAACTCATTATTTTTTTGTATATCTTTTGTATTTTTGTTTGTTAGGAATTAGTAGAATTTAATCTAATAATTTTATAATTAGTTGAATTAATCCAGGTAATAAAAATATAAATCCTAAAATGTTTCCAACTAAATGAATCGATGTAAATATTATACCAGAAAGATAGGACGCGATAAAATATTCTACCGCAATAGAAACTATAAGACCCCCGAATAAAGTGCTTAAAATATCATATATAAAAGTAATTGACGCACCTAAAACTCCAAATATTAACATTATTTGAAAAACATACAAATCTTCCCTTGGCTTAAAATATTTTTTGTTGCATAAAAAATCTCTCGTAAGCCCACCTAACGCTCCGGTTAAAGAATAATGCGTTAACTGGTAAAAGAAAAGTGGCGGCGGTGAAGGTCCGAATGGATTAAAAAATGTAAATATGATTGAACTTAACAGCCCAACTATGGCTCCATCCTTTTTGTTCATAACGAAACCAGCTAAAAAGACCATCAAAGTAAAAATCTCAATGTTGGGAATATACGCCAACATATATCCTAAGACAACTGCTAAAGCTGAGAATGTACCTATTAACGCAATTCGAAAATTCTTTTTTTCTAACCAAACTGATTGATTAACTTTTTCAATCTCTTCGCTTCCACTATTGTTTTCAAATGAAATATGCGATTTTTCATGTTCTTTAGATACTTCTGAATCAATACACATCTCAATTATTATTCCTTCTTTGTTTGGTAAAATTTTATTATAGTTTAGATATTTCAAAACTATTTGTATAAAATTGGGTTAATTAATTATTAATTTAAAATCTTATGAATTCAAATATTTAAAATTGTAAGGTTTACAAGATATTTTATTGAATTTTACATTGATCCAAACTAAATTCTCGAGCTTATCTCTCTATTAATAAATAGCCGTGAATAATCTATAAATATCTCTTCTTAACTCCATTTAGATCTGAGATCAATTATAGGAATTCTAACCTAGGTCTTCTTTCCTACAAATTTTTTAATCATCTTATATATTATATGATAACTACAAACAAATTTACTAAAACTGCAAAAAATTGATCTTATGACTAGAAAAAACATTTTTCTTGGCATTTTCACCTCGATATTGGTATTTCAAACAATCTTTTTCGTCCTAACTCCGATTATTAAAGCTGAAACAGCAATTCCTGGAAATTTTTGTGGAGAATTAGATTTCAATGAGGTCTATGTTTATAACGTATCTTCTTTTAATACAAGTAAGCCCCTTGAGTGGAGAGAGTTAGATTGGGCAGCTCCACCAAGAGGTTTTGCCAATACAACTCCTGGAGGGCAAATACTAGTTAATTTCACTGGTTTTTACGATAAAGATCCTAACGATTTCTTTAATCTATTCGAAAGCCCTACGCCATACATGAACATAGAGTTCAAGGAGAATAGATTAGGGGTTCTTACTACAAATACTACATTCTACAATATTTCAAATGGCGAAGCAGACATGAATTTAGCTATTGGTTATAATAAATTTAAGTCAGGATTTTTAATTCCAGTTAATAATTTTACTTACTTAAAACAACAAGCCTACGCACAAGATGAACCTCCATGGATGAATGCAACAGTTATCATTGAAGAGACTCAAAATAACATTTCGTTTGATTTTCGTCAGAAAGGGGGTTTACTTCAGAGAACTAAATCTATATACGATAAAATTTCAGGTCTTCTAGTTTATACAAATACTTCTTTTGGAAATTATACGCTTGAGATGACATTAACTAATCTACCTGACTTAAAAATTGAGCCTCCAATAATTCCTGCATACCCTACATTAATCATATTTACTAGCCTTAGTATAGCAACACTAATCTTAATTCTCAATGCAAAAAGAAAAACGAAGAAAAGCAACAATTAGATTTACAATAAATTATTATTTTTTTTAAAATTGTTTTTATTAGTAATCATGGAAAAAAAGATTAAATATATTTTCTTGGTACTTATTGGAATATCTTGCTTTAGTTTACTATTTCTTTTTAATTCTATCCTACTCCAAAATCCAGAGCCTCCTATTAATCAAGATAACGGAGAAAGGGATGTGAAACAGTACAGTGTTGAAAACATTACGCTAACAATTGATTATTCTGGTATAAAACCTAATGAGAAATTTGAAAATATAAATTTGACTAATTATGAGACTACTGCATATCACATTTTACTTAATTGCTGTGAAATTGTTATTATAGATTATGATTGGGGTGTATATGTAAAGGAGATTAACGGTGTTGGAGTTGGTTGGATATATACAATTAACAACGGTGTGCCCCCAAGTATGCCTTCAAATTATTTTAATTTATTAGATAACGATACTGTTAAATGGACACATGTATAGATGTACTTATTAAGAAATCAAAAATGAGTATTTTTAACTTAACTAATAATTTATGAAGTATGTAAATCTTTTGATTCAATTTTCTTAAGAACGGGCTCCATTTCTTTAAACGATTTACGAATTTTATGGAAATAATAGCCCAATTTATAGCCTTTACTACAATTCGTAAATAGCATGAAGTTATTGTCTAAATCTCCAACTAGAATAATTGTATAACCTTTTACCCCTCTTATTACAATTTCTCTTAATTCTCCTTGTCCTAAACCTCTACTAATTTTTTCTCCCAAAGAAATTAATGTGGCAGGGCTTGCACTATAAATATCTGCTACAATATCGGCAGTCTCAGAACTAGCTATTCTCAATCCCGTTTTTGATACGATTGCAGAACCCTCCAAGTCTGTAGAACTTTCTAACTTTTCTAAACTTTGCATAATTTCTCCTAATATTTCTGGATCGATATTAATTTCTGATGTTTCAATTTTTTCCATTTTAACAACCTCACTTACTATTATTAAATAATTTCAGCAAATTTAAATCTTTTTTAGATTTCAATCTGAAACTCCGTAATTCTTTTAGAGCGATTGGGTCGCCTTTTTTCACGGTTTGGTCTCTTTTTTCAATCCCTACAATTACTAAACCTTTTGTTCCAAAAGTATCGATAATTTTAGTAAATGGGGGCTCTAATTTGCGACCAATGATTCTTTTAGCTCCTTCGTAGCTTTGGGCTAAACCGCTACAAACGATCCCTTGAATATGTTTGGGTTTTTGAACATATCCTTTCTTTATTTTAAACTTGTACAATTCTGGAGGGTCTTTAATTACTGCGATCAATTTTGCTGCACCGAGTATCCTTAAAGTTGTAGGTGGAAGGTCCAATCGACTTAAAAGCATTGTATTTCTTTCCTTATTAATAAAGACCTTTTCGTTTAACCATAAAAAGGCTTTAAATGTATTTAAATCACCCGAACTTTCTAATTGAATCTTTTTCCCATTTTTTTCATAATATGGAAATAAATTTCCCGTAATTGTGAACATCCCTATTGTAACATGCACTTGGGTTCCAAATCGAGTCTTTGGTTTGAATAATTTATTTTGCTTTACTTGAATATCAATTAGGTCGCAAAAATCGAATGATTTCTTATTATTTGTAGCGTAACAACCTCGGTATACATTCTTAATATCTAACCCTTTTATATTAACTCCAACTCTATCGCCTGCTTTAGCTTCATCGACATTCTGATGGAAAATTTGAATAGTTTTAACTCTACCTGAAGAATTAACCGGGATCACATCTATATCCTGGTTTAGCTTTAACCTCCCCTTTAATATTGTTCCAGTAATTACCGCCCCTCTCCCCTTTATTAAAAAATGGTGATCAATTGGGATAATAACACTCCCTTCGTAATTTCTTTTTATATCCAAAACTTTAACTTTCTCTAAAATTCCTTGCTTTAAATCTTCAATTCCGAGTTGGTTTTTTGCAGAAACCGAAAAGATAGGTACATCCGAACCATAAGAAGTCGATCTAAAAAAATCTCTAATTTTCTTTACTTCTGCATCTAAATCTCCTTTAAATAAATCAATTTTGTTAATTACTACTATAACATCTTTTATATCGAGCGATTCTATCATTATTAAATGTTCTCCAGTTTGAATTTGAGGACCTTCAGTTATATCAATTACAATTAGAGCGCAATCAATAATCTCCACTGAAGAAGCACTAATTTTAATCAAATCGGCGTGACCAGGACCATCTACTAAGGTGATTAAATATTCCTCTAAAATAAAACTAGTAAAACCTAAATCTATTGTAATCCCCCTTTCTTTACTTTGAGGATGAGCGTCAATTCCAGCAGTTGAAATAAACTCGCTTAAAACAGCGGCTAACGCCGTCTTGCCAGAATCTATGTGACCAAAAAGACCAATATGGACGGGAATTTTCTTCTCAATTTTTAACATTGAAATAAAAAGGAAAAATGAAATGAATCTATGATGTAATTTAATAATTATTTAAAATTAATATCTTTTAATATAAAAATATTAAAATCAATAATTTATATTGATAAATCAGAGAAATAAGAGTAATTATTGGACTCCAATATATTTAATTACAAATACAATATAATTTTATTATATCTTATTTTAAAACAAACCGGAAAGTGAAAAGTTAAATGGCTAAATACTGTGTATTTTGCGGAAATCCTTTGAAAAATGAAGACAAATTCTGTATAATCTGTGGGAAACCAGTTCTAACAAGCGTTAAAAAGCCAGAAAAAACCGCTGTCGAGAAAGCTAAAGATTTCGTTAAAGACAAGAAGAAGCTTAGGGAAGAACCCGCGGAGGAAACTACTATTGAAGAAGCTGTCGAAGAATTATCTGAAAAACCCGAAAAGTCTGGAAAAAAGGAAAAAAAGAAAAAAGGAAAAAAGGACGAAAAAGAAATTGTAGAGAAACCTCTACCTTTTGAAGTAAAAGAGCAGATGATTTTAAACATAGAATATAACGATACTCAACTAAATAAAGAAATCTTAGTTGACAAGCTAAAGGAAATTCAAAAAGAAATAAAAGATCCCCGATATGATGTAGACCCAGAATTTAAAAAAACTGTTAATATAAAACTCGAAGCGATTAAAACTTTAATAACTGAACTAAAACAAAAAGAAGGCGAATTAGAGCAAAAATTAGAGAAGCCATTTATTGTTCAGAGAATTCAAGATGATATTGATAAGAAAATCTTTCAATTGAAAAACCTATCAAAAGAATTTAAATTACTCAAAGTCGATAAAGAATCGTTTGAAAAGCTACGAGAAAAGTACAACCAAGCAAAAAAGGAATTTGAAACGGAGAAAAAGGATTTGACCGCGGGAATGAAAATTTGGATTAAGGAATTAAAAATGGAAAAAGCTGAACTCCAATCGGATAGAAACTTAAACAAAGGACGATTTTCGGCAAAAGAAATTTCTGAAGACGATTTTAAAGCTAAAAGTAAAGCTTTTGATCTAAAACTTAAGAAAATTGATACAAAAATCAAGACTCTAGAAAATCTTACTAAATAATGTAAAACTAAATTTTTAATTTATTTCGAATATTATTTTTAATTAATATGAGAAAAAAACTAATTGGTTTGATAATTTTTATAATTGCCTTATCTTTACTGACAATAGGAATCATAAATAGCGATTATCTTAGAATTAATTCTCTTTACGAACAAATGAATTTTATTACCTAAAAGTGTTTTAGGTTAAGTTAATCCCAACGTTTCCCTTTCCCTTTGCCTAAACCAGCGGAATCTTCTAAAAAACCCTTCTTCTGGTATACTTTTTCTTGGGATTTTCTATATTTATTCGCGTCTTTATAATGTTTTTTACAAAGGAAAATTTTATGTTGCCTGTTTTCAAAAATTTTTAAATTTGCTTTCTCTACGTAAGTTTTCCATTTGTTTTCTGAAAGCGATCTTATAGCGATCTCTCCACAGTCTTTCACTGAACAACTTTTTCCCTTACTTGCTGTAGCGCTAAGGTCTCCTTTCTCTCTAAGTTCTTTAGGTAACTTCAATTTTAACACTTACTAAAAATTTTATTAGGATTCAATATTATAATCTTAAATTAATTACCATCTTAAAATTTTTCCTAAAATTCATGGATTCTTTGAACTTAATTTTCGATGAAAATCTTATTAGGGGCAAACTTTATGACTGCGATTCACCTTTGAGAATATCTCTTAAAGACAATTTTTTTACAAGTTCAGCAGTGCTTTTTTCTATCGTTCCATACAAAGATAAACCCTATGAATTAATTTTAATTCATCGTTCAAATAGAGGAACAAATCATAGGGGTGAAATGTCGTTTCCAGGAGGTAAATTCGAAGTTGATAGCGATAAATCCTTAAAAGACACCGCTTTAAGAGAAACTGAAGAAGAGATTGGTGTGCCAAGGGAAAATATTAAAATTCTTGGTTGTCTTGACGATTTTCCTACGATGACGAAGTATATCATCACCCCATTTGTAGCAATCATTGATCAAAATCAAAAATTAATTAAAGAAGATAGAGAGGTTCAGAAAATATTAAAAATTCCTATCGATTTCTTCTTAGGTAAAAAAAAATTTCGAGAACAAGCTGTAGACATTGACGGCAATAAGTTCCCTATATTCTACTTTAATTACATCAATAAAGAAGATGGAAAAAAATATACTATTTGGGGGGCAACGGCTTATATGATTGTAACTTTTCTAGAAGACTTATATGGGTTCACTCTTTCAAACTTAGGATTGGAGCGGTTTAAACTTGACAAAATAAAAGATTTAAAAGAGTATATCAAATATCGAAACCAAATTACTAAGAAATTTTAATAGCTTAATATAAGATCTAAAATACTGATATCTATGGATTTCATTTTTGACGAGAACTTTATTAGAAAGAAGCTGAAAGACTTTAATTCTCCAGATCGCCTGGCTATGTCGCACGAACATTTTATTAATTCTGCCATAGTATTTCTAATTCTTCAATACAAGGATAAACCTTATGATTTAGTTTTAATCCGAAGAACTAAAAGTAAAACAGATAAACACTCGGGAGAAATGTCATTTCCCGGAGGGAAATTCGACCCAATACATGATAAATCTTATTTAGATACGGCGTTAAGAGAACTAGAAGAAGAACTAGGGGTTTCCAAAACAAGTATCACTGTTTTAGGCTCTATTGACGACCATCTTACACCTAAAGGATTTATTATTACCGCTTTTGTAGCCTATGTCGACCAAGATGTAAGATTTGTAAAAGAAGAAAACGAAGTACAAGAAATTGTAAAAATACCAATAACTTATTTTGCAAATAAAAAAAATTACAAAGAAAGGACTTACGATCTCAAAGGAGATCTAATTGGAGTGGGTAAATTTAATTACAGATCCGCAGAAAATAAAAGATACCTCATATTTGGTGCGACATCTCATATTATAGCCAAATATATTGACACAATCTATAATATTGGATTAATGACACCTGGATGTCGACGAATAAATTGTGAAGACATTAAAGATAGAATAATTAGATAACATCGAAAAATTAAAATAAACATAAAATTCATTTAAATCTAAAAATTTTAAGTATTAGAAGTAAATCTCTATAATAATTAATTTGGCCCCCGGCGGTCGGAATTTGATTTGATCATTTCGATCTCATACGATAAGTGGTCTCTGACGCTGGGCTTCAAACCCAGTTATCCTGCGGAGGGATAGGGGTTCGATATGGAAAGAAGTTTGTTCTTTTCGAGAAAATCCCCCTGGGGGCCGCCAAATTAAAAATTTAAATAATTTCAAGGGAAATTTATGTTTGACTTTAATAAAATTATTGATTATTTTAAGAGCACATCAATTCCACAAAATATGTTAGATAGGGGGCAACTAGTTTTAACCAATTTCTTAAAACCAATGAAAACGCTATTTGAGCAAAGAAGTGTCCCTCAAAAGCCTTGGAGTGAAGGTCAAATCGAGTTTTTGCTTCAAATGCTTTCAAATATGGATACGGATAAAGATAATAAAGCTTCTCGAGTAGGGGAGCGTGAAGCAAGAATTGCATCGAATTTACACTTAAAAACTTCTAGTGGATTTTGTCATGGGATAGGGCGAAGTGGATTCTTAACAGCACCACAGCCAAAAGCTCCTGGAGGTTCTATAATGTATGAACTCAGTAATTATTTAGCTCTTAATTTCCTTAGAAAATTTGGAATGTCAAATATAAAAAAAGCAATAGTCGTCCCTCAATGCACTGGAATGTCTTTAGCTTTATGTCTAGGGGCTCTCAGACCTAATTGGAATAAGAAAGAATTAATTAATAAAAGAACTGTAATTGTTCCTCAAATTGACCACAAATCTCTGATAAAAGCAATTAATTTAATGGGAATGAGAATAAAAACTGTCGAAGGGAAAATTTTTGGGGAAGCAGTTAGAATACCAATCGAAGACATTGAAGCTAGTTTGGATAGTGATTGTTTTGCTGTAATCTCTTTGACAAGCTTTTTTCCTCCTCGAGAACACGACAATATTAAAGAGATTAGCAAGTTTGCTAAAAAAAACGATCTGGTTCATATAGTAATTAACGCCTATGGGGTACAAAGTCCAGAATGGATGAAATTAATCCGGGTTGGTATAGACGCTGGAAGAGTGGATGCCATTATTCAATCAACTGATAAAAATGTTCTTACTCCTGTTGGTGGTGCTATAATAGCATCTCCAAGCGAAGAAATTATAACCAAAATCAGCCAAGCTTACGCAGGTCGTGCTTCTGCTGCTCCAATTGTAAACTTTCTTATATCAATGTTATCTTTAGGAATAGAAGGGTATCAAAAACTCTTAAGAGAACAACAAGATAATCGAAAATTACTAGAAAATAAATTAAAAGGAGTTGCCGAAAAAATTAATGAAAAAATTCTCGATGTGTTTAATCCAGTAGCCGTTGCCGTGTCTTTAAATAACTTGAAAAAAGAACAGTTGTTCGCGTTAGGGGGCGCTTTATATAACTTAAGAGTTACTGGTCCACGAGTTTATAATCCTGAAGAAAGCGTATTTGGGACGTGTAGCACTAAATATATAACGCCATATATCATAATGAACGCCGCTATTGGGGCAACATCAGAAGATATTATATCTGCTGTTGAGAGGTTTGAAAAAGCTTACGATCAAATAACCCAAAAATAATAATTTTCTAATATTATTTCAATTTAAGTTAGGAAAAATTAAGTACCAGTTTTTATAATAAATTACGATGACAAAATAAGTATTCAATACTAAATAATAAAAACTAGAAGAACAATATTATACTAAATATTTAGGGTTATAAAATAATGGTGGAAAATTTACTCTTAGATCAATTTAAATCAAAAATATCAACTCAATGGCCATTTAAACAAATCGAAGAAAATCATGAACCACTATCTTCACGAGAATTATTTGAATTAGCGTATCATACGAATAATTCCGTTGCAATGCGAAGTATTTTTATAAAACTCTCTACATCAGAAAGTAAAGGTGGTTCTCAGGCTATATTATATTCAAACACTAAGAAATTTATAAAGATCGAAACTCTTGAGAATTCTTTGAGAATTACAAAGTATTTTCCTGAAGGAAGTAGTGGGGATAAGTTAATCACCAACGTACAGCCTAAACTAAAGAATAGAAAAGAAAAGTTTTCAACGAAAGATAGTTCTATGAAAACTGACATACTTAAAACTATTCTTGTTGAAAGGAAACTAGATGAATGCGTAAACTTCGTTATGTTAAAAGATATTAATCGAAAAATCTATTTTGCCATTGGAGACGCCCGGGAAAGTGCTGCCGTAGTACCTATGTTCATGGAAGCAGAAGGAGCCAGTTTGGTTCAATTAGCTTTAAATAAGTGGATGAGCACAGTTCAAACTTTTGACCAAGAAAAAACCTTTCCAGATAATTTTGTCGCGGGCTTACTTAAAAATATAATGCAAATTAAAAAATGGGTTCTAAATTTAATATCAATTAATCTAGATAAATAGTTTATAGCTCTATAATTAGTAAAACTTGTTTAGTATACATAAGTCTTGTTCTTTTTCAAAAAATATAACATTTAAATTATCTTTTAACTAAAATTTAATTTATACTATCAAGAATTTTTAGTAAATTAGAGGAATCTTAAATGGTTTTTATCAATTCTGATGGAAAATTTAATGAAAACACTTATTTAATTGATGCCGAACTGTATAGGATGAAAGGAAATCTCGCAATTTATATAATCGAAAATGAAAATATGCGAGTAATGATTGATACTCCTTCAGATTTAATGGTTAGGAAATTTGTGAAAAAAATTAAAGAATTCGGATTATATCCCATTCATAAAATAATTTTAACCCATTCTCATTTTGATCATGTTCAAGGAGTAGGAAAATTAAAAAAATTGATGCAAGAAACTAAAATTGAAGTATTAGCTTCTGAAAGAGCAATAGATAACTTGAAAAATCCTGATAAGCTAAATAAAGAATTTGGATACAATGTGAACCCTATAGATAATGTTACTCCATTGAAAGAAGGAGATATAATTGATGTTAATGGTTTAAAGCTCGAGATAATGAACTTTTTTGGTCACACTCAGGATTCTATAGCAATATTAGATCGTAAAAACAAAAATCTCTTCGTTGGAGACGCAATAATTGATAGATTTGATCCAGAAACTGCCATCCCCGAGTTTGTTCCGCCCGATTTTGTCGAATCTGAAATTTTAAAAACTTTTGAGAAGCTAAGAAGTTTAAAAAACGAGTTAAATTCCGTATGTTTAGCTCATTTTGGAGTATGGAAAGACGACGATTTTTTTGGAACTTTAAATAAAATGGAAGCTTTTCATTTTGATACGAAAGAATCAATATTAAAATGGTACAACGAAAACCCCTCTTTAAAGTATATTACTTTGAAATATCACGAAAAATTTACACCAGATTCTAAAGTTCATACTAAAGATAATATTCGAGGATTAGAATTATTAATTGAATGGCTAATAGAGGGGTTGAAAGCTACGGGAGATATCAAATAATTTTTCCAATAGAATT
The DNA here is from genome assembly GCA_018238625.1 of Promethearchaeota archaeon. Lineage (GTDB taxonomy): Archaea > Asgardarchaeota > Lokiarchaeia > Sigyniarchaeales > SOKP01 > SOKP01. Next base: position 17,604 of record JABCSY010000036.1, read on the forward strand.
AAAAAAAAAATATAAAAATATAAATGCTGAGAAAAAACAACTATTTTTATTGAAATTAAAATATGAAATCTAAAAAATAAAAAAAAGAGTTGGTTAAAATGGTTTATATTGATTCTGAGGGAAAATTTAACGATAATACTTTTTTAATAGACGCATTGTTATTTAGATTACCACATCAGCTTTCGCTATACATAATCGAAAATAATGGAACGAGAATGCTGATTGATACTGGAAGTGCATTAGGAGCATCTAAAATCTTTAGAAAATTAAAAGAATTCGGACTTCTTCCAATTCATAAATTACTCATAACACATTCTCATTGGGATCATACACAAGGATACGAAAGATTGAAAAAGAAGATGGGTGAATTTGAAACAATGGCTTCAGAGAAAGCCATTGATAATTTAAAAAACCCCAAAAAAATGAACGATATTTTTGATTACGAAGTCGGCCCTATTGAGAATGTAACCCCTTTAAAAGAAGGCGATATTATCGATTTAAACGGTTTGGAGTTAGAAGTTTTCGATTTTTTTGGACATACGCAAGACCATATCGCAATTTTAGACAAGAAAAATAAAAACATATTTACTGGCGATGCGATAATAAATATGTATGATCATGAAACTTTTAGCCCTACTTTCATGCCTCCTGACTTTAACGAGTCTGAACTCCTAAAAACTTTTCAAAAATTAAGGAATCTTAAAGAAGATTTATGTTCTATCTCTCTAGATCATTTTGGCGTATGGAAAGATGAAGGTTTCGATTTTGTTTTAAATGAAATGGAAGACTTACACTTTAAAACAAAAAATGCAATAATTGAATGGCACAACGAAAATTCTGACATAGGATATATAACTTCTAAATATCACGAAACTTTTACTCCTAATTCAACAATTCACACTGAAGAAAACATGCTAGGTTTAGAACTTGTGATTTCATGGCTTGTTAACGGTTTAAAGGTAAGTGGTTTTATTAAATAATTCGCTCTTGAAACATAAAAAAAAGAAAAAGAGTGGGCCATCGGGGATTTGAACCCCGGATCTCAGGCTTTTACTGACATGGACATTTAAATTTATTTTGTCTGTCCACGGGTCAATTATAAGACCTGCGCTTGTTGACCAAGCTTCAATTAAGCCTTGTTAACCATTTCAGTAAACAAGAAAAACCCTCGTTTAAAACTGAGCTAATGGCCCTGTACTTAATTTATATTCTGTTTTTTTAAATACTTTTTTTATTTTACTTATAATATAAAGTCAAAAAGCACAAAATAATAAAAATTTTTTTATTGGTGTGCTCCGTTATATTTATAATAGTTAAAATCAAAAAATGATATTATACATAATATTAAAAAAAATAACATATGGGTGAATAAATCATCGCAGAAATGCTAACAGACCTTTTAAACTCAATCTACAAGCGAATTGCCCAACTTGGACAAGCAATTCAAGGATTGAAAACTTCTTTAGATGGGCTAAATCAAAATATTGAGCAAAAAATCTCTAATCTAAATGAAAAGCTAAAAGAATTTTCAGAGGAAATTGAAGTAACAAAGGGCAAACATATTGATGTTTTGAAAGATATTGGAGAGAGTACAAAAATTGAATTGGTGAAAATACAGGAAGGACTAGGATTAGATGCTCTTGAAACGCTCGTAAAAAATTTAGAAGAATTCGCAAAATTATCTGGGGAAGTACTTAACCAAGATACAGTTAATTTGCTTCTTTCTGAAGCAATAAGTTCGGTAAAATCCATGAAACAATTATCTCCAAATAATGTATAGTATAAATAATATTGTATAATCGTAATGAGTTGGTAAAAAAATGGCAGAAAAATTATTAGATAACATGATAATAAAAATAAATCAAATTACAACTTCGCTGGATGGCACAATCGCTCAGATCACTCAAATGAGCACCGCAATTCAGAATATGTCGCAAAAATTCTCTGAAGAAACAATTTCTATTAACGAGAATATCCGACTTATTGTGGAGGTACTTAAACAATTTCGCATGAAATCTAGTGAAAATATGCAAGAGATTTCAGATGATTTTAACGCTAAAATAAAAGAACTATATGAAAAAAAATCGATTGAATCTATCACTGAAGAAGAAAAGAAAGCTATTGAAATAATAAGACAAGCTGCTAAAGCTGTTTCTAATAACCTCTATTACGCTCAATTATTAAATGTGATTCAATCTATAAGAGAAGAAACTAATAGGATTATTAGCTGTAAAGAACCTTAAAGCATCTAGTTTTTTTATGATAAAACTTTATTTATATCATCAACAAAGAGAAAAAGGAGTTAAATTTTATGCCAAAAGGAAGTTTTGTGATATTAAACCCAATTGATGCCGATTATAGAGTATTAGGTTACTATAATAAATCTAAATCCGATTTTGAAATCACTAACGATTTATTTCTACGGCTTAATTTAGATCATTCTAAAGACGAGTACAACCTGTTGAAATTAAAAGAAAATCAAATTTTTTCTTATGTTTATAAATTTAAAGGAAAATTAGCTCGAAAGGCTTCTGGGATTATTATTGGATTATTGTTAAATGAAAAAGATAAACCTGAGAAATTCAGATCTGCTCTTAAGGAAGGAGCTGAAGCAATTGAAGTTTTAGGGTTAAGCTTTTTAAAAATGAATTCAGAAGAATTTGAACCGCTCTTAAAAGATATTTATCTAGAACACCTCGAACCACTAATCGACACCCTAAAACCAGATGCTTTGAAAGATAGCGTTATTACTATAACCAAATTTATGTTGAGCGGTGGGAAACAAGAAAGAAAAATTGCTCAAGAATTATTAAAAAAAATTGAAGACGGAGAACACGAAAAAATCTCGGAGTACTATAATACGGCGGATAGTGCCTTGAAGGCTTTAGATTACGAAAAAGCCGCGAAATTCTTCAAAAAAGCTTCTGAAATTGCTGAAGAATTATATGTTATTGACATTGCTGAATCTTTAAAGGAGAAAGCTACTTTTTCGGAAGATGTTCCCGATGTATCAAAAGCAAGGGATAAACTTGTTCAAGAAGCAAGAAATTTTCTCAGGAACGAAAATTTTCATTCAGCTTATATTTCTTATAAAAAAGCAAGCGAACTTTCTAAGAAATTAGTTGATTTTAATAAAGAAGAAGAGTATCGTTTGAAGTCAAAAGCTCTTGAGGCTTTTGCCTCAATTGATGAGGAATATAAAAAAAAATGATTTAATCGTTTTTCAATTTCTTCCCTAAAGTTTCTATAAAATGGCAAAATTGGATAAAAAGATTATTGGATTAATTACTGATTTTGGATCGAAAGGACTTCATTATGTCTCTAGTATGAAAGGAGTAATATTAAAAATTAATCCTAAAGTAAAAATTATTGATATTTCTCATAATATCGCTCCATTCTCAATTATAGAAACCTCCTATGTTGTTAAAACAACGCATAAATTTTATCCTGAAAATACTGTTTTTATTATTGTAGTTGATCCTGGAGTGGGTAGTTCTCGAAAGATTTTAGCAATTAAAACTGCTAATAATCAATTTTTTGTTGGACCGGATAATGGCATATTTAATAATGTGTTTTCTCCAGCCGATATTGTTGAATGTGTATCTGTTGAAAATCAAAATTATTTCTTTAAACCTATCTCAAAAATATTTCACGGAAGAGACATAATGGCACCAGTCGGAGCCTACATCACTAAAAACGTCCCATTAAATAATTTTGGTCCTTCTTTTAATCCGTCAAAATTTGTGAAATACCCTCTCAAGTACGAAATTTCTCCAAAAAATAAAAAAATAACTTGTGTTATTCAATATATAGATACTTTTGGTAATGGAACAACAAACATCCCCTTTCAAGAAGATAGGATATTGGGAACTTCAATAATTTTAGAGCACGGTAAAGAAATTGTCATGTTATATAAAAATCAAGAATATCGTGGGAAATTTACATCCCATTTTGAATCGGTGCCACCAAAATCAATACTTTTCGTTAAAGGTTCATCTGACTATCTCGAAGTTTCGATAAATCTAGGGAACGCAGCTAAAGAAATAGGAATTGAATTGGGAGACGAAATTTCATTTAGTTTTTAAAAAAGGCTTTGAATATGGAAAAAGAAATCTTGGCATGTATCGCGGATAATAATATTAGATTTTTGCACTCAGGACAAACCGCAAAATACATCTTTCCCGTAGAAAGGGAAGAGGCTCACGAAAAGAAAATTAGTCATTTAATAACACGTATTTTTGTAGTATCTATTACTCCTGACAAAAAAATACTTTATCTTGTTCAAAAACGCGGTAAAAATAAAAAAGAATTTCCCGAATACTTTACAGACTCAGCCTCGGGACATGTTTTGTATAAAAGGAATTTAACTCTGAATGATATTGAAGAAGAAGCAAAGAGAGAGCTCGAAGAGGAGTTTGGTATACCTCCGAAAGCGATTGAAAAACTATTATTTTACGATTTAAATATAGAGGAATATAAGAATACAACTGAAATTGCGTATGTATTTTTAGGACTAGTTAAAAATAATGTGCAGCTAAAACCCAATCCAAACGAATTACAAATCAGCGAAAGTCGTTTCTACACTCAGTCTGAATTGGCAAAACTCTTACAGAATAAAAAATCAGTTGATTATTCAAAAATAATATGGAAAAAGCTATTTAACATTGACTTAGTTAAAAAATTTAAGGTCAATAATAATAAAACTAAATTAACGGATTCGAAAAGAAATGTTGCGTTATTTATTGGAAGATTTCAACCATTACATCACGGTCATATTTATGTGCTCAATAAAATATTTAAAGGCTATAAAAAAATTAAAATAGGAATAGGGAGTGCTCAATTATCTAAAACTAAAACAGATCCCTTTACTAGTGAAGAAAGAGTAAGTTTCATAAATTCTGCCTTAAAAGCGAGAAATATTAACCCAGATAAATTCGAAATATTTGCAATTCCCGATATTTTTAACGCAAACAAATGGGTAGACCACGTTATTTCAATAGTTGGTAATTTTGATGCGATATATTCCAATAGTGATTGGGTTCGACAACTTTTTCAAAATAAGGGATTTATTGTAGGAGAGAAATTAGAAATTTTTAAGAAAAAATATAACGCGACAAATGTAAGAAAACTAATAAGCAAAGAGAATAGAAATTGGACGGTGTTAGTGCCTAAGGAAGTTGTAAATTTAATAAAAGGTTACGATGGTATTCAACGTATAAAATCATTGTATGAAAAAGGAGATTGAATTTGAATAGAAGCGACTTTTTAGAAATAGATGGTTCCTTTGGAGAAGGCGGCGGAGCAATCCTACGTCTTAGTGCGGGATATTCGGTTCTATTTAACCAACCACTGAGAATAAAAAACATTCGTGCAAATCGCCCTAAACCCGGTTTAAGATTACAACACTTACTAGGTCTTAAAGCCCTTGCTAATCTAACCAATAGTAAATTAAGCAATTGCAATGTTGGAACTGAGGAAATTACTTTTATTCCTAATATTAAATCTTTAAAAAGTAAAATACACATAAAAATCAATACGGCGGCAAGCATAGGGCTATTACTCCAACCAATTCAAATTGCGTGTTTAAGACTAGTTAAACAGGATAAAATTAATATAACACTCGAAGGAGGCGGTACTTTTGGAAAATGGGCACCTAGCTTAAATTACCTTACTAATGTTATCTATCAAATATTTAAAAGATCTGGATTGACAATTAATGTAGAAATTAAAAAATTTGGATTTTATCCTAAGGGAGGAGCTCAGACTAACTGTACGATAATTCCTCCAAAAAATACACTTAAACCTATCAACCTTACTAATTTAGGGAATGTTGATCTAATCAAAGGGGAAATCGTTCTAACAAATCATTTAAAACGTAATGGAAACAACATTGCTAATCGAATTAAGAAATCTATTAATATGGAAATAAAAAATACTTTAGGGATCGAAACAGACATCAAAGATGTTTGGGTAAATTCATTGAGTCCAGGAGTTGGCCTTTGTTTGTGGGCTTGTTCTAACACCGGAGCAATAATATCAACAGGCACTATTTTAGGGGAAAAAAGACTTTCATCAGAAAAATTAGGTTATATTGCTGCTAAAAAAATGATTAAATACATTCAAAACGAAATTCCTGTTGATAATTACCTTAGCGATCAATTAATTCCATTAATGGCTTATGTTAAAGACCCATCAAGTATAAAAGTAGTTGAAATTACAAGTCACACTCGAACTAATTTAGAATTAATTAAACTATTTACAGATAAAAGCTATAAAATTTTAAAATATGATAACCATTATTTAATTCAATACTAGTCAGATTTATTTTTTGTATTTGTACTTTTACGAAATTCTATAAATTAAGCTAATGTTAACTTTTTAATACCTTTAAATTCAAAAAAAATGCTCTCATTAAAGAAATTTTTAAATGATTACAATTATATGATAAATATAAAAATTAGAAAGTACTAAATAACCATGTCAACAAACGTATCTAATAGATGTCCTAGATGTGGCAACTATAATCGAATCGACTCTTTCACATGTGCTTTTTGTGGTAAACGACTTAGAAGTGAAAGGATAGAAAAATTTTCTATATTTAAACGTATAGAAGATGAATTCATTTCTCCTGCCCCGTGGTATGTTACAATACTTTGGTTGTTTACTAAGCCAAATATAGCTTTTTGGAACATAAACCATAAGAGGAAAAAAGCTCCAGGATATTTAATTTTATTATTTAATTCACTCATTTATGGACTTATGGGTTTAGCCTTTTTTTCACACATTAATATTCAAGCGATCCCGCCTTTTAGCCTTGGTGGCTTTATTATGGATTTAGCCGCTTTTATCGCCTTTTTTGCCTTTGGCTTTATGTTTTATTTTATTTTTGGGCTAATATTGATATGGTTTTTTACTAAAGGGGCAAATGTTGCCGTCGATTTTTCAGAAAGGTTAGAAGTGCGTTTTGGAAAAAAGAAAGAAGGAAAAGAAAAATACAGCCAAGCTGAGATGAGTCCTTTCAGCATCTATAAAGGAGGAACTTTGCACCAACAACAAGCGTCAAAATTTAAAATGATGTTGTGTGCGTTTGCACCCTATATATTAATAAATGGTATTGAGATTTTAATAATCTTAATTGGTATCCCAAATATTACTATTCCTAATCTTTTATTTGATCCCAATTTACTCAATCCTATGTTTGCGTCCCCAATTTGGACGGTGCTTCATCTTATTGACGCTTTAACGATTGCCGTTTGGGTTCCTATATTAATTACCCTTGCTATTAGAGAATTATCCAACTCATCCACTTTTCGCGTGTTCATCTCGTCATTAATAATAGGGATATTAGTAGCTGTATTTTATTATTTCTTACGCCCTACATTTATAATATAGCATTACAATACTAACCTTTGAGAAATGACAAATCGTAAAAAAAACTCCATTGTAATTAAATCTGAGCTTGAATCTGAAATATTTGCAACAGTAAATACAATACTTAATTTAAATCAAAAATATCAAAAAGGTATTTTAAAAGAAATATTTTTCCAAAGATCGATCAAGAGCGCTACGAACGATTTATTGGAGCTTAACTTATCGCTAAATAAGCATAATATAGTCCTTTCAAAAACATTGAATCACATGAATTTTACTGACGATTATTATAAGGCTATTGACATTATCAACAAAATGTCTTCTCTTAGCTTTTCTAATAGTCAATTCTCGGAAACAATTAGTTCTTCTATTCTTGAAATTCCAGGGATCAGTTCGGAAATTACAGCTTCTTTTATAACGCTAATAGACGCGCTAAAATTAGATGGTTTTGATAATACCGAACTAATTTTTGGACTTTTTAAAGATTTGAAGAAAAATTTTGATAGGTTTCCCGGTTTAGAATTAGACAAGATAAAATTAGAAAAAATCTTCGAAGAAGTCTTACAAAACGAAGAAAAAATTGTTAATAACAAAAATTATAGAGATTCCCTAGCAGATGATTTGTATGCTGTGTTTAATTTTTTTCAAAAAAAATTGAATCTTGGGAAGTAGCTAAAATAATAAAATTAATTAACTTTTCATGCTTTAAAACCATATCAATAAACACTTCAAATTGAATAAATTGAAAAATTAAAGGTAATCTTCTTGCCAAGACCGGGTTTAAGATCTAAGGCTCAAAAACGAAAAAAGCTGAAAACTCCTGGAAATCAGAGTGTTTCTCATTATTGGAGAAAAAAACCTAGTAAAGCTCAATGTGCTATTTGCAAAAAATCGCTTCAAGCTATACCAAGATTAAGACCAGCGAAAATGAAAAAAACAAGTAGGGTTTCCAGAAGAGCAAATCGACCAGAAAGCGGAAGGTACTGTGCTAAATGTTTGCAAACCTTATTAAAAGAATCTGTGTGGCAATCAGAAGCTTAATCCGATCTTGGAATTTCAAAAATATTAAATAATTTCTGGTTTTAATTTCTTTTATACCTAAATTCAATTTTGAGAAATGAAAAAATGATAATTACGATATCTGGGCTTCATGGAACAGGAAAGAGCGAGATTGCTAAATTAATAGCAGATCGCCTTGGAATTCTCTATTATTCAACGGGACAAATGTTTCGAGATCTTGCAAAAGAAAAAAACATGACTTTAGAAGAATATACGAATTATGTTGAACATCATCCTGATATTGACAAAGAATTGGATAATAAAGTTGTTAACATAGCAAAGAAAGGTAATATTATTATTGATAGCCAATTAAGCGGATATATTCTCAAATCCATAGCAGATTTTAGAATACACTTAACTTGTCCATTAGAATTACGTGTTAAAAGGATGTCAGAGAGAGACAAAACATCATTGGAAAAAAAACTAAAAGAAACAACTTTAAGGGAAAAATCTGAATTGGAACGCTTCAAAAAACTCTACAACATTGATATAAGCGATAAAAATTTGATTATCGAAATTTTTGATTTAGTTATTAACACAGAAAATTTATCTATTGAAGAAGTCTTAGATAAAATCCTGTCTGAGATAAAAAATCTTTATTAAACTTTTTCTACTACAAAATCATAAAAAATTTATAATTGAAATTATTCCTTAATTTACGATAGATCGTTTATCTTTTCTGAAAATTAAAAAATTCAGTAATGATAAATTTATTTAAATTAATTTGGTGACGAATTAAATGAGTGTATATGACATAGGACGCGTTTGCGTTAAAACTATGGGAAGGGAAGCGGGAAAATATTGCGTTGTCGTCGATATCATCGATAAGAATTATATTCTAGTTGATGGTTTGGGAATTCGCCGAAGAAGGGTTAATTACAGGCATATTGAACCGATAGCAGACACGATTGAAATCAAAAAAGGTGCTTCACATGAGAATGTCGAAACTGCTATTAAAAAAGCAAAATTAGAAAAAAAAATGAAAGAAACCGTTTCCATTCCTACAAAATAATTAATTAACTTCTAAAAATCTATAAATATTGCTGAGCGCCGCCATTGTGCGTCGTAAGCGCTAATTTTTTTTGCAGACATTGCCTAGCCTGGTACGGCGCCGGCTTGGAGCGTAAAAACTGTCCCAGAAAGCCGGTGTGTGAAAGCATCCGAGGGTTCGAATCCCTCTGTCTGCGCTTTATTACTTATAGAAATAAGAAAAGTTATAGAATCAAAAAAACTCTTTTATTAATTTAAACTTTAGGAAATTCCAAAGATTTAGCTTTGCCACCACCCATCATCTGCTCCATCCCTCCCGAAGCTTGTGTTTGTAATTTAAAAACTCTTTGAATAAGCGTGCTCACACCAAAACTACATAGAAAATACCAAGCAGTAAAATTTATCCATCCTGCTTCTAATCCAAGTGTTCTGGCAGCACCGTAAACAAGAGCGGTCCAAGGATATATTGTGCCACCTGTAAACCCCGCCATCATGTTGCCTATGTATAATACATCGTTAGCATTCATTGGAGACAACGCAACGGGGTTATTTTCGAAAACTCCTCTTACTACTGTAAATAAGATTATCATTGGAAGGAATGTTATGCAACTGGGCAACATACGCCTTAAAGCCATTTTTTGCTGTGATTGTTTTAACATCGAATCCAATCTTTCCCACCTCTTTCTTAACTTGTTATATTTTTCTGGGTCCGTTTCAGCTAATTCAATGATTTTTGCTTTTTCTTCGTCGTGAGCCTTTGATATAACTTGTTTTCTATTAATTTCATCAGTATCAATTAACCATTTAGTTAGTCCAGTACTAATTATTGCCGATATGGAAGCCATTAATAGTATAAAAATCATGGCCCCCGGCGGGTAGCTAATCCAATCTAAAAAAGCATTTGATTCTTGTAATAATAAGAAAAGCATAGTTATATTGAATTAATCTTAATAATTTTTTAAACTTTTCAGATTAAAATTTTTTATTAGAAAAATGTGCTACCATTTCTTTAGGACATGATTCTCTTTAATCCATACCTAAGAAAGATCGCATACCCGGATATTGCTGTGCTGCCATTTCCTTAGCGATAGACTCGCTATATTGATGAACAATTCCTATTGCTATCAAAAGCCCCGTACCTGAAGTCAACGCACCCAGTGAATCTGCGAAGAAACTCATTACTGCGATTATAATTCCGTTTAAAATGATTAAAGTAGGAATATACCGCTTTAATATTCTCTCAATAATTTTATCTGAACTACGAAATCCTGGAATCTGCATCCCAGAATCTATTATTTGCTGAGCTATATCGCGCGGGGCGAGCCCTGAGACGTCGACCCAGACACGGCCGAGCATGATACACAGAAATATAAAAATTATTAGATATATTATTGCTCTGATTGGGTCTGCTACCAACTGCTCCAATCCTTGAGGGGGTGTAAGGTAATAAAGTAAACAAAATGGTTTTGGGACTAAATAATCACCACCTCCCCCCGTTGAAACGGGGTCGAATTGCCCTATTAAATTAATTAGAACATCATATCCTTGACCTCTAAAACCAGAATTAGGTCCAGCAATCATTTGTCCAAAAAATAGAAAATTGGCGTATAGCGCGTTAACTAAAATAACTGGGATATTTGAAACATACAGTAGCTTCATCGGATATTTTCCCTTAAATCCTCTATATCCCTTATAGGCTAACGGGATTTCGACTCTAGTAGACTCGAACCAAATGACTATTAGAAATATGCCTAAAGTCGTAATGCCTCCAAAAAGAGAAGGTAATGCGTCCTGTCTCCAAAATAATGAAGCTGTATCTATATTAGGGTTCGTTAAAGATTGAAAGAAAGCAACAACGATTCCTCTTGCACCTACATCAGTACCTACTTCGACAAAACTAAATAAATTCCAAAATATTTGTCCCGCAACACCAGCAGCAATAAATAAGGATATTCCGCTTCCAATTCCCCAACCTTTTTGTAGTAATTCATCGAGCAAGATAATGACAACTCCAGAAAAAAGTAATTGCAAAAATATAAATGTTCCACTTTGAATGTTAAGAGATCCAAAAGCACCTCCGGCTATATACGCTATGATATTGAACACAGTCAAAAACATTGCGAATACTTTTTGAGAACCGCTAAACATAGCCCTATCGTATGGATCGCTCATATCAACTTTTATGATTTTGGAACCTAAAAGCAATTGCATTATTAGTCCTGCAGTTACTATTGGCCCTATACCTAATTCTGTAAGCGTACCTTTCTGACTTGCTAAAATAACTCTTAACCAATAATAATAATCTGTGGTGGCGGTAGTGGTTACGCCATAAAGCGGAGTATTTGACATTATTAAATAGATTATTAGTGCGAGCCCTGTCCACATTAACTTTTCTTTAAAACTTACTTCTCTCTGGGGTTGTTTAAGTTCAGGCATTACCCGTACAAAAGGGGAGAAGAATCTGAGGAATTTACCAGTCATTTTTTATCAGCACAAAACCTTTAGTGAGTATAATCCTTTTTAGTTAAAATAAAAGTTTCTCAATTGAGAAATGTAACTTAAAAAAAAATGAATTTAAAAAAAACTTTTTGATTTAATAAGTTCATTTGAGCAGATATTTTGTTTCTTTAAAAATCGAAAACATTATCGTTAAAAATAGTAGAAAAAAATAATTTAAAAAAATTTTGAATTAATTATTACTTGTACTTTTGCTTTGTTTTGCTAAAGAGTTTTAACTCGATTAAAATAACGAGCCAATTCCCGTAGGTTCTTCCTCAACTTCTTCTTCCTTTTCTTTCTTCTTCTTCTTCTTTGGGGCTGCGTCTGCAGACGCTGAAGAAGCAACCGGAGCAGCCATCACTGGAGCCGCAGCGGCAGAACTGATTATTGATTCAATGTTAGTCTCTTTAAGCCCTGCTACTACTTTTGTAAGTTGAGTTTTGTCAACAGGTACACCTACAGCACTTAAGATTTTTTCGATGTTTGCTTCTGTAATTTTCTTATTTGCTTTGTTAAGCAATAACGCAGCATATATTGATTCCATATCGTTTTATACCTCTTTTTTTTTATCCAATTATAATTAAAATTTGTGGTTATTTATTTTATTTAAAAAAATTAATTTAATTACCAAATAAGCCTCCAATTCCAACTTCTTCTTCCTCATCTTCTTCAGCTTTTTCTTTTTTACCTTTTTTTTTGCCTTTTTCTTTCTTGGTTGGAACTTGTAGGTCTTCTCCAAGTACTATAGCCTTGATAGTGCTAGCATTTGATACGGCTTTTCGGATATATTCGTCCCTCATATCGTCAAAATAAACTGGTAAGTCAAAAAGAATTCCAAGAGCCTCTCGGTGCGCTTTTTGGATTAACGGTTCAATCGTTTCTTTATCGACAATACCTAACTCTAAAGCCAGGCTTCGTGCGCCGAAGAACGCAGATGCAAGCTCTTGTTGGAATTGTTCCATATCCATATATAGAATTTCCTCGGGAATGATTTCACCGTCGCTCCACGCGTAATGGATTTTAATAAGCGATTCAATTGGAGCTACACCTAACTTTTTTAAGACTGCTGCCTGTTTTACGTTAACGTAATCTCCAACTGAGTGTGTACGCGTATTTTCTCTAACCCAAATCGTATCGTTCTGGATTTTAGTTGGAAGTCGAAGCGTCATGTTCAATTCACTGATCACTTGTCCCGTAGGCAATCCTGTGTCCCCCTCAGGAACCCAAATATCTACTGGCGTTATCTCGTTAGGTTTAGCAGAGACCATCCATTCATTGTCATTAAATATATTCTTTAATTCAAAGATATCTACGTTGGTAAAACATAATGCGGATTGTCCTGGAATTTTTTCGGCGAGTTCATCTAAGTTATCTTTTTTAGACTCTTGTTTATACTGATCTACGGCTCTTAGTTGCAGCTTCTTTTTTGACATTCTTATCACTGCTTTTCCTCTTAATATTTTTCGCATCTCTTGAATTTGCTTGTCGTTTAATCTCGCAACTTCTATTACAGCAACGGTTTTATGGTTTTTAAACAAATCAACTAAATGAACGATTTCATCCAATTTCCATTGATGTATTTCTTTTTTTCTGATCACTTTTTTACACCTCTATACCCTTCAAAAACTGTTCATCAATTTTTATTGGTTGTCCCATTGTAGTTTTTAAAAACATAGATTTAATGTTGTTATATTTATGAGGCATCTGATCAGCAACGTACTCAACGATAGCTTTCATGTTTTCAAAGATTTTATCCTTATCCATAGATTTTTTTCCTACTTTAACTTGAATAAGTAGTTGTTTCTTTAATTGAATTCGAATTATTTTTAAGTATCTCTCAATTGCCACGTTTAAATCACTCGGATTGGAAATAATACCATACCCACTTGGGAAAGGTTTCGGCATTTTACCTAATGGTCCAAGAAATCTCGCTAAATATCGAGCTACATTTGGCATCATTTTGTCTTCTACTACGAAGAATTTGTACTTCTTTACAAACTTTTTCTTATACTTTTTTTCCTCGTTATTTAGTTTGATTAAACCGTCTTTATCCATCGTTTCAAGTCCAAGATTCTTAGCTTCGAGAAGTATCTCGTCTGACGCAATTACACAGATATTAGGTCTATCTTCAGTCATTATGTTATTAGGTAGGATTATTTCCTTATCGATCCTCTGCTTAGGATCCTTGAGGTTAATGTCCTTAAAATTCATAATGAGGTCAATTGACTCGTCAAATTTCCTTACTTTATCTTTAAAGCCTTCCTTTTTAATAACTGAATGGTCAATTGCAGCATCTAACGATTTTTTTAATAGTTTATCGTCAACTTTCATTTTTTACATCTCCCCCTTTATCATGGCGTCATATTCTCCATTATCAATCTTTCTCTGAATTACTCGCGGGTCCTCACCCTCTATTGTGGCTCCAATTGACAACACCGTCCCTACTACGGTCTTTACGGCAGTTTTGAAGGTTTTATCTAAAAAGATCTCTTTTTTAGCGTTAACAACGTTAACTACCTGTTCAAGAGTTAAATCTCCTATTTTTTCCTCAGAACTATTCGAACTCCCTTTTTCAGCGCCTAATTCTTTTAAAAGTAATGAAGCTGTACTTGGCGTTTCTACGAATATCTCAAACTGTTTTGTCGCAGGATCGCACTCGATTCTAACTGGTACTGTCAAACCCTTAAAAAGCATGGTTTTTTCGTTAACGGCGTCCACTACGTCCTTGATGTTTGCATAGGAAATCGATTCAATTTCCGTTTTATGCCAGTAGGACCTACAGCGGGGCCGATAGGTGGCCCTCCTGAAGCATTAGGGGAAAATTTATGAAATATAAATTTTCTCTCCCTCCAGTCACAAGGGCCTTAACAACGATTTTATTTGTTTTACTCATTTTCCTCGTCAAATTTTTTTATTTAAATTGAAAATTCAAAGTTAGTCATTTAAAGGCAAAGAAACGTAGATATAATGCTAAATTTTTCCAATTTATTCATTCCAATATCTTTTATATATTGAAACCGTATTATTATTACGTTCTAAGTCTTTCAAAAAACTAATTTTGAACTTAGTGAGTTTAAAAATTAATCTTTTCAAATAAACTTTTTGAACAAGTGTTAGCTTGTTCAAATTTACATATCCTTTTATTAATAATACTATTGAAATTTCATTTTATGAAAATTATTATTTTTTGTTGACATGTATTTATTTATCTAATTACTAATATCATTAATTGAGAAAACAAATAGAATGATTTTAGAATTAAATCTATTCAAATTTTAAGAGTATTAAAGGGTAAGGTTGAAAGATGATCCTTTGGATATTAAATAGTGATTCGGGCATTAAATTGTTATATAAGTCGTTTTTGAAAACAGATGCTGATGAGGATATCGTTTCTGGATTTTTAACAGCCTTTCACCATTTCTCTATGGAAGAATTTCACCAATCACTGGAATCTATAGTAATGGGTGGATTAAGGTGGATATATATATTGGAACCAAAATTCAAATTGCTCTTCGTTGCTGCTGATACAAAAAGTACTAAAACGGCGATTTTGATGGGTAGACTTAATGTTATAAAAGAGTCTTTTATAAAAGAATTCAAACCAGTATGGATAAAAAAAGGAAATAGTTGGAATGGAAATATGAACGTATATTTACCATTTCTTAAAGTAATTGAAGATTACTACGGTCAATGGGAGGAAGTAGAATCAATAAATCAAGTAGCTGACTTTTTTGATATTTTAGGAGTATTTCAACAAATTTTTATTATTTTGAGAAATATCTTAGAAAAAAGAATGTATAACAAATCAAAAAACATAGTTTTACAGAAAATAGAAGAAGTGTTTAACCAATTTCGAGAACAAGAGAAATTTAAAAATCAACCCGAATTGGAAAATATAACTTTTTCAAAAGAATCATGGTTTAACATAATAGATATTAGTTTGCTTAAAAGTGAAAAGGACATAGTTATAAAATTTTTAAAATCAATTCTTACCGAAGTAATTAAAACGCTGAAGGAAGTAAAAGGGAAAGATTTGTGTCTGAAGTATTTTAGCGATGAAAGAGTTTATACATATATTTATAACAATATGGAACTATTGAAAGATTTAAAATTAGATATGTTTTTATTAGAACTGTTTTTGTTAATATAGATTTAAGTATAAAAACATCTATAATGTAATTGTGTTTTATTTAGTCCCTACAACATAAACGACGACCAAAATCGAGATCGTGTTTCAGATATTCATTAGATAGTATTTCCATAACTTTTTCATAATTAAGTTGAGTATTATAATCTTTATTAACTATTTCAGGAATATCTTCAATTTCTATTCCCGGTATACATAATAATCTGAAAATCTCTTTCTTTATATCTTCAGATATATCTTCGGTCATCATAATAATTAATATTTTTTTAGCTATAATAACTAGTTATTTTTGTTCTAAAATAACTTCATGGGTGATGGTACCTATTTTCTCTATAGAAGCCTCTAGAACATCTCCCGGTTGTATTGGACCTATTCCGCTTGGAGTACCCGTTGCGATTATATCTCCTCTTTGCAAAGTAACGAACTTCGATAAATATTCTAAAATTTGAGGAATTTTAAATAACATGTGTTTCGTATTAGAAAATTGTTTGGTTTGCCCGTTAAGCTTCAATTGAATTGTTAGATTATGTGGGTCGTTAATTTCGCTACTTGGAACAATTTTTGGTCCTATTGGTCCAAAAGTATCGAAATTTTTGCTTCTATACCATGGTAAATTTATATTTCTATCGCTTTTTTGCATAATTCTCGCAGTTAAGTCCAAAAAAATTGTATATCCTTGGATGTAATCTAAAGCATTATCAACCGAGATGTTTTTACACGTTTGGAAAATAACAAAAGCTAGTTCCACTTCGTGATCTACTCGATTAAAACTCTGACTTTCGTACAAAATTTTAGGATAAATAATTGGTTTATTATCAGTTACTAGCGTATTCAAAGTCTTCACAAAAAAAACAGGCTCTGTAGGGATGGGTGCGTTTGTCTCTCTTATATGATCCAAATAATTCCGTCCTAAACATAAAATTTTGGTTGGATTTATATTAGTATTGCCAATTTTTATCATTTAAGCCAACTCCTTCTCTAATACCACTTTATTTGTTAGGGTACCAATCTTTTCTATCGAAGCTTCTATCAGATCTCCAGGCTTGATTGGCCCTATGCCTGCGGGTGTTCCAGTTGCTATAATATCTCCTGGTTCCATAGTAAAAAATCTTGAAATGTTTTCTAAAAGCTCAGGAATCTTAAACAGCAAATATTTAGTGTTCGATAATTGCTTAGTCTCTCCATTTATTTTTAATTCAATTTTGAGATTATGAGGGTCTTTAATTTCAGAAAGACTTACAATTACAGGACCAATTGGACCGAAAGTATCTAGTGATTTAGAGCGAAACCAAGGTAATCTTGAAACTATATCTTTTGTTTGTATCTTCCGTGCAGTAATATCGTTAAATACAGTATAACCTAATATATGATCGTAAGCTTGACTTGCACTCACATACTTACATCTATCTTTAATGATAAACGCTAATTCGACTTCAAAATCAATTCGGTTGTATTTGCGGTTATTTAATATCCAATTTGGATAAATTATTGGTTCACCATCCCCTATCAGACAATTTAATGTTTTTGAAAACAGAACGGGTTCTTTTGGTATTTCTGACTTTGTTTCTTCAATGTGATCCAAATAATTCGTACCAATACATATTATTTTTGTAGGGTTAATCGTTTTTTCTCCAATTTTCATAGTCATATGTCACTCCTTTAGGTAGTTTGTGCCTTTGGTAAAAAAAAATCGATTAGTTCGTTGTCTTTTAGAACAAGGCAACTATACTTAATTAAATAAGGTTTAAATTTTAAAGATAATTAATTTTTAGATAATAGTAAAAGCTTAAATTGTAAGTAAAAAATAGATAAAACAAAGATAAATTGATTAAAATGAGCGAAAAAGACGTAATTTTGACATTAAAGATTGCTATGGCAGCTATTTTTATGGCTGTTGGAATTACTTTAAGTTATCTTAATCCATTTGGATATTTTTTGTTGTTTGGTACAAAGATAAATCCTTTCGCTCATTTAATAAATGTAATAACGGGAGTTCTAATAGGAGTTACTTTTTCTAGCATTACTGCTTTAGGAATTGCAAGTATACGGTATTCAGCTGGAATTGGATCGATCCACGCTTTTCATGGGGGCATATCTGGTGCGGTTGTTGTTGGAATCGTGTCTCATATTTTATGGAAAAAAAAATCGAAGTATGTTGAATATGCCGCATTTACAGAACCAATTGGTACAGTATTCATTGGTGGGACCATAACAGCTTTAATTCAAGGGTTTACACTAGAAATTCTACTATATTATTGGGTGTTATTTATGCTGAGCTCTGTTGTGGGTTCTGCTCTAGGTTTCATAGTTTTAAAAATTCTTAAGCGCTCTGGCTATTCAAGAGATAGGTTTTACTAAATATAAAAAAATTTATTATTCCAAAAAATTTATGAAATTTAGTAAAGAATTAAATTTTAGCAATTTAATCGGTCAGAAAACACTTATCTATGGGGAAACGAATACTGGTAAAACTTTATATACCGCTAATTTTGTTCAATTCCTCCTAGAAAGTAAAAAAATTAACCCTAAAGAGATAAGCATATTAGATTTTGCTCCAAAGCTAACTTATTTTAACGATTTAAAAATTGGTGGAAGAGTTCAAGATTATTTCGAAAATAGCGTAAAATGTAATAACATTAAAGTTATAGGAGAAATTATTCCCCCCCGCCTAAACGCTAAGAATAAAAATGAAATGTATAGCAATATTTCTCATAATTTTAAAACAATATATG
>JABCSY010000113.1 GCA_018238625.1 Promethearchaeota archaeon
ATCATTTGCGTAGAACCTAATTGTAATGCTACCTTCACTTAATGCTTCCCACGCAAATTGATTCAAAGTACCGGTTAAACTTGTGATGGTGTAATTCGTTACTCCTTCATTGAGAGAGTACCGGTTTTTGAGGGTAATATAATCTCATTATTAGAGTATAATAAAGTAATGTGTCTGATTCTTTAACTATAGGTTGTATATATAATCTCCATTTATTCTTAATAGTTCTTATAATGCCTCAATTATAGCTAGAAAACATGACACCGTCAAAGTTAAAGCAATTGGATTTTCTGAATTTGATTTAGACGAATCTCATTATAAAATTTCAACTAAGCAATTGGTCACGCAACATAAGGTTGAAGTTTCAACAAAAATTTTAGAAGATAATAATATTTATTTTGAAAAGGAATTCAAAAAGCTTTTGGATTGGGTTGGCTTAGAGTCGGAAAAATCTTAATTGATTTAATATCAAATGTATATATAGTAAAGCTTATATGGTTTCTTGGTGAGTAAAGAAGAGTTAATATTATGGAAACAGCTTTAAATGGAAGATTTATTCTAATTATTATTAGCAGATATATTAAAAGATTTGAGAAGAATTAAATTAATCTGGAGCAATTCTTTTAGGATATCTTGTTTGAACATGAAGGCATTCTTGCAATAAACATTCTACTAACTCATGTTTATTTTTCATGAAATCTTCCTTATACCATAAATTATGCAATTCTTGGGGATCATTTTTACGGTCGAAAATATCACCATATCCATTTATTCCCTCATAAACTGTTAATTTGTAATCCTCTGTTATTAAATGCCTTAATCTACAGTAGAATGGTCCTTTAGGCCCTACTTCTTCGTCATGTTCAATCAAACAATAGTCTCTTACTTTTTTATTTGGATCCTCCAAAACAGGAGTCATATCATAACCTTGCATATCGGGAGGCTGCTTTCGTTCAGGAATGCCTAACAAATTCAAAATGGTTTTTGGATAATCAATAGAACTAATTAACGCATCAGAAACTGCAGATTTAGTAACGCCAGGCACCCTCCATATCATGGGAATGTGAAGAGGGCCATCAAATGGACATGGTCCTTTAAAAATCATACCATGATCTCCCATTAAATCACCATGATCGCTTGTATAGACCACAATTGTATTATTAGCATAACCCAATTTTTCAATTGCAGACAAAACTTGTCCTATACTGTCATCGAGTGAGGAGATAATTCCATATGTGTATGCGATAAACTTTCGAAGTTCTTCTTCGTTAGTTTCTCTCAGCATTGCATCACGCATTCTGTTAATATTATCTTTTAAAAAAGGATGAGAAAATAAATTTTCCAAATCATCGAAAGTTTCAGGAAGTGGAATATCTTCGGGTTTGTACATATCCTTATATCTACCAGGAGGATGGAGAGGATGATGTGGATCAGGAAAAGAACAATGAAGATAAAAAGGTTTTGTACCATATTCTCCTCGTGCGTGTCTTTCAAGGAAATTTATAGTCTTTTCCACGATATATGCATTGGGATAAAGATCAACTGTTAAATCACTTTCAATAAATGGACCAAAAATGGCATCAGGGTCACTCCATCGTTTTTTCATTGATTCATAATGTTCTGGTGATCGTTCTTCCAACCAGCCCATATAATGTCCTGCTAAAGCCGTACCATGGCCTAAAACTATGCCAACTTCTTGATAATCATAATATGGGATTGGAAAATTTTCATTCGTCGGAGTTGATTCCCTTTTATCTGGGAATACCCAATCATAAAAGCTTTCGGCAGATTTAAAATCCCCCTTATATGGGGGCATATCACATTGATGATGGAATTTACCAAAACCAGCCGTATGCCAACCTCTATTGACGAGAGTTTGGGTTATAGTAGGTAAATCTTCAGGTAATATCATTCCGTTGCTTCTGACCCCATGCATATTTGGATAATAACCAGTTAAAAGAGTTGCTCTATTTGGCATGCACATTGGATTAGCACAGAATGCATTTGTGAATCGAATACCTTCGCTAGCTAAGCGATCCAAATTTGGAGTTTTAAGAATCTTATTCCCAGAGCAACCCATATGATCAGCGCGATGCTGATCAGATATAATAAATAAAACATTCATTTTTTCACTCATTTATCTCAACCTTATATTAATTATTTACTTGCGAAATGAATTTATTAATAATGTTTAATTTGTTAAATTATACAACATTATACGATGTAGTTATATGTATCACAAATATTTAAGCATTTCTCTTAGAAGAAATAAGGAAAGAAATCAAAAATGAAAAAAAAACAAAATAATTATCGGAAAAAATCTCACAGCATTAGCTTGCGGTTGGATGATGAAACTTATAAAAAGTTAAAATTAATATCGGGAAAGAATAATATTACGCAAAGTAGAGTTTTAAGAAATAGCTTTAATGAGTGGGTTAAACTTAAAAACATTCTAATGAAATCTGATTCTTTAATTATAGGAGTAAATTTTCTAAAGGGTTTACTTAATCTTGCAAATGATAAAGAACTAATTGATTTTGGGAAGTATATTGCTAAAATTTGGATAAATGAATTTAACATTCATTTAATAGATATGAAAGTGAGAGAAGATTTAGATTCAATGTTAACTACTCTTATAGAAGGAATAGGACCTAATGAAGCAAATTGGTTTAGTAAATTAAATTTTCGGAGAATAGATAAAAATAGAATTCTTGTTTATGGTCTACACTCCCTGAATAGAGGATTCTCCGTATATTTTAAATCTTTTTTAGCATATATAATGAAAAAAGAGTTTGATTATAACTTAAATCCAGAAAAAAGCAATATTTCTGATTCAACTATCAAATTAGAATTTAAGCTTCCTGATGAGGTCTATCAGAATTAAGCTTAAATTTAAATTACTCTATTTTTAAAATAAAAAAATGTAATACATTGTATTAAAAGATACCACAATATTTATATATAGTATTTGATTAAATTCATTCATTCATTAAGTTTAAAAAAATTAATTATAAAAATGAATAGAAATGAGTAAAAAGTCATCTAGTTTTAAAGAAAAATTTTTATTTGGGATATCAGCCATTCCTGATCAGTTAACTTACCAAGTTTTTCAACTCTTAGTTTTTACATATTATTTTACTGTTATAAGATTACCGATGACGTATATAGTTATTGCGTATATTTTATGGGGTGTATGGAATGCCGTAAATGACCCCCTAATCGGTGCGTTATCGGAGAAGAGAAAGTATAAAAAAAGATTGGGAAAACGTAGATTCTATATTATTATTGCTATTTTCCCCTTATCTTTAATAATGTTCTTTTTATTTTACATGCCATTTGAAACTACTAACAATGTTGTGAAGTTTATTTATTTTCTGACTATCATTTTTCTTTTTGAATTGTTTTATAGTATGTTTAATGTGAATATGAATGCAATATTCCCAGATCAATTTGCCACAACGGAAGAGCGTGCATCTACTCAAATATTCAGAAATGTATCATTAGTATTTGCTTTAATATTAGGGGCATTATTACCTGGACTGATTATATCTGATTTTATCCCAAATAATGAAGCAGCAATTGCTCAAATTAAAAGCGAATATATTATTCTTGGGTTAGTTGTTGCGATTTTAACTTTTGTAGTAGCCGTTCCCTTTGTTTTATGGGGGATTAAAGAAAAAGAAGAAACATTAGAAGATCTTAAAAAAAGACCTTCCTTACTTCAAGCATTTAAAAAAACATTAACCAATAAAGCATTTTTAAAATTTACACTTGCCAATACTATGATATGGTATTGCTATTCTATGTTGCCATTAATTTTACCTATATATGCTGAATATGTGCTTGATATTCCAGAAGGGGCATTACTGATAAGTTTAAGTTTAATGTCTACGTTTATAGTGGCGGCGATTTCTATGCCAATTCATAGAAAAATAGGTTTCAAAATTGGTGTGCGGAATGGTATGATTCTTAGTTTAAGCCTATGGATTATCTCATTAATTCCCTATTTCTTAATAACTGGGGAGCAATTTCTAATAGTATTTATGGTTAATACAGCATTATTAGGTTTTCCATTAGCAGGAGCAATTTTTTATACAGATCTTTTACATTCCGATGTAATTGACTATGATGCACTTACATTTGGCTTCAGAAGGGGCGCTAATTTTTATGGTATACATTTATTTATTCAAAGATTAGCAATAATATTAGAAATTATTACAGTATGGGCGATGTTTAGGACTATCGGTTGGGAAAAAGAATTTATTCCAGTACCAGAAGATCCGGCATTAGTTATTTTAGGATTAAAGTCACTAATGTTCATTTTTCCTGCGATAGCTTTAGTAATTGCAATTCTATTAATGATATCCTACAGTTTACACGGTGAAAAATTGAAACAAATGAGAGAAGATTTGAAAAAATATCCCGATTTAAATTAAATTTTCAAAAAAATTATGATAAAATTAAAAATTAACTCTTTTTTATTTTGTCTCAAGAGTACTCCCCCGACTCATTAAATAGGCTAATTCTCAACAATAATTGAAAAAAGCTATTTGAACATTCTGCCATATTTCTTTGACGATAATGGGTTAAAGTTATGTGGAAGCTTCCAAATAACTATAAGAGAAAGATCTATACAATAATTTTGGATAAGATTATAAGAAGCTAAGAATCAAATTGGAATGTTGCCATATTTGCTATTATTATACTTGAAAATTCCACCAATTAATTGACCTACGCTTATTCCCGCGTCCCCAGGTGGTACTAAGTTGTGTTCAATGAAACTAAATCCTTCTTTAATGATTGTTTCTTTTATCGCCTTTGAAAAAGCACCGTTATAAGCAACGCCTCCAGTTAGTCCTATCGTTTTTAAATCGTTTTCTTTGGCAATTTTAATAGCAACTTTTGCAAATACTATTCCAATTTCTTTTTGAAATTTTGCGGCGATATCTTGTCTATTAGAACCTTTAATTTCTAGTAAATTTAGTACATCTAAAATTAAATCTGAAGTATTAATAAAATAAATTCCGTTTTTCTTCGAATATGCAATGTCTAAATTAATTTTATCTGGATTTCCTTTCGATGCCAAACCTTCAAGTCTCATCGCAGGTTCTCCTCTATAACTTTTTAAATTCGACGCTCCTAAAATATATGACATAACGTCAAAAATCCTACCGGTGGAGCTTGTTAACGGGATGTTTTCGTTAGGAAATTGATAATCGGCGCGCTCAAATTCAGAAATAATTGTTTTCAATTCCGTATTATTATATTCCAAATCGTTTTCTAAGGAAATTTGTTTGAATACTTCTACTGATTTTTCGACACCGAGAGCATTAAGGACGATTGAAGCCGTCATTCTAGCGGGATATTTAGTACATCGGTCTCCTCCAATCATAGGTTGATTTTCTAAATGACCGAGACGCGTATAATCATAGTAAGAACATAGTAAAACTTCACCGCCCCAAACATTCCCATCTTCGCCATAACCAACTCCATCTGTGCATATGCAAACGATCTTTTCGTCTACTGCAATTATATTTTCCGCCATTAAGCTTAAAGCGTGAGCGTAATGGTGTTGGATACGGTATAAATTAATGTTTAATTGTTCAGATAACTCTTTTGCTAACCTAGTCGTGACGAACGCTGGATGAGCGTCGCAAGCGATAAATTTAATTTCAGAATCTTTTATCTGAAGCAATTTTTTCATGTGATGAAGCGCATTTTTTAAAAAATCGTACGTTTCAAGGTGCGTTGCGTTTCCAATATGTTGAGTCGGGAAAATTCGATTTTTTCGTAATAACGCGCCTGTCACTGCTAATTCAGGGCCTGTAGCTATAGCGCTTGGGATTTTAACTTCAAAAGGTAATGGCAAATATTCTGGTACATATCCTCGCGACCTTCTAATTAGTTTCATTTTGTTGTTATGAACCCTTAATACACTATCGTCAGCTCGTTGGTAAATTGGCCTATTGTGAAACAGAAAGAAATCGGCTAAATTGTTGAGTTGATCAAATATCTTTTCGTTTTCAATTGCCATAGGAACATTCGATTTATTTCCACTTGTATAAACTAATGGCTGTTTTCCAATATGATCAAAAAGTAAATAATGAATACCTGAATATGGAAGCATAATCCCTATACTGTTTAAACCTGGCGCCACGAATTCGCTAATAATAGAGCCACTGAAATTTCGGTTTTTCTCTAGTAGCACGATTGGTCTTCGAAAAGATGTGAGAAGCTCTCTTTCTCTTTCTGAAACGTTAAAGTAATTCTCAATAATTTCCAAATTTGGAACCATTAAAGCAAATGGTTTATGTTTTCTCTTCCCTTTCCTCTTGCGTAACTCTATAATTGTTTTATCGTCGTTAGCAAGGCAAACCAAATGGACTCCACCTATTCCTTTAATTGCCGCAACTTCTCCATCTTTTATCCTTTTTGTAGTTATCTTTAATATCTCGTCAATCGAATCTGTTTTAATAGAGTTTTTTCCTTTATCGTAAAGCTGATAATTAGGACCGCAAACAGAACAAGCAAATGTTTGGGCGTGAAATCTCTTATTATTAAAATCCGAATATTCTTGTATGCAAGATTCTGGTTCTGCTTTTTTACAGAAAGGAAAATTTACCATCGTACTTCGCTCTCTATCGTATGGTAAATCCTTAACCGTTGTAAATCTCGGTCCGCAAACGGCGCACGCTATGAATGGATAGTGGTAATACTTCGGTAGTTTGGGATTATTCATGTCTCTCAAGCACTCGTTACAAATCGCAATGTCTGGTGGAAGAGTTAGACTAATTCCTCGTCCTTGTTCACTTTTTCTTATTTCAAGATTATTAAAGTGTATTTTTGGATCTAAATCCTTATACTCAATTTTTTCAATAAATGAAATTTTTGGCTTCTTAAGATTAACTTCTTCGATAAAATGGTCAATCAGTTGAGATAAACCTTGCAAAACTAATCGAACTCCCGCGTTTCCTCGGTTTAATATAAATCCAGTTAAGTTTAAGGATCGAGCTAGATTATACAAAAACGGTCTGAAGCCTACACCTTGAACTATGCCTGTGATATTAATTTCTACAGTTCTTCGATCGTTCAATGAAATATTTTGTAGTTTTTATCTTTTACATTAAATTTTAGGTTTAATCTGAGTTATCTATGATAATTATAAAATATCGCACATGTACCCTCTTGAGAAACCATACACGGTCCAATAGGATTGAGTGGAGTACAAATCTCGCCAAAAAGCTCGCACTCGTTTGGAGATAGTTTGCCTACCATTATTAGATGGCACGAACATCCCGGTGGGATATCTTGCGACTTTTCAATTTTAATATCGAACTTTTTATCAGCGTCAAATTTTTCGTACTTGTCTCGTATTGCTAAACCCCCGTCAAAAATTCTTCCAATCCCTCTCCAAGGGGAGGACACGGATTTAAAAACTTCTGAAATAACGTTTTGAGCGATTTTATTTCCTTCTGGTTTTACTACTCTTGAATATTCGTTTATGGTTTCGAATTTTTTATTTTTAATTTGTTGGAGTAGCATTAAAATACCTAATAAAACGTCGTTAGGCTCAAAACCGGCGATTACATTTGGCACTTTATAGGCGTCTGAAAATATCTTAAACGGCTGTAAACCAATTATAGTAGATACATGCCCCGGCGAAATAAAACCATCAATTCTTAATTGTGATTGACTTATTAATAGTTCCAACGCTGCGGGAATGAGCTTATGAGCACAAATCACCGAGAAATTAGAGGGGGCCCAGCTCTTAATTTCGTAACCGATTAAGGGGGCTGTAGTTTCAAAACCAATAGCAAAAAAAATTACTTCTTTATCGGGATTCTTTCTCGCAATTTCGACCGCATCGTGAGGACCATATACGATTCTTATGTCTGCCCCCATTGCTTTTAATTCTGCTAAGGATAGTTTGGTAGATGGTACGCGTATCATATCTCCAAAAGTAGTTATTATGGTGTCGTCTCGTTTCCCAAGCTCAATTGCCTTGTCGATATCTGCAGCGGGACATACGCAAACAGGGCACCCCGGACCTGAAAGGATTTCAATCTCTTTAGGTAACAACGGTCTTAGCCCATACTTCGAAAGAGTGTGTTCGTGAGTGCCACACACGTGCATAAACTTAACTGGTTTTTTTATTTCTTTTACAATTTTATTTATTGATTTAATTATTTTATCTGTGAATTCTTTGCTTCTTAAAATTTTAATTCCTGGAATATCCATAATATTATCTAGATGAAATTTATTGAAAGTTTAGCAAATTATAATAATATAAATTATCTTTTTATATAGTAGAAGTTATTTAAGATAATTTATCTCTATAATTAAAATATATTCAATTTAAATTAGAAGTGATACAAATTGAAAAGTGAGTTACAACTAAAAGAAGAGATTAAAGAAAAAATAATTTCTATTCTTGTAAAGCATGGTATTAAAAGGATTTTAGTCTTTGGATCCTATGCTCGCAATGAAGCAACTCCAAAAAGTGATTTAGATTTAATTGTAGACTTCCCTGAGGGAACCAGCTTGTTAGATCATGTTGGTATAGAAATTGAGTTATCTGAAGCTCTAAATATGAAGATTGATCTATTATCTCGAAATGGAATTAGCCCTTACATTAAAGATCATGTATTAAAAGAAGCAATTGTGATTTATGAATGAATGATAAAAGTAACCTCTTTTTAAGTCATATACTTGATTCATGTGTACATATCATAGAATTTACGGAGAATATCGATTTTGAGACTTTTATAAAGACACGAATGATTCAAAGTGCCGTAATTAGAGAACTTGAAATAATTGGAGAAGCTACAAAGAACCTTGCAGATAATATAAGAAAAACCTTTAAAACTATACCTTGGATGAAAATAGCTGGAATGAGAGATAAATTAAGCCATGGATATTTCTCGGTAGATTTAAAAGAAGTATGGAATACTGCTAAGAAGGACATACCTACTCTTAAAATGGATGTTGAGAAAATATTAAGTAAAAAAAATCCTGATGAAAATAAAGATTAACAAATTCTAGGGATTGGTTCCCCTAAAGGCATATCTACAAACCTAGTGCCTCCAACTATCGTCTTTAATAAAACTCTTTTTGGATTATCAGCTTTAACTTCTCCAATTATAGCGGCATCTTTTCCAATTGCAGTTGATTTTATTTTACTTAAAATCTCCTCCGCTTTAACTGGGTCCACTGACATAAGAGCTCGACCCTCGCAAGCTATAGTATAAGGGTCTAAACCTAACATTTCACAAATCGCGTTAACTTGCTTTTTAATTGGAATCTTGTCTTCTTCTAAAACAATACTTATATCTGATTTATTTGCCCAATCGTTCAGTGCTCCTGATATCCCACCTCTCGTTGGGTCCTTCATGGCGTGGATATAATTATTGCTAATATCTTGTTTAAGAACGTTATATATATCGAGTAATAACCCGACATCTGATTCTAAATCGCTTGATATATTCAACCCTTCACGACTACCGATTAATGCTGTACCGTGGTCCCCTATGCTCCCAGTTACGATAATTTTGTCACCAGGTTTTAAGTTACTATCTAAAACTTTTATGCTTTTATCTTTGATTCCAATCCCGGTAGTTGCCATTATCATCTCGTTCAGAGTTCCCTTAGGCATTATTTTAGTATCCCCAGCTATAATCGCGATGTTTGCTTCTTTTGAAGTAAAATTAAACGAATTTACTATTTTTTCCAACTTTTCAAATTTAAAACCTTCTTCAATGATTAAAATTGAAGTTAGCGCTATTGGTTGAGCGCCCATCATTATTAAATCGTTCACGGTACCACAAACGCTTAGCTTACCCAAATTTCCACCTGGAAAGAACAGTGGATAAACGGTATGTCCATCGGCAGTAACTACAATTTCGCGCTCGTACTCTTCTAAAGGGATCGTAGCGCCATCGTCTAACTCTGCAACACCTATTCCTTTATTATAGTTTTTATAAGTAATATTTTTCGTAATAAAATTGATGAGTTCTTCTTGTAATACCCCTCCAGCTCCATGGGCCAACCTAATAAGATCTGAGCTCACTTTTTTCGTACTCATAATTGAAAATACGAAGTAAAAATTATAAGAATTTAGGTTTTAACTAATAATTCTGAAAAATTTCAGTCAAATAATAATAGAATAGCTTGAATTTTGATAAGTTTATTATATAAACAGCCCTGATTCGTAAATCAGTTAATTTTATTATAAAAAATAAAAAAAAATAATATTAATTAAATCTCCTAAATTTCCTCTACTACGTATTACATATTGATAATGGTATCGTTTGCAAAAATTAAATCGACCACTTCATCGTAAGCAATTAATTTAACTTTATCAGATATGAAGCTTTTAATTCCGCGTAGGTCTACGTCTTCTTTATTTGCAACAATCGTTACGTTTTTATCAAGAGCCTTTGAAACCATTTTATTAGTTTTGTTTGCTTGATAGACAGCGTTTTGAAGCAAAAGAATTGTTACTGCGTCCTCTCCAGAGTGTTCTGAAGCAAGCTCTACACCAGCAATATCTTCACTTGTAATAAAATACAACACTTTTTTACCCATCTTTTTTCAATCCTCCTAAAATGGTATGGTTACGGTTGAATCCGCAATCATTTTTAATATTTCTTCATGCTCTTTGATTTTGACATCGTCTATAAGGTCGTCTTTTGTAAGACCAAGCTCATCAAGCGATTTTTTATCAACAAAAATATCTAAATCGATATTTTTTATGAACTCGATGTGCGAGGCATACATCGTCTTATCGACGTCCTTAGTAAAGGTATATACAGCTTCGTTGATTGCAATAGTAATTGGGTCAAAGTCAGCACTAACAGCAACCGTCATTCTCAATCCTTCGACAGGATAAAGCGTTCCATGAGGTGGTTGCCGTAAAAGGATAACTACATTTTTCTCTTCTGCCATTTTTTTTTTCACCTTTAACAAATTACTATAAGTTTATCTGTTTCTTCTATAATCTTCGCGAGATCAGGCGTACCTGCTCGCTTCACGTCGCCGCATTCCTTTGTCAAACAGTTTTTCATAGTACCTCTAACTAAAAGACATAGATTACATAGTCTGACAGTGGCTCCTTTACTTAATATCTCTCTAAACCCTTCTTCGATGTTAAAGATACCTTCAATTTTCTTCTGCTTATCTAAGACGGCGTTAACGGCGTCCATATAGCAAAAGATGCGTACACTATGTCCCTTATCTAAAGCCGCGTTAGATATCTTAACAACTGTTTCAGAAGCTTGCGTTTGGTAAGGTCCATCAAAAAAAAGAATTCCTAATCGAGCCATTTTTTTTTGTCAACTCCATTCCTTAATCCGTGTCTCTCATGAAGAGAAGATAAGCCATTATCCAAGAACCAAACATTATGCAGGCTCCTGTAATAATACTATGTAATGAAAGCTGTGGAACACCGCCTAAGATGTTAGTAATGTTACATCCCATTGCTGTTACAGCGCCAAAACCCATTAAAATTCCGCCGATCAACTGTTTTAATAAAGTCAATCCATCTTTTGGAACTCTAATTTTAAATTCGCCACTAATAATAGCACCAAGGAAAGCTCCAAGGATAATACCAACAATTATAAAACCAGACCATACAACAGTATTTCCTGTAGTAAGCCACAAGCTTAAATCCATCCATCCTCCAGTAATACCTAGTACTCCGTTAGCAACTATATAAGCAACAGTTCCGATTATACCAATAATGATTCCAGTAACCCACCAAGGATAAGCTTTTTTAAAGATCGATTCAACAGCGTTGTCGAATTTTATTAAAGGCTCGCCTTCTGTTCTCTTTTTAAGCGCTGGTAATCCCCAGAAATAAAACGTTAATGCAGCACCGACAATTCCTAAGATAAGCATAAAAACCGGCGTTAATGCACTAAATTCTCCAAAAAGCGTAAGTGCTGGACCTGCTCCAATTACTGTCTGTTGCAAAAATACTTTTGCATCAGATAAAACGCCAGATGCAGTCATTAAAGCTCCTAGTGTTAATCCAAAACCAGCTACGACAGAGCCCATCATACCTTCTCCAACTCGGTATGTAGTTCCGGAAGCACATCCCGCTGCAAGAACCATTCCAATACCAAATACTAGACCTCCGACAACCGCACCCCATATTTTTAAAGGTTTTGGAGCTAAATCAATTACTCCAACCAAAGCAAATATAGCGAAACCGATCATCAGAGTTATCAAGGCGATAACTACTGCTTTTGCCAGT
>JABCSY010000001.1 GCA_018238625.1 Promethearchaeota archaeon
ATAAACCAGAACTATTAGGAGGAATTAATATCATTACCGGAAAAAATTCAAACAACGAGATATTCACAGCAATACCCTATTTTGCGTGGAGTAATAGGGAGGCAGATAAAATGCAAATTTGGAACAAATCAATTTAATTTGTATCATTCTTAAAAAATTCTATTAACGATGAAAAATCTCGATCCTTTTCTTTCTGAGTTAAATATTTGAGATTCTCGTTTAATTCTTCAACGCTTTTTACCCCTGTAAGAACAACTGAAACTCCTGGAAGGGAATTTACGTAATTAATACATTGCATCGGTGTTAAATCTCGAGGAATCTTTTTTTTAAGCTTGATTCCTCCAGTTTGATACTTTGCGATATATACCGTTTGGTTACGCATTAAAAGCTTTCCACCAGCAAAAGGTTTTATTGCTATCAAACCAATTCTTTTTTTCAAACATGTTGTTAATAGTTCTTCCCTACCAGATAAATTATGATTTACAAAATTAATTGGAAACATGATCGTATCAATCTTTCCACTATTCACAGCTTGTATGGCAATTGAAACGTTATGAGTACTAATTCCAATAAATTTAGCTTTTCCTTCTTTTTGAAATGATAATGCTAACTCGTATAAACCTCCCGCATTAAATAATTTAGGTAAATCTTTCAGCGTAACAAATTGTATATTAAGAATGTCTACATAATCAATTTCTAATATAGATAACATTTTTAAGAACGATTTCTTGCATTCTTCAATATTTCTTGTTTTCTGAAATCTACCTTCATTATCTTTCGTCCCTAAATGCCCCGTAATTATGAGTTGATCTCTATGACCCTTAATTCCTGCTGCTAATTTCTCGAGATAATTTTGTACTGTGAAAAGAATATCAACATAATTAATTTTATGTTTAATAGCATGATTAATTACATCAATCGTAGTTTCTTTTGATTCCCTAAATAAATATTCTGTGCCTAATCCAATTTCACTAACTTTCAGACCTGTGTTGCCTAATTCTTTAAAAATCATAAATTCCCAACTGAAATGTTTATATATTGATTTTAATAAAGATATAAATTAAATATTAACTCTCTAGATTATTTCTTATTTATCTTTATTTGGCTATTTTTCCTTAAATAAATGAGTAAGCTCAATCATTTGGTTTATACCTTTCAAAAAGAGTAGTTGTTATATCGTCAAACGATTTTTCAACATTTGCCCCCGTTTTGGAGGATAGTTCTATAAATGACGATAAATTATACTTTTTGGCCGCTAATATCCCTTCTTCTCTTGGAACAGATCTAAATTCCTCTAAATCAAGCTTCGAACCAATTAACATAATGGGAATATCTCCTGCGTGTTCTCGAATGATCTGAGTCCAGTCTGGCAAGTGATCTAACGAAAGGCGATTAGTTATGTCGTATAGAAAGAATGCAGCATTTGCGCCCTTACAGTATTGATGGAGTAGAAACCTAAACCTTTCCTCGCCACCAAAATCCCATATTTGTAGTTTGACCTTTTTTCCGTTGTGGTTGGTGGTCTTAGAATAGAAATCGACTCCAATTGTTAGTTTTAAGTCAGAAAGAAAGAAGCCAGAGATATATCTGATAGTGAGTGAGGTTTTACCAACAGCCGCGTCACCCAACATCATTATCTTCCAAGTATAATCATAATCCGTCAATTTCCTTAACCCGTATAAGCGACTTGTAATTGCTTTTAATTTTATGATTTATTAATCCT
Source organism: Promethearchaeota archaeon (assembly GCA_018238625.1). Taxonomy (GTDB): domain Archaea; phylum Asgardarchaeota; class Lokiarchaeia; order Sigyniarchaeales; family SOKP01; genus SOKP01. The sequence continues at coordinate 1,724 of JABCSY010000001.1, forward strand.
TAAATTTAATTTATAATGTTTTCGATTGAACTAATTATATTTATCTTTGCAAGATTTTTTAAATGTATGTTTTTTATTTATTTTTCAATACTTTTAAACCTTTTATCGCAATTATACTTAAAACTCATAATATTAGAATTAGTATATTAAATATAGAATGAGCGATAGAGCTCGGGAGTAAAGAATTCTTAAAAGATATGAAAGTTAGAGCCAATAAAGATCCAAGCGTGAAGAAATAACCGAAAAAAGTAATAATTGTTGATACTGGGACGAGGAAAGGAGGAACGTGATAAATTGTGAAAATAAATGTGGATAATATTACTGAATATATTAGCTTCATTTTCTTCTGGCTTTTTTTTATAATAAAGCCTCTGAAAAAGCCTTCTTCACACGGACCAACAATAATTATTTGAATCGTTATAATAATTATCAATTGGGTAATTGTGGGATTAAAAGGCTCTGTTGTGATCGCATTTTCTACCCCCTGCTCAACAAATTGCGTTCCAAATAAAGTTTGCACTATAAAAGTAAAAAAATATAACATAAAGCTACTAAAGAAAAACAATAAGGTTCCAATTAGTAATCCTAGGAAAATTTTTAGGGTTAAATTTTTTAAGCTATTTGTTTTTTGTAGAAAGCCCATTTCTTTAAATTCTTCGATAATCGGTCTTTTTTCTATTTTTGAAGCAATAAAAGCAGGTATAAGGATTAAGAAAATCTCGAAAAATGTAATAATGATTAGTAACGATGGATCTTTTCCTAAATTAATAGCCATTTTTAGTAAAGAGTTCTAATGATTCGAATTGGAAAAAAATTATAAAATTTAATCTCTCATCGTTATTAATATTAACTCTCTTCATTATAAAATTAGATGACTATTAGAGATAATTTTTCAAAGTCAAATATTATCAAATCCAATCAAGACATCAAAAATAATATTCTTTCTAATGAATCCGGTTTAACAAAAGAACAATTGTTGCTAATAGAATTAAAATCAATCGCTCAAGAATACTTAGGAATTGAAAATTTAAAAAATAAATTTGCTAAAAGTTTACTCGATAATCGTGAGAATTTAGATTTTTCAGAATTTATAAAATACCCCAATTATAATATTAAAGAAAATATAGTTAAAAAGCAAGTATCACCTTCCAATATAAGAGGTTTGAATGTTGTTAGCGTTGATGGAAGTTCTGTTGTAAAAAAATTCATGAATGTAGATTTTTCTTTTTTGAAAGCTATAGCTGTGAAATACTATTTCTACAAAAATCATTCGTCTAAAATAGATTATTTTCCAGACATAACAGGGTTCAATAATTATATGGTACAAGCAAATTATATTAATCGTGAAGAGAACGCTGTGGAGACTAAGGTTTCTATGGATATGACCTTTATGGAAATTAAACTCTTAAATGAGTTAATTGAAAAAAATAATTCAATAGATTTAATTATTATAGATGGCTCAGTCGTTATTATGCCTATAAATTTAATCTTTTCCAAAGATCTTGAGATTTCAATAAAATACGATAAATTATTGAAAGAATATCAAACATTATATTCTAATTGTATTGAAAAGGGAATAATTTTAATAGGGTCAATAAAAGATACGCGGACTTCAGCACTAACCCATCTAATAAGAAACTCAATTCAGATGTTGAAGCCAAGCACTACGAATTTAACAGATTTTATAAAAATTAATTATCGCCAAATAGTAGATTATTTTTCCGATTTAGATTTATTCAATAGAGTTTTAATAAAATCAGAAAGAAGCTGTATCTTTAATTGTAAAAAGGAACTTGACAAAATTAGGGATACAGGTATAAAAAAAGAAATTCCTTATTATTTTCCCTTTAGTTTTTATGCGTTCTACCTTAAAACTACGCTTCATGATACTCCGTGTAGAATTGAGTTTTTTATGGACGAGAAACACTCATTGAAAGATGCTTCAGAGAAAGCTGATTTGATATCGTCTATCCTCTTGCCTATCTCTAGCTTAAATGAATATTATGGCTTACCTATTCCTCAAATTGAAGCTCATAGAAGAGCTGTTTTTAAGCCCGCTGAGGTTAATTTATTATTTAATAATTTATCAAGAACTTTAAATAGCTATGGCGTCTCATTATTAGAAAAGCGTAGAGCTAGAAGACCGTTTTAATCATTGCTTTTTTCCAAGCGATTCAAAATAATATCCTCGAAAAAAATATGCTCTTTTTTTAAAATAGTGTTCTTAAAACCTTGAATATTTAATTTATCGTTCAATTTTTTTAAATTCGTTGTGCTTGAACTGATGTAATAAATGTAAAACTTTTGGTTTGGATCTATAAAGGGTTTAACATCTCGAATAAATTCAAGGAATACCTCAAAGCCCTCTTTTCCACCATTCCAACAATAGTCGGTGTTTTTCTTATCCCAACCTTCATTTTTAAACTTAAAAGAAGGCAAGTAGGGTGGATTAAAAATTAAAATGTTAAACGAGTTCTTAAGGATAGAGGGAAACGTTTTAAACAGATCTGATTGGATAAATTCTATTTTATTTTCTAAATTATTAGCTTTTTCGTTTGAAGTTGCGCATTTTATCGCATTTTCAAGTATATCTGAAGCGAAAATTTGAGGTGAAAATTTTGGAACAATCGTTTTTATTAACTGTAAAAATATTGCGATTATTCCAGTTCCAGTGCCCATATCCAAGACATTTCTAATTTTAGCTAATTCAAACCCATCAAAATAATTTTCATCGATTTTTTCTCTAAAATAGTCTATCATTAAGTAGCTATCTTCAGAAGGAGAATATACATCATCAAAAATGTTATTGATCTTGGGTTCAGGAAAAGAGTATATTATTCTCACCATCTAAATTGAAAGGGTTTCATTCATTAAATTAAAGATTAACTCGCTTATTTTCACGAGTTCGTCGACTTTAAATTTAGTTACTTTCTCGTTATTTAAATTTTTATTTTTTAAATACTGAAGAATTTTTGGTTTTGGAATATTTATTACATTCTCATTCTTAAGAAACAGACTAATTGCATTTACAATGTTTTTATTCTTGTAAGGCATTATGCCAGCGACGAATCTCAGAAAGAACGACCTATTTATGTCAGATAATAAAAAGGGGTTAATGTCTTTTCTAGGTTTAACAATTATTAAAGATAAATCAATCCTTGGGGCTGGAAAAAATTTAAATCGAGATATATTGTATTTTTTTACAGGTATCATGAAAGCGTTGAAACTAACCGTTATTCGTGAGAAAGTCTTGTATTTATTTTGTATAAATATTCTTTCTGCTATGCTATTTTCAATTACTAAAACACCTCGAGGAGGTTTTTCGTTATAAAAAACTTTTTCAAAGATTGGTCCGGTAATGGAATAAGGGATGTTTGAGACTATTACATCGATTTGCGGAGGAATTTTTGCCTTTAATATATCTTCATTATAGATTTCAATATTTGCAGTTTGAGAAATTTTTTTTTTAAGATATTGAAACAATTTAAAATCAATTTCATAAGCGTAGACTTTTTTAGAAAACGCCAATAGTTCTTTTGTCAGTATGCCTAAACCAGGGCCAATCTCTAGTATTACTTCGTCTTCTGAGATTTGCGATTCTAATATTATTTTTTTTACAATATTATTGTCAAAGAGAAAGTTTTGGCCTAGTCTTTTATTAGGTATTATTCCTAATTCATTTAAAATAAGTTGAGTTTCTCTTTTATTCATGTTATTCATTCATATCTGCGTGTCTTCGAGAATAAGTAATATTTTATCCCATCACGTTGCAATTCTTTGATTATTCTTTGAGCGAGCTGCTTTGCGGGGTGAGATAAACTTGTTCGGTCAGTTATATCTTGAAATGTTGTGAATTTTTGCCTATTTCTTGCCTCTATTAATTCCCACATATGTTTTTGGCCAACACCAGGTAATAACTTAAGCGAGTGCATTCTTGGAGTTATTGATGTAGAGTTATTAAAGAAATTAAGGAATTCTTCTTCGTAATTTAGTATTTCATTTTCAAGAATAGGTTGAATCAGAGCTTTTGAAGTGTTTGTTAAATCTTTATAATCAATTTTTTTTAAAACTTCTTTAAGTTTGTTTTGTGTTAAGAACACTTCGTATGTATTTTTTTCTTGAATTTTAATCTCAGATTCTCTATTACATTTAACTTCATAAAGGACAAAGTCTGGAAAAGTAAGAACTTGAGCAATTGGTGTTTTGGACCAACTAGGTTTATCTTCTTCTGGATGACCGTGCAATAATATATCTAGTATTACTAGTTCTCGATATTTTTTGATAAATTGTTTCTTTTTCCTTGGCTCTCTTCTTTGATACTTGGGTCTGTGAGGAGGCCTTCTGTATCGATCTCGATTCCTTTCCATACCGACCAATTTTCTTATTGTTGTTTACTTTCCCGATATGCATAATTATTTAAATTTTGAATATTCCTTTTTTAATAAGGATTGCTCAATAAAAATTAAAACAATTAAAATTTATAAATTCTTCGTTGTTTAACTCACTTTTTAAAAGCTATATAGTAAGAATCCGTTTAAGAAGTTTTTAGTTCTTCCATTTGAGCGAGAAGCTCTTGTAACTGCAACTCATTAAATGTTTTTCCAATGAAACTTTTCTCTAAGATCATCCTAAGCTCTTGGATCGTATGAGGATCAATGTTTACGATGTTTATTGCGTAAATTTCTTCGATTTCATATTTATCTATTAAAAATTTTTGAATTTTAATCGCATCTTTCTCGCTCATTTTAGCAAATTTATTTACATAATTATAAGTAATTTCTTGAAAATGAGTAAGGCCCTCTTCAGCGTCAATTTTTTCTTTTCTTTGCTTAACTATTTCCATTATTTTTTTTACTTCGGGTATAGAAATAGTTTTTTCACTTATTTTACGTCCAGACATACAAATCACTGATTTTTTAGCTAATATAATAAATTATTTTGCCATTCCCTTATTAGTTCGTAAATGTTCCTTTCCAATTAATAGCATTTTCTTAGAATTTCCTAATTTAACCTCAACTTCGTAGCAACGCCCTCTTATACCGACGACCGTGCCAGTTAACCCATGATATCTTCTATGGGGGAATCCTCTCTTATGTTGCGATGGGTCGGTAATAACATCCACTTTATCGTTTATTTCATAATCGATTAAGTATTTTTCTATAGAACCCAACCCTCTATCTCTTACATTTTTCCTATGTCTTTGACGCGATTTGTTCCTATAACCTTTATGTAAAGTCAAATTGCTTCCCTTCGCTATATTGAATTATTTTTTATTAAAAAATCAAGTATTTTATTCAAAATATGCAACATAATTTATTTATTTTTTGATTTAACAACTTTAACAAGTTAACTAACATATTTTTAGCACATCTAGTTTCTTGCAGACAACGGAGAAACCAAATATTTCTGTAATTGAAGGCGTTGTTCTTCCATTGTCGCCGTTTATGAGTTCTTTAATGTAAGTTCCTCCTTGAGTTTCGATAAGAAATTCAAATACACCCTGTTTAACGAATTTTCCTTCCAATAGATAGATTTTTTTATTTCTAATTTTATCAGCACGACGATGAGACACTCTGACAGGTGTCCTTTGATGAATCTTTTTATTTTCAAGTGCATCTTTTAATTTTTTTAATAAATTTCCAAAATTATCTTTTGTTACTTTCTCATTAGAATAAGTCAAGGCTTTATAGACCTTTCTGGTGTTTTCAGCGTCTAACTTTAGAGCTTTAACTTGTTCTTTATTACTATACTTTAACTCGTTAATTCTAACTTTTTTTTTGTTTCTTTTGTTAACTTTTTTTTGTATTCTCTCTAGCTCTAAAAATCTTGTTTTGGGTTTTATTAGTTCTAAAATGAAGGGTCTACCTTCCCCTAACATCCTTACATCAATATCTTCTCTCCCAGCTCCGTGGAACTTTGAGCCTTCTGCTCTTGCTTTATTAACGAACTCTGGGCTAATAATTTCTTCTACACTAGTTGGATATTGCTTTCCAGTAAAATTGCACTCTTCACATCCTTTTCCTCTACATGTCCTACAGTCCCAATGAGTTTGTGGAATCCCTCTAAGAAACTTATTATATCGTCCATAGATAAAAATTGATCTTATAAGCAAATTTATCTCAAACGAGTCAAGTTTCAACGAGTAAACAACCGTCATATCGGGTTTAGCAAATTCTACGGGTTTTCCTAAAATTAATGATAAACATTTTCCAACTTCTCGGTTAAAATGACTTTTAAACGACTCAGAATCCAGTAAAGTGAATTGAGCTTTAAAGTTATCTTCTCTGTTGACAATTTGAGAGTTCACAGTAGTTCCTACAAGAAGGTTTTTGAACTCAATATTTTGAAGTTGTTCTTCTGCTTTTTCGGCATATTTATGGATATCGGAAAAAATGTCTTCACACAAATAACACTTTTCAAGCTTACTAACCTTGTTGTATTCAAAACCTTCTTTCTTCAATACACTTTGAGCGGGCGCGTATAATGCTTTTTCTGCTAGTGTTCTTAACTTAACGATAGCACTTTCGTGGTCTCCGTCTCGGGCTAAATATGTTCTGTGATTTTCCAGAGTAATTGCCAACAAGAGAGATATACCTCTATCGTAATTGGTTGTATCAGTCCCTAACAAGGAGAACATTCTACCTAAACAATGTGGGCAAATGTAATATTCTTGGTAAATCTCTAAAACTTTGTCAAAAATATCCATACTCTATTAAAATAATTAGGTATTGCTTTTGTTTTTAATGATCTAAAAGTTTAAAAAAAAAAAATTAAAAATGGATTTTTATTTTTCCCATTCGAAATCTAGTTCAACAAATTTTCTTGTGTAGAAATAAGAAACTAGTAAGATGAGAGAACATATTGGACCCCAAATGACCAAGCCTATTGAAAAAGTTGAGGTTCCTACCGTAACATCAGGCAATCCTAACATCAGGCCAAGCAAGAAAACACCAATTGCTTGGAATATGTTAAGTACTATACTCGGAAAACCTACATAAACACCTGCTTTTAATTCTCCAGTAGATTTTTCGTCATCTTCGGCAATGTCTGCATACATAATATATGGAAATAGGTACCACCCGCCTAAAATTAATCCAATTCCGGTTATAAAGAATATTCCAAGTATTAAATTGGGAATTGCTCCAACTAAACCTAGTAATGTTATTGGTAGAAAAACTACTGCAATTAAAAAGATATATAAAAGTGTTTTCTTTTTCCCTATTCTCTCTATCTGTTTTCTCCATAAGTATAAAAATACAAAGATACTTAGAAGAAATATAACTGCGACAATGATATATTCTGTGGTCCCTAATGCTAATACGTCTTCAGTATAAGTCAACATCACTGTACTTATTATTGACCATCCAAAGCCTGAAATTCCTTGCATGAGAACAATTTTCATAAAATTATTATTTTTAACTGTAGTTTTTAAACTTTCCCATAGACTAGATTCTATTGTATGATTTGGTTCTGTTGGCATTACAAATACAATTAGAATAAAAAGTATTGAAGAAATAATGCCAAATACGACTACGATCAATAGAAATTCAGGAGGAATAACATTAGGATTAGCTGCTACCTTTTCAAAGACACCTGTTAAAACAAGTAAGGTGGTGAGTGCCATTAACCCATTCCCTATAAAATTGAAGGTGTTTTGGGTTTGAGATACTTTTGGGCGCTCAGAAGTAGGAAATAATTCTGCCATCCAAGCTTGATAAGGCGTTGTTACAGCATAGCTAAATCTAAAAATTACGTCCCAAATTAATAACCATATAAATAAGATATTTTTATCGGCCATATCTGGCAAAACTAATGCTGGTAACAACAGAAATATAAACGAGATCCCCAATAATGGTCCAAATATTACCAAGTATGGCTTTCGTCTTCCTAGTTTAGTATATTTAGCGTCACTAAACCATCCTAATAAGAATTGTCCCGCAGCTATACTTAAATAACCCATTGCTAAAGCAAACCCTATTGAAATCGAGTCCAAACCATATCCTAGGTAATAGAGCGTAAATAGAGCAAATCCTTCGATTCCTAATACCAATGACGTGCCCAACCTTGGAAATCCGAATATAATTCTCTTTCCCTTTGTAGTTTCAGTTCTTTCTAATTCTGTATCGCTCATAACGATTCACATGTTATTTCTTAATTTGTTTTTATTATTAAATTAATAATATTTATAGATTAGAGAATAACGTATTTAATATTTATTATCAATTTTACTGAAGAAAAATCATTAATAAGAAAAAGTTGGATTCTATTGATACAAGATTAGATAATTAAATTAATTAATCTTCTTCTTCGTCCCATCCGAGATCTTTTAAAACATTTTCAAAGGTTGCTGACTCTTTATCTAACACAAATTCAGTTTCATACTCTGAAGCACCTTCTACAAATTCAGTATTAAAATCAGGTGGAGGAAGATCTTCGAGTGAAAGCAAACCCTCCTGTAAAGGTTGTTCCTGTACGATTTGAGGCTCTTGATAGCTGGGGTCCTCTTCTATCTCCATCGGAGTATAATCTTCAAGGGGCACTGGGGCAATTTCGTCGTCATAAACTTTAAATTGTGGTTCATTGCTTTCAGTAGTAGAAGAGATCGGCACATGAGCTTCCGTACTCTCAGTGGCGCGTTCTAATTGCCTTTCATATTCTAAACCAAGAGAGGATGGGATTGAAACAATGTTATTTTCGTTTTTAGATTCAGGGTCCTCGATTTCGCCACCTTCCTTCTCCCAGTCGTCTAAAAACCCTAATAAACCGTCTAACGCAGCCTTATCTTCTTCTATACTAGGTTTAACTATATCAATTATTTCCTCTTTTTCTTGCTCTTCCCTTAGTTTAGCCCTTTCGGATTCCTCTAAAGAAAGAGTCATTTCAGTTATTTGTTCTCCTGAGATTAATATATTCAACTTTAGTGCTAATTCGCGTAAATAACCAAGGTAGTAACCTATTCGGTATACATTTTTTAAACCACCAAATACAAGATATTCGTCGTTAATTGCTAAAATAATACTATACCCGGAAGTATTATGAAGAATAATTTCTGTTAAAGCGCCATGAGCTGTTGCTTCACTTAACCTCAATCCCAAATCTATTAATGCGGTACTCGAAGCGGAAGTTGCGTCAGCGTCAAGTTCATAAGAAGTAGAAGAAGCTACTTTCATACCAACTCTAGATAAAACAGCTAAATTTTCTAAATCCGTTTTTTCTTCCTCGAGCTTTAAAATTTTCATCATATTCTCGCGAATACCTTGCACAAGCGACTCGGACATTTTAAATCAAACTGTTTTTTTGGTTAAAGTTAATTAAAATTCAATAATTATTATATTCTCTTAATTTATAACATAAAATCTATATTAATATATTTTATTATAATTACATGAAATCATTTAAATTCTTTTGCGTAGAGGGAGAATTAACATGTTTATTGAACGAATAATCAGATAAATTGGTTATTATTTTTTTAATTTCTTCTACAACCTCTTCTGTGGTTAATTTATCTGTATCGATTATAAATATTTTTTTAGCTTGAGTTTTGGATAGTAGAAATTGGTTGTAATAGGAAAGAATTTTTAACAAATACTCTTTGTCGCTTTCATTCCACTCTTTTCTAATTTTATCAATTGAGCCTCTTTGAATAATTCTTTTTAATATTGTATTGGGTTCAGCTGTAAGATATACGATGTAATCTTCTTTCCATTTAACTGATTTATACATATCAAGGATAAGGTTATAATCCTTTTCCTTAAGATACAAACTTTTGGAATATATTAATACACAAATAGGAGTCCGATCTAAAATAATAACTCTGCCATTATATTGGTTGTCAAAATTCGTAATATTCTTATTTCTTCTGATTAATTGTTGGAGAAAGTGAATTTCACTTCGAAATGCAATTTGTTTGTTGTCAGAGCCAAATGGAAAAGGAGGTATTTTTATGTATCTTTCTGGAAAAAATTTAAATTTGTTATTATCTCCCAAATTTTTCTTTAAAAGATTAAAGACGGTTGATTTTCCGATTCCGTGTGGACCAGCAATCGAGATAATAACGTTATCCTTGCTTCCTTTATTTGCGTAATACCTTTTACCCAATCTCTCTTTCTCCAAGTTGTTTAGATCATGTCAAATTTAAAAGAATAAAAGTTACTAATAATGCCACTAGAGATATGTGATTTTTCTTTTTTATAAAATTTTATATTAAACAATAATATGGTGCGATCAAAAAATTAAAAATACACTATCAAGATAACAATAGCAATATTGTAAATGATGCTAGCGGTGATTGTGGTGAGAATATTTTTATTGGCTTCGTATAGTATACCTAAAAATATAAAAACCATGAAATTTACTAAAAAGAAATAAATTCCTATTGGTAAAGTAAACAATAGAAAAAGAACTGAGTATATTAGCGCGTTTATAAAAATTACTGAAGACCTCCCTAGTAAATTATTATCAAAACGTTCTTTTAGAGTATTATGTAACACTCCTCTAAATACTAATTCTGTAGAAATTGCAGATAAAGATAATATAACCATAAGCAATATTACCCAGATTAAATCTGTGTTTTGGATTACCAGAGATTGATTGGCTAAATAAGAAAAAATATCAAAAAAATCTATTCCGGAGTCGTACATAAACTGTATTAATAACGAAGAGAAATTATCAATAATTACTAATCCTATACTCCCGATTACGCCAATTAATAGCGCAATTAAAAATGGTCTTGCTTTAAAATTTAACCTTAATTTTTGAAAATTATGTTTTTTTGAATAAATGTACCACACGGGATACAACCCAAATAAGACGTCAGGAATTTGACTTAATAGTATTGTTGTAATATTTAAATCAATTGGATCAGAAGATTCTAATTGTAGAGTTAATAACATAGTAATTAGTAATCGAATAATTATATATACCATAAGAGAGTTACCAAAAACGCTAATACCCTCTCTAAAATTCCAAGTCTCTTTTTTTATTATAAATTTTTGTTCTGGCACCAACTTTTTATTTGTAAAGACATAACCCGTTTTATTGAGATGTGTTTCACTTGATTGTGTTTTTTGAAGTTTTGGTATCTTTTCTAGCTTAGTATTACATATAGGGCATTGTTCTAGTACAGAAGAGGTTATTATCGACCCACAACCAGAACATTTTCTTGAAACTGTTTTTTTTTGAGGTGGTTTTGTTCCTTTGCTTGGCTCAATTTTTACTACGAGTTTTCCACATTTAGGACAGTAGATTTTGCTTTCTTCAATTTGAGTCCCACAGTACACGCAATGTTTTACTATTTGTTGTTTTTCATTTTCTTTTGACATTATACTCAAAAAATTAGGGTATTTTCTACTAAAGCACACTTAGTTTATTATATAAACTAAAAATTATATAGTTTATTGTTATTTAAAACAATCAAAGTAGTATGGTAAACAAACGGGGAAATTATAGGAGTTAGATATTCTAAAGTCTTTAACTCAAATCCTTTGATTTCAATCTTATTTACTCTTTTATTTTTTTTTTAGTTATTGAGTAAATTTCCATAAGTAATAGATTATGATAAAATGTTATCGAATCAAAATATCCTTCTCCTAAATCTGATTGATTAGCGTGAACTAATGCTAGTTGAGCATTAAGAGCAGATCTCATAAGAAACTCAATTCCTTTATGAATCAAGTTAGGACTCCACGCATCTCGAAGAGGATTAGCCCACCATGTACTATCCGAACAAATTCCTTTATCATAAAACCATCTAGCTGTGTTATAGTAATTTTCTACTTCCCAATCTTGAGTTAAATCTAGGTTTTCTAACAATGTCATTAAATTATTTAGGCTTCTCATTATCTTCCAATATAATTTATGGATGCTATTATCAGGATGGTCCCATAATGGGAACGGGATATGGGCCTTTATATCCTCATGAGTAGTGCTCCAACTTGAATCTCGTGGAATTATTTTTTCTTTATGAACCGGAAAATATCTATCTAAATCGGATATAAATACAATCTTAATTTCTTTCTGTGAGTCAATAAGTTCAAAAACTTTACTCAAAAAAACTCTTTCATATTTCTTTATATGATGACCAAATGTCTCAGAATCCATCGCAGTGATAACATATTTGTCTTTATCCTTAGACTCTTTTTTATTTTTAAAAATTTCATTTAAATCTTTGACGAATTCTTTTGCACTAATATTATTAAATGAAATTTTGTTACTTAAAATATCGTCTCTAAAAAAAAGCTGTAATCCATTTGGAGAACTATATATGTAATCATAGGGCCATTTTATTGGACAAGCTATTCCGCTCATTATTACCCATTTATAACCTAATTGCCGAATGAATTTGGCAACTTTAGAGTTAATAGACATTTCGGGCGGAAAAAAACCCTTTCGTTCCCATTTTTGAAATTCCAACCTATTAACCTCCTCATTTAATCGAATTTGGTTGTGAGCTTCTTTTTCGGGTATTAAGGGAAGAATAGGATGAAATTTTGCGGTTCCGAGAATTTCAATTTTGTTTTCAGAAACTAAATTTTTTAATAACTCCAGTGTATCCTCTAAATCAAATTCGTGGAACATTTCAATAAGGTTACTATTTATGTTTAGACTGATTTTGATATTTTCGTGCTCTTCTAACATAGAAAATAGAGGTTTATAACACTCTTTATTAATTTTTCGCAAAACACCAACATCCTGGTATGGAGGTTGGTAAGCGTGAAGCATTGGCGCCCAATAAGTTGTCATATTAATGCAAAGGCTTTTGTTTTGTTTTATTTTATTAGGATATTGTAAAATTATTTAATTATTTAATTATTTCTCCAAAATGGATTCTTTTATGGCAGTTCCAAAATGAGTCGCTCCTGGTCCAATATGTACTAAAACCTCGTCGCCAATTTTAATAGCAACAACAGATTTAGCTTTACCATCCGGAGCAACTAATCGAATTGTTTCGGCATTTTGACATATACAACTCAAGGGAATTTTTTTATTGCCTTCAGAAACTTCCAATTCAAATCTCAACATTGGTCGAATCTCTATTTTTACGCGTCCAATAGAAACAATTCGAGCTTCTCCTTTATAGTTTATAGCTAAGACTCTCTTGCCGCCTTTTAATTCGCTTAAATAATTTGTTCGATAAATCCTTTCAGGATCATCGTTAGGAACTATGATATACGCAGATACATCGCCTGCGTTGACACGAAATGGTCTAGAATTCACAAAATTTGTTTCAAATGTTTCAGAATGTATAAGTACAAAACCACGTGCCGTTGAACCAACGAGAAATCCCTCACCAGGTTGTAATAAAGAAGTACTATCTACGCAAACTCTCTCGCTCTCAGGTATATTTTGTATTTTAGTTATTTTTGCTTTAGCTAATTCAATTTTAATCTCAGGATGAATCAGTGATTTTAACTGAACGATATCGTTGACATTTTTTGGGGTAATAAGGATTCCATCGACCCCTGTTTCCAATGTTTTTAACATTAATTCAGCTTCTTCAATGTCTTCAACCATAGCAATTAGATCCGTATCGTTAGTATGCATTGCGGCAATAAGGTTTTCAAAAGGGATAACTTTCCAATCTTTTGCCGATACTATTATAAAATCTACTTCATTGGTTTTGGAAAGTTCTATTACTGCTTTTTCATCGTTTTTTAATTTTAATTCCATAAAAAAACCACAATTTACACCTAATCTTTTTTCTTTTTTTAGTTGTTCTAGATTGTCAAAAATTAGATTATTAGCGGGAATTTCAAGATTTTTGGTAAAACTGTTAATTCTTTCGATCTTTTCCAATTCGGAATAAGTTTCTTCAGAGAGCAAGAAATTGAGAAAATTCATGTTAAAAGCTTCTTGCACCAAATCTTTGAAATTGTGGGTCTTTTTTTCGAAATTTAAAATTATTTTTTTCATTTATTATTGGACTCTAAAAGATTTATTGATAAGAACTATTATACTAAATTAAATTCTATCAAATTTTTAAGTTAATAATATCATATTAATAATATAAGAGATACTAATAAAATTACTCTAAAAGGAGTGAATAGAAGTAATGGCACTTAAAAAAAAACTTTTTCCCCGTAAAGCTAAAGAAAAAGATGAATTAGTTATTAAAGCTAAATCGCACATTAGAAAAATAGCGTTAGCAAATAAAACTTACAACAGAAGATCAGAGATTGCTAGAAAAAACGCTAAAATTGCGATAAAGAGAGGAGAAAGAACTAGAGCGAAAAATTATTTAATTCAACACAAACAATATCAGTTGAAAGTAGATCGCGCGAACAACATTCGAGCCAGAATAGAAAGACAGATAGAGGCTATCGAAGAGGGTCAAATGATATCAATGACAGGCGATTTAATGGGCGGAATTAGGGATGAGCTAAAAGGTATTGCAACTCAGGTTGCCCCCGAAAAGATCGCTGAAATCGCAGAGGACTCTGAATTATATGTGTCTGAAATAGAAGAGTCTGCCGATATTCTTGCCGGAGATCCCGAAATTGATTTAGCAATCGATGTAACCGACGATTTAAATCAACTTGAAACTGAGATGCTACTGGAGCAGGGCGGCCAAATGCCAGAAGTACCTGCCGATGACTTGCAATATCTGAGCGAGTTTGACGAGATGGAAGAAGAGACTGAAATCAAAACAAAAGCAAAATTAGAAGACGAAATCGACAAACTTAGAAAAGAATTAGAAACTTAATTTTTTTAAACTTATTCTCTTTACCAATTTTTAATCGATCTTAAGTAGTTTTTTACTTTTTAGGTAAAATATCTTTTTCTATCGAATTTTTTGGCATTTCTTCTTAAAAAATCTTCTTCTTGCATATCTTCGTCGATCGATTCGATTTTTTTATCAATCGTGTAGAAATCCTTTTGTAAGTTCTTAAAATTTTTAAAGAAATCAATTTCCGAGATATTTCCAGATTCAAATTTTGATTCTAACGTTTTTAACGTTTCTTCGAGGCTATATTTTTCTTTTTCCAATTCAAACATTTTTTTACTTCTCGTTTTATTCATTTTCTTTGAATTAGGTCTTGGAAGATCGTTCGGTTGATTTGACATATTGTCATTATTAAACAATTCCGAAAGATGATTCCTCGAATATTCGTTATATTGTGGCATCTGTCTAACTTTTTCATTCAATCGATAATAAGCCGGTTCGTACGAGCGATCATCAAAATCATTTCTATTTAATGGATTAGAAGAAGGGGCGCTGGATCTTTGTAATTGTTCTAATTTTCTCATTAGAAAGTTTTTCTCTTCAGCATCAGAAAAACTGCTTTTATATCCGCTGTTAGACCTTACAGGATCGTAATTCTGTATCCTACCCCTCTCATGGAAATTTTGCATGAAGAATTCATTTTGATTGTAATTTGGAGGTAAGTAGTGCCTTATAGTGTTATTATAACGATTTAAATCTTCAGTAGTTTGAATTTGGCCGAATCCTTGATTAGAAAATCCTAGATTTTTTTGATAAAGCAATGGATTTCCGGGCACATTTTGATAATTATTAAATGGATAATTAAAATTATTTGGATAGGTGGGTTGATTTTGATCATGTGGAGCTTGGTGTGGAATTTGATTTGGTAAATTCCTTGGATTTTGATTGAATAATGGGTTGGCATTGTGAGGATTAACGAGTACATTATTCGAATTAACATTATTATATTGGCATTTAATACTAAAGAAAGAATTTATTGTCTCCTCAATATAATTAGTTAAATCGCTCAAATCGACATCAATATCGTAAAGCTTTTTCGCTGCTACTTTATCATACACAATAGTTTCATCAAAACTTCTGGCTAGTAGAATATAATCCAATACCCGCGAAATAGAATTTGTAGGAAGAGTGAATTCATATCTACCATAAGGAAATTCGATATAAAGCTTTTTAAACACCTTACCTTTTATTTTAACGCTAGTTAAATCTTTAACCGGTGCTTTAAAGATGCCTTTTTGCTTTCTCTTTAATCTTCCATATTCGTGAACAAACGACAAGTCAAAATTAGTAATAAACAGGATACCTTTATCTTTTTTGTATTTATCTTGTGTGTTAAGACCATTAGCTAATTTTGCGTATATCGCATAAACAGGTTTTTCATCATCTGCTAAATTAAGAAATTTAACATAGTTTTTGAAATAAAATGTGATTTTATCTATGAAAATAAGATTTTTTAACAGGTTATCTATGCTAGTATTTATTGTTTTTACATTACTCTGAATAAAATCAGTTATAGAATTATAGCTTCTATTTAAATTTTCTAAAATGTCTTCTATAATTCTTATGTTAGAATTTTGTTGAGTGTAAATATTAAAAAAATATTCTTTATTTATAGATAAATGTTGGATAAAATTATGTATTTTTTCGAGAAGAGTTTCTTTTGCGTATATAAATAGTTTAAAGAGCGCTAAGAGGTCGGACTCCATTTTTGGATAATGATAACACCTTATTGGAGGCGATCGTGCATCTATTACTTTCTGCCTCATCATATAAAGGGAGTTTACTATATCTCTGAATGGATCAATAAAGGAGCGTGCGTTTTTAATTAATTCTAAAAATTGTTTTTCTAAATCTTCCTTCTTTTCGTAGATATTAACAATTTGATGAGAATGACACTTGGGACAAGATTTTAAAAGTTGGTTCGTTTGGATTATATTCACATTTCCACAATCGTTACAAATCTTTTGTTTGCTTGATCCTGAGATGGTTATATTTTTTGAATTGCAATCTTGACAAACATAAGAATCGATTTTTTCTTCGTGAAGGCAATCAGAACAACAACTAACGCCACAATTTTCACAATAATACGCTATCTTCACGTTTCGCTGGCAAAAATGACATATTTGGAAGTGTTGCTCCGACATATTTAAGTTTAAACCCGACCTAATTTAATTAAAAAAAAATCTATTTTTGATCGCTTTATCAACTGAAATAGATGAAAATAACTTACTAAAATAAGTGTGTTATTTATGTATTATCTCGGAAATGCTAAAAATTAGTAAGAAGAGAGTTAGATTTCAATTAATTTTTAAATGAAAACTAAAAAATTATTTAATAATTTTAATTTTAGTCCCCAGAGCTTGTCCAGGTACCCCGGCTTTTTTGAAGTGGGCTCTAACCGCTCCGCTGTTGCCGTGTGCGCGAGTTATTACAGCTTTTAATTCTTTTCCCGTAGAACTTACCCAAACTACAGTTCTCCCGCACAGTTTATTAGCCTCTTTTCTAGTCTTAACCTTTGGAAACACGATAATACAATGCTTTAAATGTATAGTATGGCGCCCCTGTTTATAATTAGAAATTGTGCCTTCCATACCTAATACGTCTAATTTACTCAAAGCCATAAAAAAATCAACTCTTTAAATTAATGAATTATTAGAAAAAATATTTGAAAAGATAAAAATTTTTCGTAAAAGACATTCTTTTAATCTAACTTTTAAAAAAGAAAACTTTTTGAGTAAATTACTTTTAATATTATCCAATGAAAGTTGCTTTTAGTAAGTTAAATATTACTCCCAAAGAATATGTATCTAAACCTTTGGCAGGATATACACGCAAAAAACCCTGTTTAGGGAAGTTAGATGACATTTATGTTCATAGCGTTTTAATAGAAAGCAATTCAGTAGCGTCTAATAAAGATTTCTTGCTTCTAATATCTTTAGATTTGTTAAAAGTTCCTTTATCTATAACAAAATACATTAGAAATAAAATAATTAAGAAATATCCCTCTTTAAATTTTGAAAGCATTTTAGTGCATGCCACCCATACTCACGCTGCTTTTGATTTAACGGGCGAGTTTTATTGGCCTGGAGGGGCTCTAAATGTAATGAAGGGTATTATGTTTGGTGCGAATAGGAACGATAAATATATCGTATGGTTCGCTGATAAAATACTGAAAATGGTCGAAGGATTATTTAATGATTTAAAGTCTTGCAAAATTGCGTGGAAAACGGAACTCTTTAATCCAGACATCGTAATCAACAGAAGACACCCCTCTAGGAAGACTCTTCCTCATTTAGGAGTAATAACTTTTAAAAGTCTAGAAGAAAATGAATTATTAGGTTTTATTATTAACTATGCGTGCCACCCTACGACTCTATCTTTTCAGAATAACAAATTATCTGCCGATTATCCGGGTCGTATAATTCAAAAAATTAACGAATTGACAAATAATAAAGTAAAAGCAATATATTTCAATGGTCCATCTGGAGATTTAAACCCTATAACAACATGTGGGACGGAATACGAACAATTTGAATTGGATAAAACGCCAATATACGATCAACTAGGTACTTACAATCATACAGAAAGAATTGGATATACGATTGCTGAAGAAGCGTTGAAATTAGCTAATTCTATTTCTGAAAACGATTATTATAGCGCCATCGAATTCCAAATATATGCACACGAGTTTTGGATTCCAATGAAAGATCACAAGTATTTTTCTAAACAATGGTTTACAAACAAATTAATTTACGCAATTAAGAAATTATTCTTGCTAAACATTGCTAGATACACAATGATAAATTCTAATTTTCCAATTTTTATCATTGACAAAAAGAAAGGTAATTTCAGATGCAAAACTATTATTCAATACATCAAGGTTAGGGCAAAATCAAAATCTAAGGAAAAAGAATTTAGTTTAATGACAATTCCCGGAGAATTGTTTGAAGAAATAGGAAAAAGCTTACTTAAAGCGTCTTTAACTGGAAGGAATAATATTTTTATTTTTCAGAATGCTCAAGATTGGATAGGATATCTATTTCCTCTACACGAATACGTTGAGGAAGGAGGTTATGAGCCAATACCAAGTTTTAGCCCTCTCGGGGGTTATTTTGTAGAAAATGAAATGCTTAGACTTTTAACAAAAATTAGTAATGAAATTAAATAAATTTCTTCGTGTTTTTATTTTATTAATTCTTCCGCTAGTTCCCACGCTTTGTTATTTAAGGTTATGATTTTCTTCGTAAAATCGTCGCTAGAAAGAGATGTTTCTTGATTTGTAACGTTCTCTACATCGCTTAGTAATTTTTTTTCTACATCTCTTAATCTGTTGATATATTCTTGCTTTTCTGGTTTAATCGTGCGTTTTTTATATGGTCTTATAAATTCTTTATGCCTTGACCAAAACCAAGATGAATCTAGCTCCTTGTATGGTCCAGGCTTTTCTGTAGAAAATATTTGTCCTTGTCCCGGAAAAATATATGGTTTAAAGGTATTTAAGCACGGAAGTGACCCTCCAGTGAACCAATGTATAGATTTACCATCTTTTTTTAGGTGTGATACTTGAGAGCCTGTTGATTGAAACGACCCATGCATGCATATTCCTACATTGTGTTCCCTCAAAAACTCCATCATTAAAGCTGGAGTAATCTTTTGATTATTATCGTTTAACATCGCCAATGAACACCCATCTCGTGTATTATGTGAAAAACTATCGGGAATTTGAGGGTCTGAAAAAATCATAGCGAAATCAAAATCGTTGTCGTCTTTACAATATCCTTTTTCAATAGCGTGTTGGATTATACCTTTTCGCCTAATATCACCTTTTCCCCTAATTGATAGGTTGTTGGAAATTGATCTTACATCCTTAACAATTTCTGCAATCCACCATTTGTCAGCTGTTTCTAATACATAAGCTTCTTTTGTATCCGCAATTAAAAACGAATTGTGGTATGTCCAACCTTGTTGCCCATAAGCACAACCTCCTCCTTGCCCAAATTTCTCTAACAAATCTGTGATTACATTTAACGCTTCTTTAGCCGATTGTCCTCGCTCCACGCCTAAGCGTAGTAAATCCATCCCTAATAATCCCATATCTTGATAATTTTCTTTTGAATATACTGCCTCGTTTCCTATTACAACGCCATATGAATTTGCGGCCATTTCAGCTCCAAACATCCAATAAGGTTGTGAGAGGATAGTCTCATGTGTTTCAGAGACTTGTGGAATGGAGATATAGGTACATTTTACTTCTTCTCCTTTGGAATATTGCGTTCGGGGAAGGTGAGTTACCAGTTGGGCTTCAGATTGAGGTCTATCACTATTCTTTCCAAAAACTACATTTCCATCTTTGGTTGAATTTCCTAATGCTACTAATGTATCGCACATAATTTCTTCTAAATCTTCATTTTATTTATTTAATTCTATAAGAATAGCTCAATAAAAATTTTAATTATTTAATTTAATAACTACAGTTAAAATAAAATTGTTAATTTCTTAAAATAAGAAAAACTGGAAAATAAATTATAGTTGATATTAGTGGGATTATTAATTAAAAATGGACTGATTTTAGATGGTACTGGTTCACAAGGCTTTATATCAGATATTTTAATTAAAGGGGATAAGGTTGTTCAAATCAAGCAAAACATTGATGTAGCTGGAACAGAAATAATTGACGCTTCAAATAAAGTTGTTGCCCCAGGTTTTATTGACATGCATCATCACGGAGATCTTTCAATTATGGAGATAAATAAAGCTGAAGCGTCTATAATGCAGGGTGTAACGACGCTCGTAGTAGGAATGTGCGGATTGGGCCTTGCTCCTGCTAACGAAAAAGTGAGAGATTATTACTATAATTTCGTTAAAAACATTTTTGGATCCTCTGATATATTGTATGATACAATTCAAGAATACATGGATGCGATTGCAAAAAAAGGGGTTTCTGTTAATCTTGCTTTTTTTATCCCGCACGGAAACGTTAGGTTTTTAGTTTTGGGATCTGAAAGGCAACCCGCAAACGAAAGGGAGATGGAAGAGATGAAAAAAAGCGTAGAAGAAGGGATGAAAGCTGGAGCGTTTGGGTTAACCACGGGTTTGATTTACCCTCCAGGCTCTATAACCTCTACAGAAGAAATAATTGAACTATGTAAAATTGTAGCTCAATATAAGGGAATTTACGATTCGCACATGAGAAACGAAGGAGGAGATGTAATCAAGATAGGTATGACAGAACTTATAAGAATTGCCAGAGAAGCAAACGTTCAAGCGCAAATTTCTCATTGGAAAGCTGGAAGTAGTTTTGCTTGGAAATTAACTTCAGATATGATTAATTTAGTTAAAGAAGCTAGAGAACAGGGGTTAAAAATCTATGCTGATTTATATCCTTACGAAGAAAGTTCTACAAGTCTATCTTATATCCTACTTCAACCTTGGGTTTATGATAATTTTAAAGAAAATCTCACTGATTTAGAAAAAAGAAAAAAAATTATCAATGAAATATTTAATTTAATATCAGCTAATTTTTTATCAAGCGCCCCTAAAGTAATAAAACTTGTCCCTAAAGTTATTTTACGAAAATTTCTCTTAAAATTTTTTAAAAAATCAGTGAGAATAATTAGTGTAACGCATAATCATAAAATAGAGGGAGAATTTTTAGGGCGCGCTATCAAAATTTTATATCCAAAAAGAAAATTTGTTGATGGTTTATTAGATTTTGTAAGAGATGAAGAAGGAGGAATAATGGTTTCAATGAGAATGATGAGTGAAGCAAAAAGCATTAATTTCCTTTTTAAACAAGACTTTGTATGCGTAGGCTCTGACGGTTTCTTGGTTAAAGATGTAAATACTCACCCACGATCGTACGGGACATTTCCTAAAATCTTATCTAAATATGTAAGGGAAAAAAACTTAATATCCTTAGAAAAAGCAATTAAGAAGATGACTTCCTTACCGGCGACCATATTGGGATTAAGTGATCGCGGCGAAATTAAAGAAAACAAAAAAGCTGATATTGTAATATTTGACTTTGAAAAAATAGAAGATAAATCTACATACAAAAATGGGCGGCAATTTCCTGAAGGAATTGACTACGTTATCGTAAATGGTAAAATAGTCGTTAAGAAAGGCATCCATACAGGGGCTTTAAACGGCCAAATCCTAAAACATAAAAGCGATAAATAGATTTATAAAAATCTCATATTTTACCACGATTGACCCAAACAATAGATAAATTTAATTAAACTTTAATAAAAGTAATATTTTAAGACTTTGACTAAATAATAATAATTAAATAAGTCTTGAGCTTTTTTCCGGTAAATTAAATTCTTGAAAAAATGAGATAATTTGATAGAAAATAAGAAAAAAGTATGGATTTTTTCATTTGAGTACGCTGGTGTAGCTAAAGTTGGAGGCCTTGGGGAAGTACCGGCAAACCAAGCAAAACAATTAGCCGATCAGTTTGATATAACCGTATTTATGCCGTCTCATGGGCAACTTGAAAATTTAAAAACCAAATTTAATTTGGAAAAATTACCATTCACTTGTGTCGGTCAAATTAATCCTTCTTTTAGCGGAATAAATGAACAGGAAGAGAGCTATTTTATTTCATTTTATAAATTTAAAATGAAAAATGTCAACATCATTTTAGTTTCTGGAGAGAATGATTTCACCTCAAAGTATTTAGATGATAAGACGGTTTATAATCCAGAATCAATAAAAGGCAAGATATCTCTATTTAGTATTGGGATTCAGTGTTTAGTAGAATTCTTTCTAGAAAATAATAAAAAAGATTTGCCTGAAGTTGTTCATTTGCACGATTATCACGTTGTTTTGCCCTACATAGGAATGAAACAGATCTTAGCAAAAAATAGTTTAAATATTGCTTCAATATTAACGATACACTTATTAACTTGGCCAAGGTTCGAATACAACTTTTATAGAGCAAGTGGAATAGATGAAACGCCTATTAGAGTCTTGTTAAATGAAGGGTTTAAAATGTTAAATTTGAATGAAATATTTAGACTATCTAATGAATTTAACGAATCGGGCGATGAGTATACAATACCCACAGTTGAAAAGATTGGAGCTATTATATCAGATGTGGTTACTACAGTTAGTCAATCATATTTAATTTCAGACATTATTCCAAACTGTGGCAAAAAATTAATAGAGTTCAAAGCTGATTTTGTTTGGGATGGATGCGATTGGGACTATTATGAGATTTATAAAAAAGTAGGGACAATTCATGGAAAAGAAATTCGCGAATTCCTAAATCTCTCTGAAGAAAATGAGATTACAACTATCAACATGAGAAAGTTCCTTTTAGAATACAAAATAGGTAATCTCAGTCAAAGCCCATTAATTAATTCTAAATCCGTTTTAGATACAATAAACGAAATATCAAACGGAAATCCTTTTATTAAAAACGGAAATATTAAAGCCTTTTCAGAATCAGGCCCGTTAGTTCTTACAACAGGAAGGGTTTCTCCTCAAAAAGGTTTTGAAATTATATTTGAAGCAATTCCAGAGGTCTTAAAAACAGTTCATAATGCAAAATTCCTTTTTCTCATATTACCAACTGATTATAGCTTGAATGAAATAAAATCATATGCTCACTATGTTAAACAATATCCTGAAAACATACGCATAATTTTCGGAGTAGCTTCCGATATTTTTTATCTGGCACACATATCTGCCGATGTATTTGTATCTCTTTCCCGATGGGAACCATTTGGTATTATGGCATTAGAAGCTATGGCATCTAAAATGCCCATCATTGCAAGT
The DNA here is from genome assembly GCA_018238625.1 of Promethearchaeota archaeon. Lineage (GTDB taxonomy): Archaea > Asgardarchaeota > Lokiarchaeia > Sigyniarchaeales > SOKP01 > SOKP01. The sequence continues at coordinate 25,227 of JABCSY010000001.1, forward strand.
AAAGTTGGAGGCTTACAAGAAACCATCATTGATGTAAAAATGTTTCCCAAAATAGGTACTGGCATTCTAATAGAAAAAGATAACCCCCATCAATTTGCAACGGCATTAATTTCCCTCTTAAAATCGTCAGAAGTTGCTCAACATATGAAAGATTCCGAAAATATTACAATCTATGATATTGATATTCTAAATATCATTAACCAGATACCAGATGAAGTTATTAAATCACATGTTTTATTAGATCCATATTATTTTCTGAAAATTAAGGAAAATTGCTACAAAAGAGTCAAGACCAATTTTACGTGGAGCATCGTTTCTAAAAAACTAGCTAATCTGTATCTTAATTTACATTAAATACGCTAAACTTCTTGAATTGATGTAAATCAATTGGTTCTCTCTAATATTTTAACTGTGCCAAAATGGATATAAATTTTTAGTTAGAGCACCTTTCCTGTCTGGCACAACAACAAGTTCTTTTCTTACCCATTCAGAAATCCATTTGTACTTTTGTTTAAAACGGAAATCCATAAATATTATTGCGCCTTTATCTTTTAATTTTCGAATAGGGCGCCCAGAAGCTTGGTTTGCCCTTTGAACGGCAGGATATAGGTATGCGAAATTCCATCCTTGTTTATCAAAAACCTTATCGTAATATTCTATTTTTGCATTAACTCGAGGAGTGGGTAAATGATACGGAAATCCAGCAATAATTACTGAATTCATATGATCTCCGGGATAATCTTCCCCTTCCGAATTTCGCCCTCCGCACACGCCCAATAAAATAGCTCCATTACGAGAAGGTGATGCCATTGATTTAAAATCGTTAACCAAGAAGGCATTTTCTGAAGCAGATAGTCCTGGTTCCTCTACAAATAATTGTTTTTTATTCTTAATAGCTATAGATTCAATACCATTTGTAACTAATGCGTTTAGAACTTTATACGAAGCACAAAAGATACCTATGTTAGCAGGGGTGCTATAAATTACTTCGTCAATTTTAGAGAGTATTTTTTTAAACATTGGACCTGTACGACTCCCTCTACGCGTGTCTACACCTTCAGTAATTATTGCTTTAATGTTTTCCTTTTGAAATGGTGAATTCGCAACGATTCCCTTATAGCTTTTTCCACTTTCTCTTAAACCCATCAAATTATTATAAACATAAGGGTTTACGGTCCCAGATAGATGCACGCTAGTATAGCATTCTTTTAAAATGGGAGTAACAATATCTCTTGGATCTAACGCAACAATTTCCATTGAAATTATTGGTTTCTCTCTTACCCTTTTAAGACTATAACAAAAGAAATAATTATCCAGTAAATAGCATCTTATCCATTTTAGCCAGAACTCTGCTAATGCACCTACGAAATCTCTTGAAACATCACCGTTTGCGACCTTATCGTCGTGAATTGAAGCACTGAAAGAGTGTAAATCCCTAACGAGATTCTTAAAATCGTTTAAGTTTGAAAACCCTAACCGTGAATAAACTTGAAGCAAGAAATCTTCTGCTTTAATTTCTATTTCTGTCACACTTAAACTCTTTTTTTTCTTTTCTAAATGGCTTAATAGGACTTTTACAAACCTCTGCATAATACTTGGGGACCGGAAAATCTCTAAATCCTTTAGACATATTCTTAGGGCGTACGGGGTTATTCTATCGGAATTAATTTCTGTTGCCATATCAATTACATTATGGCATTCATCAAGCACTAAAATGCAATTATTAAGCTCTTCATCTATAAATTGTAAAAAATTTTCGCGGATAAAAGGATTGAAAATCCACTGGTAATTGCAAGTAATTATTCTCATTTCTTTTAGAAGAAACTTGCTCAAAAAGTAAGGACATAATTTTTTATCTTTACATAAGTTAATTAAATCTTCGGCATCAACCGGTTTACTTAATAAATCGGGAGCAATATCGATAGAGTTATCGTATTCACTTCTTTTTTTGATTAAATTTAGAAAATATCTACAATTTTTATTTTTTCTTAGGTCTCCGCACACGGACATCGATTCTTTTGGATTAAGTTTTAACGATAATAGCGTTTCGTTAAGGCACATTTCGTTCCTTCCCCTAATGGAAAGGCCGTTTATTTGGATTTGGGGGGTTTTCTTTTTTAGAAAATTTGAGATTTTCGTTAGTTCTTTAATAATCCTTGTATTCTGAGAATGAGTACGGCACATATAGATGATTTTTAAATCATTTCGTATTGATAGAGGTAATAAAGCACTTAAAGCAATTATTGTCTTACCTGTACCATTTGGAGCTGCGAGTAAAGTAATTTTTTTTTCAATTGAAGCTTTTTCAACTTTTTTGATGATGTCTTCTTGGTCGCGTCTAAATTTGTCATATGGAAAGAAATCAAGGTAATTTATTTTATACACCGAAGGAAGTTTTAATAATTATTGTTAACCTATAATTTTGAACTAATAATAGCACAGAGTATTTATGTTTTTTATTATTTATTATTAAAAAATGAGTGATAATAATTCTGATGAAAAGGCTTTACTTCTAAGAGAATTACTTGGTGAGACTTTATTTAGAGACATAATAATTTTTATTATTTTATATTTATTTATCCTCGCTCAATCTTGGGAAAATTTATTTCTACTGTTATTTCCAATTATAACGTTTGCGTATTCGGTATTTTTCAGAATAATTAATACAAATAAATGGAGAACCACTTCTAATAACACCCAAATTCATTATAACCCCATTGGATTAGAAAAAAAGCACGCTAATCGATTATTTTTCACGGCAATACTCCAATTAATTCTATTATTTTGGATAGGAGCAGAATCTTATTATCATCCACAGCTAATTCAATCTTATGATCTATTTTTTAACATAATTTTTAACTTTCTCTACACTTTCGGGTTTTATTGGATACTAATTGATGTATGGAATTATTCCAAAATAGTAATTCGGTTTAAAAATAATAAACTCAATACTCAAGCTCAAAACAATACTTTACTTAAAAGCAATTTAGATAAAGTAATCTCACAGCTAAAATTGAAGAGTTTTAAAATCGTTAGCGTTGTTAACTTAAGTACATTCATATTCCTAAATGTCTTAAATATAAGTTTCACTTTATTTATTGATAATACTTTTTCAAGATTTTCGTATTATTTACCAGGTACTGGAATTGAGGGTTCACTCCCAATAAATATATCCGTCGTATCATTTTTAATTGTTATAATTTCACCTCTAGTAACAAGTTTTTTACTTATCTTAATCTATAAAGATTTGAACAGCATTAATCCCGCTGATTTTGAAAATTTATTGAAAGAATTGTCCGAAGAAGATCGTAAAAACATAGTTGAAAATCTTACTAAAATAAATAAAAAATTTAATCGAGATTTAGCTAGAGAATAAATTTTAGAATTTTATTAATTTATTAAAATCATATTTATTAAAATCTAATCCATATATTTATTACTTGAATTTCAAACAATTATATAATATGTCGCAACCAACCAAGCAAAAACGCAAATATCTTTTTAAGGTAGTCGTTGTAGGAGATGGGGGGATCGGCAAAAGTACTATGATACAGAGACTGATTACGGGACATTTTACCCCTATGAAAATCACTATTGGGACAGATTTAGCCACTTATCAGATGGAATTTGAAAAGATGGTAGTAAAACTTCAAATTTGGGACTTCGCTGGCGAGAAAAGGTTCAGGTTTTTTTTACCGAATTATGCAAGAGGTGCTCACGGTTGTCTGATATGTTATGATATTACTAGATATACAAGTTTCCAGAACCTTCAAGAATGGTACGATATTATTCAAGAGAATTCTTCAGACCCAGTGTTTATATTAATTGGAGGGAAAGTTGATCTAGCTGACACTAGACGAACTGTTAAGCGAGAAGAAGCTGAGGAATTTCGGAAAGAGCATGAAATACCTTATCTTTTTGAAACGAGCTCAAAATCGGGTATAAATAATAAAATTATATTTGAAAAGTTAATAAAAGAAATACAAAAAAAAATAGGTTTGGGTTAACTACTTTAAATATTTTACTCTAGTAAGTCTTTGAACTCATCTATGTTTAAGTGTAGGTATTTAGCAGTAATTAGTTCTCTACCTAACAAATTTAAGAAGTTTTTCTTTCTCTTCTTGTTTATGAACTTTTTCATTTCGCTGAGATCAGGTTCTTTATTTGTTACTTCGATTAATTTCTTCTTTATTGCGTGATCTACGACTTTTTGACCTACATCAGTTCTAACGATCAAAAATGCTTCTCCAGAACCTTTAGGTGCACCCCATGGACTGTAAGAAATATCAGAAAACTCTCCAGTGTAATCAGTACAATATTTACAACCTGCCATTCCACCAGAAGAGCAAGCAAAGCCTATCTTTAGGGAAGTACGCTCAGCACCCGTGTTAAAATCGCTTGTTAAAATTTTTGCAAGGCCTTGAAGATGACATGGATTCGCTATAATGCCTATTTCCCGCTTTCTATCCATATAAGCTCTTCCAATTCCAGTGATTAAGGGTCCAGCGTTTTGAGTGGGGTTGTTAGGGATGTATTGTTTAGCATCATTCGCGCTATCAACAACTACAGGAAAAGCAACGGGTGGTTTTTTGCTTTTAGGTTTGCTCAAAACAAAGTGCTTAACAATTCCAGAGTCGAATGCGGCCGAGACTAAATTGTATAATATCTCATCTTTATTTTTGGATTTAACCTGAACAATATCTTTATATACCCCAACAGCTAAGTCAACGCGATTTTGACCAAACATTTTTAGCTCAATTTCGGATATAGGAAGGAAACTTCGTGGGCATGCATTATAGCACAAACCAACAGTCTCAGCACATTCGTCAACGACATAAGCTAATCCAGTTTCTTCATTAAAATCCATATGTGGACAAAACGCGTTACAACTTCCGCAATGAATGCATAAACCGGCATAAATTACTTCATTTTCAAGTTCTTGACTAGATTTTTCAATCTTCATTAACTTAGACACTTTAATATGTATAATTTTTATTGATAAAAATTTGTTTTATAAAATGGAACATAAAATATAAAGCTAGTGTGAAAATTCACACTATCTATTTTCTAAGGCTAAAACCGCATAAATTAAGGTTTAAAATATAAAAAAAAAATTAGGAAAACTTATTATTAGAAGAATAGAAGATATTATTTCCAACAAATCCGTTCCAATAGGGATTTTCATCGGAAATTTCCGATTTTTTTTTTTACACCCTAAGCAAACACATATATATTTAAAATTCCTAATATTTTCTTGTTAAAATTATTTTTAACCGAGAACAAAGGGCTAATTTATGACGTCCAATCTAGAAGAATACCTAGAAAATTTGTGTAAGAAAAACATAGGGATTAGCGCAATCATAATTGTGGGTAATGAAGGCTTACCCATTGCTTCTTTTGTAGATGAAAACACCGATCGAACGCTTATTGCCGCGATCAGTGCTGCCCTAAGGTGGATCGGAAAACAATTTGTTGGTGAAATAACAGCTGGTAATCTAAAACGAATACTAATTGATTGTTCTAATGGGGCAATATTAATACAACCGTTAAACCACTATGGAATCTTACTTGCTTCATGTAAGAGCGCCGCTTTTTTAAGCGAAATCGATGTAGAATTTATCCAGTCTTTTTTTTCGCCTAACCTACCAAAATCTATTAGTTCTATTGTAGATTAGCTTAGAAATATGTGGGATTAAAGTCATCAATTTAAATTATAGATATTACTATACGTGATAAATTACTTTAATGATCTAGTAATTTAGATTTCAATGCCTAAAATTCCTTCTTTACCTCGTAATGTAACGCTCCATCTTACTGAAAATTGTAATTTGCGTTGCAAAATATGTTATTATTGGGGAGAAACTGGTGCGTATTCTAAATCTCAGACTAATCAAAAACCCAAGACTCTAAATTTTGAAATCGTTAAGAACTTAATCAGGGAACTTGCGATTGTAAAACCAACCTATTCGCTATTCGGTGGAGAACCGCTACTATATCCTTATTTTGAAGAGTTATTAGATGAAATTAAAAAGAATAATTCCTTTGTAAATACTCCAACAAATGGAACGCTTTTGTCCGATAATGCAGAATTGTTGGTAAAAAAAGAATTTGACTTGGTGCGAATTTCTCTTGATGGACCTCGAGATATAAATGATAAAATGAGAGGAGTAGGGAGCTATGAAAAGGCAATACAAGGAATAAATGATCTTTTTGAGGTGAAAGAGAAGGAAAAAGCAAATAAACCTCTTATTGATATAATTTACACTGTAACTCCTGATAACTTTCTAACAATCGAGGAATTTTTCTTGCAGGATCTTGATATTTCAAAATTAGATCGTATTACAATACAAATGCAGAACTTTATTACAAAACAGATGGGAGAAGATTACGCAGAATTTCTCAGTTCAGAATTTGGAATTCTAAGTGATACCTATTGGAAGGGTTTGGTCCGTTTACCATCTGAATTTAATGAAATAGATAGAACCGAGTTATCTAGACAAGTAAATAGAGTACGGACCTATTATTCGAGTCAAAATAAGTACGCAGTGCTTCTACCACCTACTTTTTCTTCACAAAATTTAGAAGCGTATCTAACTTCGAATTGGGATCAGATGACTGATGTGTATGAAAAGTGCATTATTCCTTGGGTGTCAACTGAGATTGTTGCTAATGGTGATGTTGCTCCTTGCCATATCTTCTATGATTTAGTGCTTGGAAACCTACATGAGAATAGTATTGTCGACATTTGGAATGGAGATAAATACAAGAGGTTCAGAGATTATATGGAGTCAAAAAAATTCATGCCAATATGTCCAGGGTGTTGTATCTTATATTTAGCTGGTAAAAAGTTGAGAAAAAAAAGATAATCCTCAGCATTTATCATCGTCTTTTAAAAAACGAGAACAAGTTTCGTCTAATTTCTTTATTATATGATTTCGATCTTTCCACATAATCCAGGTGCTTCCTGATTTTTCAAAATGAAAACCATCGTATTCTTCTTTTATTTTAGTTAGCGTTTTTTTCACGAAGCTCCAAGAAAATCCGGTTTTCTCAACTACTTCAGCGATTGCGATTGGACGATTCATTTCAAGATTGTTGTTAAAGAAATTTATTATTTTTTGGAAACCGGTTTTAGGAGCTGAATCTTTTTCATTCATTTTTCATGAAGAAATAATTATATCGATTATTTAGGTTAATACTTGTTGTAAATTAATATTTATTCTTAAAAAATTATTTTCTCATTTTTAGAAAATTTCCAGATTTCATTAAGTTGCACGGTCTAAAATAAGCGATTCCAGTAAAATCTGAAAGATCATCTAACATATGAGACCATCTTTCGTAGTTCTTTTTACCAGCTCCAAAAGGTCCGGGCATGTCCATTCCAGCTAACATCGTGTCGTCAATTACTTTATATCCCGAAACAATTTTTTCCTCTAATAATCTACAACCTTCGTTTAATTGGATCGCGTAATAGTGCTCTGGACTAAATAATCCTGCTTTTTCATGAAAGCTAATTTTTGGCTTTCCTTCAAACCACTCATAAATACCTTTTCCCGATTTTCGTCCCAAATTTCCCGCTTTAAGAAGATTTGTGAGCGTTTTGCCGGGGGTAAATTCGGGTGAAATCTCTTTAACAAAATAATTCATAACATCGCAAATAACATCTAAACCTAAGTAATCCCATTTAGCTAAGGGGCCTAATTCAGGGGAAGATATAAAATCATTGTCAATTTTTTCGTAAGGTATTCCTTTATCCGTTGCCATATCTAAAAGCCAATTAAAAAGGAGATTTGCCGCAATGGTTAAACGGTTTACAATAAAGCCTGGACTTTCTTTTTCTATTTTTGCGATATATCTTTTGCCTTTGAGCGCGGGTAGCTTTTGACCAATTGCTACTCCTAAGTTAAACGCTTCTTGAGATGTTTTTTCTCCTTTAATTAATTCAATTAATCGGAGTAACGGAATAGGAATAAAAAAATGCATTCCAATTACTTGTTCGGGTCTGTTTGACGCTTCGGCGATTTTAGAAATGCTCATTGTTGACGTATTTGTTGCCAATACGGCATGTTCTGGCGCGTATTGCCCGAGTTCTTTAAATAAATTTCGCTTTAATTCCATTACTTCGGGTATCGCTTCCACGATAAAGTCTGCTTCTTTAATAGAATTAATTAGGTTTTTATCAATCTTAAGTTTTTTAATTAGAGAAAGCGTGGTTAATCCTTGGCCTAACTTTCCTTTAGATTCAATTTTTTCTATACCAAGTTTAATAAATTTTTTCGCGTTATTTAGAGCATTTTCGTTAATGTCGTTCAAAATAACACTGTCAAATATATCTGACATTAAAGCAACTTGGGCAATTTCTCTCCCCATGGTTCCAGCACCAATGACCGTAAATGTTTTGATAGAACTTAAATCAACCATTATTTCTTTCACCTCTTAGAAATTTTAAAAAAAGATATTTAATGTAAATTGAGACAGGAAAAAAGCACCTATGCCTAAGAAAATAGAAATTGGGAGTCCAGGCAGAATTTTATTTCTTTTTAATCCCGAAATTGTAATTCCTGTTCCGATCAGAATTGCAACTGTGGTAAAAACCATGATTATTACATTATTTGTATGAAGAAGGACGCTGGAAGTAAGTAGACTGTAAAAAGCTAAATCCCCGATACCAATCTCTAATTTTGATGTATCATAGATTATTTCACCGTTCTTAATTTTTTCTTTTATTTCTGTTTTTGTTAAGTTATTTTCATCGTCATTTTGAGAAGCTATATCTATCATAGCTTTAATTGGACCATGTTTATAAAGAACACCAAAGATATCCCAAAGCGAGATGCCAATTAATATAGCTAAAGTGCTCCAAAAGGGCAAAATAATACTCATCGAAGCACTAATTAATAAGCTGACGTATAAAACGATTAAGTTTTTTGTATTAATTGATTTTGAAGTATAATATTTGTAAAGTATTAGAAAGACTAAAATTGCCGTCAGTGTTGGCAAGTAGATGTTAATTAATAGAAAATAAAGCTTCAAAACGAAAGTTGTTTCAGGAAATTGAACAAAGATTACATATATAATTACCTCGGAAAACATTAGAGTCATAAAGAAACTTATAAAAGCAAAACTCAGGCCAAAAATGTATTTTAGAACATCTATTCCAAATTTTTTTATAAGAAAGACGATAACAAACGCTGAAACTACGGCCATTATAGTGAAAATAGCTCCATTTAATACTGCGGCCAAGGCACCAAACTCGGCTTCAGAGACATAGCTTTCTTCAATCTGGATACCCGCAACAAAAAATGTGAGGTAGGCTAAAATAGCTGCAAAAACAATAACTATTACTATAGGTAATGGATATAACAAAGATTTAATTCTGTAAGTTGGTATAAAGTGAGGTACAAAATCTTTTTCTATTACTTCTTTTTGCTTCTCGTTAATTTCCAAATTTAATTGAGCATCTCTTTGGTCATCGTCTTGAGAATTTATTGATTTAGGACTATCCGACATTACAATAATAAGAAAGATTTTTATAATAATTATTTAAATTTATAAAATTTTTTATAACTTAAATAGATAATATTTATGAATAAAAAAAGAGTATAACCGTTTTTTATGTCAAAATTTCAAAATGGTAAAGATTTTTTAAATAAGCACACTCTAGTATTACCAATAAATCAATCTACTAATAGACGAATTATATTTCCTTGTCATTTGGGAATTATCTTTATTGGTAATGTGTCAACTTCTATGTTAAAAAAGTTGAGATTTCATTTGGAACAAACATTCGATTCTTTTTTTTTCGACATTCAGTTTATAGAAGATGCAAATTTACACCCTGACATATTTAAATTAAAAGCCAAGGAGGAGCATAATTTATTAAATAAATCTTCAGAAAAGGTCCTCCTCCAACCAACTAATAGATTTTATGAAATTATTGTAAATAAAAAATTTGAATATAATTTTGATATTGGCATAGGATTGACAAATATACCAATCTATTCAAGTAGTAATGAAAATTTATTATTTTTATTTGGAGAGGCACATATTAAATACATGTGTGCTATAGTATCTACTCATAACCTGATAGATTTGTTTACTTTTAAAGATGTTAAATTGAAAAAGATAGAAAGAAGGATCTACAAAGAAGTAATTCATGAAATTGGGCATTTAATCTTCGGTTGTGAGCATTGTCTTAATGATTATTGTGTTATGCGCTTCTCTAAAAATATTAAAGAAATTGATAATAAATCTATTTATCTCTGTGAGAAATGTAAATTAAAACTAGAAAAAGTTAGAGCGAGAGATAATTTTTAAAAGGTTACGCTTGGCAATTGTAGGATAAATTCTTTTACTAACTCCACGCGAGTTTTTCTATCTTTTCCATTGTATCGTAAAGGATAGAGTTCGTTAATTGTGAAATTGTATAGTTTAATCCATGTTTTTGCGATTTCGCTTATTCTATAATCTTGAGCTACTTTTTGAGCATTTTTTCCAAATTCTGCCCTAAGATCGTCATCTTTTAATAACTTTATAACGTAATCTTTAAATTGATCGAGATTATTTGCTAAATACCCCGTTTTGCCATGTCGAATTATATTGCTAATTCCACAAGCATTAGCTCCAACACTGGGAGTTCCCTGAGCCATCGCTTCGAGTAAGACAAGCCCTTCAGCTTCAATCCACGACCACAAGCAAGTTAGATCTGCTGTATTATATAATTTTAATAAATCTGGAAAAGGTATTCTACCAGCATACGAGACGAAATCTCGATATTGTTTCTTTTTAATTATTCTTTTTACGTGGTCAGTTGAAGGACCGTCGCTTCCAACTAATAATAAGTGAGCGTTAGGAATTGCTTTACGAACTTCTTTAAATATTTTAATAATATCTATAGGGTGCTTTTCTGGGGATAACCTCGATGCGTATAAAAGGACCTTTTTACCTTCTAAATTATATTTTTCACGAATACCATTTTCTTTTAAATCTGTAAAATATAAATCGTGAATACCATTCGTCATGCAAATCATAGGTTCTTTAAATCTGTAATCTCTTAACAAATCTTTTTTGGATTTTGTAGCAACATGGACAACATCGTATTTATCCACTATATGGCGTTCGTATCTCCAAATAAGGTCGCCTTTTGTTAATAGGTTACCAATAACCGGAACATATTGAGCCGTGTAATACTGCATAGGACTATTATGGGTCCCTATCATTGGAATCCCTAAATATTTAGACCAATTTACTGCCATGGATCCTACAACAGCATGCGTATGGATGTGGGAAATATCGAGATAATCGTGTTTGCAGAAAAAGATTTTATGTATAGGGGCACTTAAAACAAAACCCGTTTTAGGAGCAATCATTACACCCCCAATTTCGTGAAAATGTAAAGTTTTCGGCTTTTTATACCCATTTTGAACTCGAGGAGCAAAAACATGAACATTGTGACCAAGATTTGCAATTGCTTCGGATAAAAATCGAACAGCGTGAGCAGTACCATTAACCTGACTGTACATTGTGCTGAAAAAACCGATATTAAGTGCTTGTTTAGCCATGGTTGTTATCCACAAACAAATATTTTAATTGTTTTATATGTTTATCTAGAAGTTTATTTATATTTTAAACATAAGTTTTTATTAAATTTTTCACGATTTCTTAATAAAACCGTTGAAACCGTTAGTTTTAAATACGATAAATTTTGATTGAGTTTATTTTTTTAAATAATAAAGTAATATCCAGAGGAATTACTTTTATTACGCAATTTTTAAGCATTCTTATTTGGAAATAATGATTTAAATATTAGATTGAGATATGCCGAAATATCATATGAAAAAAAAAGAAAGGGAAATAACGAATAAAAATACGATAATTGAAATATTGAAAAATGGAAAATTTGCAACTATTTCAATGTGTAGAGCTAACGAACCTTACATCGTAACTTTAAGTTATGGTTTTGACTTAAAAAGAAATTCTTTATACTTTCATAGTGCTAAAGAAGGGTTAAAGGGTGAGTTTTTAAGGGAAAACTCGAACGTGTGTGGCACAGTAGTGAATGATCTAGGTTATGTTATGAACGATTGTTCTCATAAGTACCGTTCTATCGTATTCTGGGGTCAAATGGTAATTGTAGAAGATTTGAAAGAAAAAAAATACGGATTTAACATCATTCTAAATCACTTAGAAGATAATCCAGATAAAGTGAAAAAAAGATTCCTTGAAAATGATCAAGCGTATGATAAAGTATGTATTATAAAATTAAATCTTATTGAGATGACTGGAAAAGCATTGTTGTAAGTAATTTTTATTTAAATAAATAATTTTTAGAAAAATAGAAAAATTTTTTTTAACTGCATGCTATTTTTATATTATGGACACTGCTGAAGAAAAAATAATTGTCAACGAAATATTAAAAGATAGAGCGTTGTCTTATTCTATTGAATTATTAGAAGTTGAAGGAGACAAATATACTGTACGAAATACTTTTGGCTTAACAATAATATATAAGAAAAAGGGAAGTAAATACTTCTTAGAGGACGAATTAGATTAGATTTTTGCTTATTTAAGAGGTTAAGATCCCACAAAATTCTAAAAACCATATATTGAAATAATAAACTAACTATCTATGGTCTTTTTTAAATGAGTAATATTAATAAAAGACAATTATATTTTTTCATACATAAAATTATAAAATTATTTTTTTATTAATTTAACAATAGAATATTTTTTGGTTAGAATCATGAGAAAAAGAAAGCTTAAATCAAATAGTTTTGATGAGATGTACAACGAACAATTTCGAGCGGTAATAGACAATTGTACTTCTCTTTCAATATATAATAAAAAAAGAAGATCTTTTTGTATTATTCGAAAGAACTTAGCAAAAGATTATGAAATTGAAGTCGATGCTTCAGAAGCGCCAGTATTAAACAAATTGCTTGATTCACCGCAACCTTTTGAAAGCTCAATGGCTAATTTAAATATTTTTGAGAATGAAATTTTTCCCTTAATTGATGCTTTTAAAAATGTTTTTGGAGAGGAAAAAGAGCTAAAATTAAAATCCATTAAATTAGCAATTGGAGGAAGTAATACTGATTATGTTACAATCAGAGAAAATGATTTAACAAAGTATGATGTAAAACCAACTCTCAGTGGATTGAGAGATTTCATTGAAGAAAACAATGATAGCATTTTAGGCTTTCTTGATAGTGAATATATTAGCGAAGAGGGAAATGTAATTTATTTAAACTGTGAAAAAAACGAAGTTTCTGATAATATTTACTCGATAAAGATCAAAATCCTAGCGTCAATGCAACAACGAGGATATTTCCTCCAAGAAGAGCACAAATATTATGGTCTACAATTATTTATTATCATAGAATCAAGAAAACCGAACGATGACAAATTATTTAAATTTTTAAAAGAGTTAGGAATCGATTGGGAATTGATCTTTTTTCGAAGAAGATTGGCAATTCACGATTGGACGGAGATTGAATGTCAAAATAATTCTGAAAACCTTAAATGCTTTATAAGAACAAAGTTTGACACCTTAAATTATTTTGACATAAACAACATCATTAGAATAATAGTAAAAAATCAATTACCTTTCAATGTGGCGGACAAAATGGCTTCTTTATTATACAAGATGAAATCTGAAAGAGCTATAGAACTACAAGAAAAAAAATATCAATACGACCCATTTATTGATGAATCGATACAAAATGAGAGAAATTATCGAAAAACACGCTATATCGATCAAACACAACCAGTTGACGAATATTCTCTAACCTTGAAAAAAGCTGAAATTGCTGCAGCAGCTAAAATAGCTTGCGCCTATTTAGGAATTCATACAGAAATTAAAATTGATAAAGATATATCCAATGCAGAAATATTAAAATATCAAAGCGAATTAACTAATTTTTAGATTTTTGAATCGTAATTTAGCAGAAATAAAAAAAAATAGAGTAATATTGATAAAGTTAATTTTAACTTAACTTATAGGACTCTTTTAATAAATTGTGGTTAATTTCACCAACTGTAATACTCTTTCCTGTTTGAACATTTGTTACCGTATAAATTGCCGGAGCGAATAATCCTGGATCAATCGCATAGAAATCATAATTTGCTGCTTTAAATGTTTCTATAAATGGTTTTCCATAACTAGACGATGTATTTGCAGGAGCTTTTTTAAGCAGATCAAAAAGTTCATCTTGTTTGTCCTTTTCAACATCAATCGTATAGTAAGTCATACCGGCTGCACTAATAGAATCATTAGTTCGCCCCATAGCTCCAAGATCGTCTTTAGCAATAGGGGCTATTGTAGCCGTTCCAAAACCGTCTTTGAGCACATCTAAAGGAAAATGTATTTCATGGAGTTTATGTATGCCCGTTTCTACGATTCTAGCAGCAACTTGGATGGAGCCCGTTAAACACGCAGTAGGGGCGCAGACGGCATAAGTCTTACTTGCGTCTACTCCACATTTTTCTGCTACTATTGCCATCACTTCTTCGTTAGGCAACTTTGCGGTTTCAAAAACAATCACAGCACAGTCCGAATCGTCGGCGTATTTAATTTCTTCGAATAACTTCTCTACTTTACTTTTAGCTCTAGCAGGTCCTGAACCTAATGATTGAAAAATTGTCTTTTTTTTTTTAACACCTTCTTTTTCTACTTCTTTTTTCAATTTTACGTTCCATCCCGCTAGTTGAGATGCCATACAAGATATTATTGGTTCGGAAGTATAAACATTGACACTCGGTATATAATGACCATCTAAGTTATAGGAAGTAAAGTCAACTGTTCCTAATCCGCCCATACAAATTTCACCAACTAGTTTTCCCCCGTTCCACGACGCATTTGTCATGTCTAAGACTGTAGCACCATTATCAAGTTTATGTATTTCGGCTTTATAAAATTCTTTATTTTCAATTATTTTTTCAACAAGCTTTAAAGTTAGCTCATTAATTTTAACATGGTGTGTCATATTTTTCACTTAATATTTTTTTTTAATTGAGTATTTAATATTAAATTCTTATTTTAATATATTAAATTAAGTTTATATTAAAATTTTATAAAAAAATGAATGAAAAACTTAAACTATTAACATCTGATCTAACAGAAACAATAAAATGGTTTCAAGATCATCTAAAAAAGTCTGAGGCTTCTGTTCAGATATATACTCATTTAGATGCAGATGGGTTAACCTCTGGGGCAATTCTTGGGAAAGCTCTATATAGGGAAGATATTCCTTTTCAGATTTCTGTGTTAAAACAATTAGAAAGAGAAGAAATTATTAAAATCGCAGAAAAAGTTCAAGACTATAATAATGTAGTAATTTTTTCTGATTTTGGTAGCGGACAATATTTAGAACTTGAGGATAAATTAAATAGTAATAGTATAAAAACGCCTTATATTATTTTAGATCACCATTTTCCCCAAAATATTTCAGATAAGAATGACAAAAAAATTAAAGATATTTATAAAAATTCGAAACCTTGGCATATCAATCCTTATTTTTATGAAATTGATGGTAGTAAAGAAATTTCTGGAGCAGGAATTTGTTACTTCTTCGCTAAAACATTAAATAAGAATAATATAGATCTGTCTCCAACAGCACTTATAGGAGCAACGGGTGATGTTCAAAATCGGGGACCTAATAATTCTTTTACCGGATTAAATTCTATTATTTTAGAAGATGCCGTTAAGGTAGATTTAGTCGAAAAGGTAAATGACTTGAATTTTTCTCCTATTAAACCTCTAAACGAAGCAATAGCTTACTCCGGCGATATTAATTTACCAGGATTAAGTGGAAATACGAGTAAAATGTTAAAATTCTTACAAACTTTAGGAATTTTAATGGAAAAATCAGATGGAGATATAAGAACTTTAAATGATTTTAACCAAGAAGAAAAACAGAAGGTTTCTTCTGCCATAATTAGGTATGTATCTCTTAAACTCGATGTTGAGCCTTCTGAAATTATAAATAAGCTTATTATTAATAGGTATATATTAAAAAATGAATTAGTTGGTTCTGAATTACACGATTTAAAAGAATTTTCCTATCTTTTAAATTCATGTGGGAGAAGTCACAATGGATCGTTAGGAATCGCTATTGCAATGGGCGATAGAAAAATTGCTTATAAGAAAGCAAGAGAGCATTTAATAGAGTATAAGAAATCTTTAGCCCAAGCATTATC
This sequence comes from Promethearchaeota archaeon, assembly GCA_018238625.1. Lineage (GTDB taxonomy): Archaea > Asgardarchaeota > Lokiarchaeia > Sigyniarchaeales > SOKP01 > SOKP01. Next base: position 41,424 of record JABCSY010000001.1, read on the forward strand.
ATGGATACACGATGAAAATAAAATTCAACTCAAAGAACACATCCAATTTTTTTTTGGAGAAGAAGTTATACCAGAAGCTATTATCGGTACAATTGCCTCTATGTTAATGTTTAGCAAAAGCGATATAATAGATAAATCAAAACCTATTTTTGGGTGTGCCAAAAGAAAAGAGGAGGATGTATATAAAATATCGAGTAGGGCGAACGATAATATTGTGAAAAAAGGGGTAAACCTTTCAGAGGCGATCAGAGAAGCACTAAAACTTTCAAATTTAGACGCATTAGGCGGAGGTCATCCGCCAGCTGCGGGTACAATAGTTCCAGTTGATAAAATTGATACTTTTTTAGAAAATTGTAATAAAATAATTAAAAAACAACTACAAGAATAAAGAGATTGTTCCTTTAATTTATGTTTTTCTATATCTTATAAGTTTCACCGATTTCAGGAGCAACTGAATTAAAACCTTTGTCTGACAAATCGTAAGCAAATGATGTTGTTGATTTTGCATCTCCATGCATACAAAAAATAAATTTAGAATCGTTTTGAAACTTTAAATCTTCGATATATCTGTGTAAATGAATTTTATCAGCGTGGCTAGAAAAATCATAATAATCTACATTACATTTTGCCTTGATAAAAATATCTCTAGTACGATAATTCCTACTATTGCTTTCTTTAAACTCGAAAATTCTTTCGTCAATTAATTTTCTTCCAGGAGTCCCTTCGACTTGATATCCCACAAGAAAAACAGCTGAGCTTGGGTCATTTAAGATTGAGCCGATATATTCAAGAGCTGCACCCCCCTTTAACATACCTGATGGAGATATGATTAAACCATCTGATCTCTTTTTAGCATTCTTTCTTTTTTCTTTAGATGTTATTAATTGAGCTTTTTTAAAAGCAGACTTATATTCAGCAAAATTTTTAAAAGAATTAGGAAATTGAGCGTACTCTATCGAAACTTTTCTTGCTAAACCATCAAGAAATACTTCACTTTTAAAATTGTATTTTTGCAAAACTAACAAGATTTCTTGTGAGCGAGCAACCCCAAAAGCAGGAACGAGAACCTTTCCGCCGTTTTCGATAATATTTAGGGTATCATCAGTAAATCTTTTTTCAAGTTCCGCTCTTATAGGATGTTCTCTTAAAGAATACGTGGATTCCGTAATTAAAGCATCAATTTCAGGCAATTTAGAAGGTTCAGCGGGAGAAACTAGGTTCGTTTCTTGAGTATTGATATCTCCCGTGTAAAGAATTCTCTTATTATCGACTTCTACTAATATGGATACGCTACCAGGAATGTGTCCTGCGTCGTAAAATGTAATATAGAAATTATCGTCAATCTTCTGACGGACTCCGTTGCTAAGAAAAGAAGCGTTTTTAATTGTTTTTTGTAACTCTTTATACCCGAACGGGTAAGGATAATTGGAGATTTTAATCGTGTCTTTTATCAATATCTCTGACATTCTAAGCGTTAGAGGGTTGGTAAAGAGGGGAATGTCTTTGTTTTTAAATAAAAAAGGTAAAGCTCCAGAATGATCTACATGACAATGAGACAACGCAATAGCTTTAAGATTGCTAAAATCTCCATCTAAAGGTAATCTCTCTTCGCCCTTGAATCTAATGCCATAATCTAAAATACATTGTGCTCCATTTTTTGACTCAATTAGGACTGCTGACCTTCCTACTTCCCTACATCCCCCAAGAAATTTTATAACTGGCATTTGTGTCCTCATTTAGGAAAATTAAAAAAAAATATGATCCTTATTGAATAGATTAAATTAGCATAAACTTTCAAAAAATTTCAATCTTCTGATTATTTAAAAAAAAGGAAGTAGTTATTTTATTTTCTTTATCGCATTTGTCAATAAAGCGATAACATTATGAACATTTTTACCAAAGATTTCTAAGATATCATCCCAAGTTACAGGAGCTTCGTCATCTTTCCAGCAGTCATAATCTGTAGACATAGCTACAGCAGCATATGGAATTCCGGCTTCGTTTGCTAAAATTGTTTCAGGAGCTATACTCATATTTATTACATCAGCACCCCAGATTCTAAACATTTCAGATTCTGCTCTAGTCGAAAATCTAGGCCCTTCGATTGTAACCACAGTTCCTTTCTCATGATATTTGAGATTGAGTTCCTTAGAAGTTTCAATAAGAATCTTTCTTAAATCTTCCGAATAGGGATAAGCCATTGCTGTGTGTTTAGCAGCACCTGGAGGAAATTCATCAAAAAAACTTACTTTTCTTAACCTCGTAAAATCAATAAATTGATCAAGAATAATGAAATCGCCTCTTCCTATCTCTTCTCTCAAACTACCGCAAGCTGTTGTAGCTAAGATGTGAGTACATCCTTGATCTTTCAATGCTTGTATGTTAGCTCTATAATTTACCTGTGTTGGGGGAATTGTGTGCTCTCTCCCGTGTCTTGCTACGAGAACAATTTCAACATCGTTAATTTTCCCTAATTTTAGAGGTGAAGTTGGTTTTCCATATGGTGTACTAACTTCTATTTCTTTTACATCTTTTAAAATGTCTGGATTATCTAATCCAGAACCTCCTATTATTCCGATTTTAACCATTTTACTCACTATACTAAATTCTTAAAATATAATTTTTATAATATTTAAAATTGTTCAAATTTTATTTTATTTTGTTTAATAAAATAAAAACTAAGTGAAATGATTATGAAAGAAAAAGAAAGGACAGTTGATTTGGCAATAATAGGAGGGACTGGTTCTAATGTCACTCTTGATAATTTAGAAGAAGTAAAAGTCTATACCCCTTATGGTAGTACCTCAGCAGCGATAGCAATAGGTGATTTTAATGGGAAAAAGATTGCCTATATTCCTCGACATGGCATAGATCATTCAATTCCTCCTCATAGGATAAATTTCAGAGCAAATATATGGGCTTTAAAAAAATTAGGTGTAAAATTCATCATATCTCCATCAGCTGTTGGATCGTTAAAAAAAAAGCACAATAAAGAGAAATTTATCTTAGTAGACCAATATATTGACAGAACTAAAAAAAGAGTTGATACCTTTTATGAAAACGGTCAATTATGTCATATTGGACAAGCTGATCCATATTGTGATTATTTAAATAGACTTTTCTTTGAAACAGGAAAAGAATTAAATTTAGACATTCAAAATGGAGGAGTTTACATTTGTATTGAAGGTCCAAGGTTTTCGACAAGAGCAGAATCAAAAATATTTCGCCAATGGGGAGGGGATATAGTAGGAATGACAAATTATCCCGAAGTTGTTCTTTCAGCAGAAAAAGAAATTTGTTATTGCTGTATTGCGATGGTTACCGATCTGGATGTGTGGGCAGGCGAGTGCTCAGAATGTGGTATTGTTGAATTTGCTCAAAAATGTGAAATTTGTGGTGGAACCGTAGATAAGCTATCTGTTAATGTGCCAGAAGTTATAGAAACGATGGGTAAAAATGTTGAAAATTTAAAGAAATTACTTGAATTAACTATTCAAAAAATAGATATTGAAAGAGAATGTCCATGTCATCATTCTCTTACAGACGCTCTATTATAGTATTGTAAAATAAGGTTATTTATTATTATTATTATTATTCTTTTAGCACTGGATTTCTTGCGGCAATTACTGCGTCTAATCGTCCAATTGACGTGTTATGTGGCGCTGTTTTCAGGAGTTCTGGTTTATTTAACGCTTCCTCGTAAACCTTCAGCATTGCTTCGATGAATTTATCTAAGGAATGTTTGGATTCTGTTTCTGTCGGTTCAATCATTATTGCTCCATTTACAATTAAGGGGAAATAAATAGTTGGAGCGTAATAACCATAATCAAGAATTCTTTTAGCAACATCTTCAGTTGTAATATCGTTTGGTAAGTTTTTATCTGATAAAACAAATTCGTGTTGACACATGCGGTTATAGGGAAGGTCAAATTTCTTTTGTAGCAAGCATTTTAGGTAGTTAGCGTTTAAAACGGCTATCTGGCCAACCCGTTTTAACCCATCTGCACCTAAAGAGAGTATATAAGTATATGCCCTTAAGATTATCCCAAAATTACCCCAAAAAGCTTTAATTCGGCCTATTGATTTATCATTATTCTGTTCGCAAACAATACCTCCATCAGTCGAAATTATACAGGGTTTTGGTAAAAATGGGATAAGTTCATTTATAACACCAATAGGGCCAGAACCAGGCCCTCCACCACCGTGAGGGGTTGAAAAAGTTTTATGTAAATTCAAATGAACTATATCAAAACCCATATCTCTGGGCCGACAAATTCCTAACATAGGGTTTAGATTTGCTCCATCGTAATAACATAATCCCCCATGCTTGTGGATGATTCTAGTTATATCTTTAATTTGCCTATCAAAAACACCTAAGGTGTTAGGATTTGTTAACATGATTCCTGCTACATCACCTTGTTCCATTGCAAATTCAAGATGGTCTAGTGGAACTTCACCGTATTCGTTTGATTGTAATTCAATAATTGAAAACCCCGCCATTTTCGCCGACGCAGGGTTAGTGCCGTGAGCCGAATCTGGAACTATAATTTTATCTTTGATAATCCCTTTAGTCTCGAAATATTTTTTTATTATTAACAAACCAACTAATTCTCCATGCGCTCCAGCTGCAGGTTGTAATGTAAATCCGTCCATACCAGTAATTTCACCTAACGCTATTGAAATATTGTATAGTAATTCAAGTGAACCTTCACTTTCATCCTGAAGTGGATGTATTTGCGAAAATTCATTCAATCGTACTGCTATCTCGTTAATTTTTGGGTTATACTTCATGGTACAAGAGCCTAACGGATAAATTCCGGAATCTACACCGTAGTTTATCGTGCTTAATTTAACATAATGGCGAACTATCTCAACCTCAGGAACGTCTGGAATTGGAAGTATCTCTCTTAAGAGATTTTCGGGAATGAAGTCCTCAAGTTTTTCTACTTTAATATCTATTTTTGGTATAAAGTTTTTTTGGGCGCGGTCAACCCCTTTTTCAAAAATCAAAGAATTATTATTATTCATTTTTTTTTCCCTCCTTTTTGTTATATAGAGCATTCTTAGCCGCATTGATAAACTTTTCAATTGATTCGCGAGAATTCATTTCTGTCACACACACTAAAACTATGTTCTCCAAATTTGGAAAATACTTTGAGAGACGAAGGGGAGGGAGCAAGTTTAATTGCTTGCACTCATGAGTAAAAGCATCAACATCTGGACATTTTACAATAAATTCGTTGTAAGTTGGTTTTTTGTTTAAAATTTCGTAACCAGGAATTTCGGTTAGTTTGTTTTTAACATAATTAGCTTTTTGAAAGTTTTGGGTTGCGATTTCGCGCAATCCTGTTTTTCCTAAAGATATAATATATATTAAGGCAGATAATGAACATAATGCTTGGTTTGTGCATATATTTGAACTCGCTTTTTCTCTTCTTATATGTTGTTCACGGGCTTGTAACGTTAGTAAAAATCCCTCGCGTTCGCCGTTGATTTCCTTTGTTTTGCCAACCAACCTACCGGGCATTTTTCTCAAATATTTTTTCTTTGCTGCAAAAATACCTAATCCAGGACCGCCAAATGAAGGACTAATTCCAAAAGACTGTCCTTCTGCTACAAATATATCTACATCAGTTTCCCCTGGTGGTTTCAGAACACCTAAACAGGTGGGGTCGGTCATACATTGTATCAATAAGCAATTAGGAACTTTTTCTTTCACCTTTTTTGCTAACAACGATATATCTTCAATGTCTCCAAAGAAATTTGGACTCTGAAATAAAACAGCTGCAATATCTTTGTTTAACTCGTCTATTAATTCATTTTCAGCGATAATTCTAAGATCGATTCCTTGTCCCCAACAATAAGTCTTGACAACTTCAGAATATTCGGGATGAATGCCTTCTAATAATAATAGACTGTTTTTCCTTGTTATTATAGTTGCCATAATAGCTGCTTCCGCAAGAGCAGTAGATCCATCGTACATACTCGCATTAGCAACATCCATCTGAGTTAGTCGAGAAATTACGCTTTGATATTCATAGATCGCTTGTAAAAACCCTTGACTAGCTTCTGCTTGATAGGGGGTGTATGAAGTATAGAACTCTGTACGACTTATTACAAAATCAACTAAAGAAGGGATGTAATGAAAATAATAACCTGCTCCCAAAAAGGAATTAGAATAAACTTTGTTCTTTTGAGAAAGTTCTTTTAAGTTTTTCAGAACATCTGGTTCGGATAAGCCTAAAGGTAAATTTAAACTGTTAATAATTAAATCTTTAGGAATATCTTGAAATAATTCTTCTAAATTATTAACGCCAATAACTTTAAGCATTTCAGTAATAGCTTTATCGTCATGAGGAATAAAATCCAAATTAATCAACTCATACTTCTAAAATTTTAAGAAATAAAATTAAAAATTGGAAAAAAAGTTTATTTATTCTCTTCTTCTACTATTTTTTTATAATCTTCAACGGATAAAAGTTTGTTAATTTCGCTACTATTTGAAAGCTTTATCTTCATCATCCAACCAGTCCCATAAGGGGAAGAATTAATTGATTCGGGGCTTTCTATTATAATAGCGTTAACTTCAACGATTTCTCCGGATAATGGCATCAGAATTTCTCCAACGGCCTTAACAGATTCAATTTCACCAGCACTACTTTCTTTTTCTAGCATTCTTCCTATTTCGGGTAATTCAACATAAACTATATCGCCTAATTGATGCTGAGCAAAATCGGTAATGCCTATAGTAGCCGTATCGCCTTCAATTCGCACCCATTCATGTGACTTCATATATTTTAAATCATCAGGAAATTCGTATTCCATAATTTTTCACTTTTTCTTTGTTGTATAATCACACATTTCTATAAAACGGTGTAGCAACTACTTTTCCTCTCAAGAACTTATTGCGAATTTCAATTTCAAATTCCGTTCCTACTTCGCTATATTGTTTTTCAACAAGGCCTAAACCAATTGTTTTCTTAAGTGTAGGTGAATATCCTCCTGAAGTAACGAATCCAATTTCATTACCATTTTTAAAAATTTTATAATGCTCTCTAATAATACCTCTATCCAACAAATTCAACCCAACAATAGTTAGATCTGTTCCTTCAGATTTTTGTTTTAATAAAGTTTCTTTTCCAATATAATCAATACCCTCTTTAGGTTTGACGAGCCAAAAAAGTCCTGCTTCAATAGGCGTGATTGAGTCGCTAATTTCGTGACCATATAACGAGTAGGTTGCTTCTAATCTCAACGAATCTCGCGCCCCTAAACCTGCTGCTGAGGCTCCAGTTTTAATTAAATCATTCCATATTTTCTCAGCATATTTATTATCAAATGAAATTTCAAATCCTCGTTCACCAGTATATCCGGTTCTAGCTATAAATATTGGAGCCCCGTTTAACATAGTGTGAGCAAAATAAAACCTATTTATCGAAGATAAATCAACATCCACTAATGGTTGGAGATATTCGTCGGATTTTGGACCTTGAAACGCTAAACGACATCTTTTTGAGGATAAATTAGTAATTTTAACATCTTTACTTCCAATATGCTCGTTTAACCATTGAAAATCTTTTTCGACATTGCCAGCGTTAACGATCATTCTAAATCGCTCAGGTTCTTCCTCGTAATAAACAAGATCGTCAACAACAGTCCCATTTTCATAACACATACATGAATATTGTCCTTTTGTGGGTTCTAGTAGCTTTAAATCGTTAATCATTACATATTGAAGAAAGGATATTACATCTTTCCCTTCTAACAGGAATTCCCCCATATGTGAAACATCAAATATACCCGCTTTATTGCGTACCGCTTCGTGTTCTTTTATAATGCTTTCGTACTGCACTGGCATACTAAAACCAGCAAAGTCAACCATCCTTGCTCCTAAATTCACGTGAATATTATAAAATGGAGTCTTTTTCAGTTCTTGAATCAAATCCACACCTTGTAATGTGTTTATTTTAATACTGTGAGTATAAAGTACAGAGAATTATTTAAATTTTCAGCCTAAAAAATAAGGGTAATTATATGGGAAAAAAATGGGTGGATGTGTTTATTCCGTTTACTATTCTTCAACAGCTACTTTAATCAGACTAATTATATCATAGCCTTCTAATTTGTCTCGACCATGTAAACTACCTGTAAGCTCAATAACAAATGCAATCCCCGTTACGCTCCCACCTGCCTTTTCTATTAGATCGCAAGATGCTTTTGCAGTTCCTCCAGTTGCTAACAAATCATCAAACAATAACACTTTTTCACCTTCTTCTATGGCATCCTTATGCATTTCAATAGTGTCAGTACCATATTCGAGTTCATATGTCTCACTAAATGTCTCAGCGGGTAGTTTTCCTGGTTTCCGTATCAATACGAACCCAGCGCCCAATTTATACGCTAAAACTCCGCCCCACACGTAACCTCTAGCTTCGACAGCACAAACTTTCTTGATTCCTTTGTCTTTGAAATGATCTATTAGTTTGTCACATGACTCCTTAAAAGAAGCGTGAACCTTACACAAAGTTGTGACGTCTTTAAATTGAATTCCTTTTATTGGAAAATCTGGGACATTCCTTATATAATCTTCTAAATTCAAATTCTTTCAATTCCTTTTATTGTTAGTTTAAAATATATTATTATTTAAATTAATTAAAAATTATATTTAATTGAATCATCCATGCAATTAAAATCTAATAAATCGTATAATAATTAGAAAAAATTAAATAAACATTAATTTATAAAAAATATATTAGACGATTAATTATTTTTAAGATTAAATCAATCGTCGCAATATTTTGAACATTAAAAGTATAACGGTGAAATAAAATAAAAATACTCCTATTTGGCCCTGGTGGTGCGGGTAAAACGTCATTAATGCGGACTACTTGTTTAGGTTATAATTTCATGAAAGTACTTAATCTGAAACCTACAAAAGGAGTCTCGAGGGAAAACTTTATATTTAGGGGAATAATGGAACTTTCCATCTGGGATTTAGGCGGTCAGGAACTTTATATGGAAAGATATTTCTCGGAAAAACAGCGAGAGCTTGTGTTTTCTGAAGTAACAGCTGCAGTTTTCATGGTTGATTCGGCAGCAGAAGAACCAAAACTAAAAGATACCTTTGGCAAATTCTTGAAATACCTTTTCGAATTTAGTCCTGAAGTAGGAAAAGTATACGTCTTATTAAATAAAACTGATCTTCAAGAATCAAAAGAAGATGACATTTATGAACTATTAATTAAAGATCTTACAGACGATTTAAAAAGCAAAATTGCTTTTACACCTGTATCAGTAAAAGAGGGAAGTGCTCAACATCGATTGATCGAAATACTCGATTATAAAATTCAAGAGAACACATTAGCTTTACAAAGACTTGGGAAAATACGCCATTTGTTAGACCAATTGAAGATCAATACGCTTTCAGAATTTCTTTTGTTTAACCAACCAGATGGTTTATTAATAGCATCCACAATAGGAAAATTTGAAAGTCCAAATCTCCAATTCCTCCGTTTTGAAATAGGAAGCCTTGATTCAAATATATATCAAATCTATACAAAGATTATGGAACTTTCAGATTCTTCGATTTCTCCTTTAGAATTATCGACAGTTATATATGAGAGCGAACATAACTACATCTTAGTGAAGGAAGTTAGCAATGGATCGGTACTGATGGTTGTTACTAAAGAGAAATCCATTAGTATTTTTAATACTGTGATGGACGACTTAAATGGCGAAAATTTCCAAAATTTGAAAAAATTCCTTAGTAGGGACGATTTTTAACTGATTCTAAATCAATTTTATTAGAAAATAATGTTCTATTAGAATGTTCTTCAATTATAGAAAACAAGTAATTATTTGTATTTTTGATTACAGGCGTTATAAACAATAATTCTTCTTCTGGAAGGCATTTTTCAACTTTTTCGTTTAATACCTCTTTTTCAAAAAACTCTTTAATGTAAGTAATTCGGATGATGAGATCGTTGAATTCCTTTTTGCTGTTATTCTTTACTAAAACTTCTATTTCCTGAAAATTGTTAATAATATTTATGTTTGTTATTTTAAATTGATCTTTTATTCCTAATTTTTGTTGAACAACTCTATCGTAATCAAATAATCGAATTTTAGAAAACGATTCATTTTGAGCGTCCATAACAATGTGGTCAATATCAATTCCTTTAAATGTTAAATAAGAAATTGCTTTTTGCAATTTGAAAGAAGTCGCATCAGTTTGTTTAATTACCGATGAAAAATGTTCCTCACAAGTAAGGTTAATTATTGCTTTTATTTCTTCTTTTATTTGGTCTCCTTTTTTTATTACATTGATTAATTTTTCCGTTTTAATAACTTCCAGTTTCGCAATTTCTGACTCTATTACCTGATAAAGCGTATTTTCAAATTGATCGATTATTTTTTTCGTTAATAAATTTATTAATTCGCCCCCAAAAACATCTAAATCTGTTGGCAACACAAGTATCAACACAACAATTTCACCCCTTTTTTGGAAAGACCCTGCTCTTCTTTTGACCCTTTTAGATTCAACAATAAATTTCTTCGCAAAATACATATTATTACTGTATTCTAAATCAATTCGGTTAATTGTAGTTTTATCTTTAAGCTCTAAAAACCAAATTGGATGGTATCTTATAAGATGCATTTTTCCTGAGTCATCATCTAGCGCGTTTTCTGGACAAATAAGAAGTGGGACATGGCCTATAGTCTCATCAAAATAAAACAAAAGAGTCTCACATAATTCCTTAAATGGACAATCTGTATTGGCGTTATTTAAGCGATTTTCTTCCAATTTAAGTCAACCTCTTCTATATTAGATTAATTACATTTAATTTTTATGATTTTTAACGTTAATGAGAAGCGCACGATATGCAAGGATCAAATGCTCTTATCATTATTTGAGTTTTTTCTTTAACAGACTCGATATCTTCTTTTTCATATAGCTTCTTAGCATATTCAGTGATCATTTTGTTAATAATAGGCAAATTTATTTCGGTTGCAATGAAAAGCTTTACTTGATCAACGGTTTTAGCTTTATTTAAGTGATAATGATGCATTAGTATACCTCTTGGTGCTTCGATAACCCCTATCCCATTTGATTTTTTTATTGAGTTTAGTTGTTTAAGTTGTGTTTTACTTTTTAGTGAAGTAGTATTTAATATTTCAATACTTTTTTGAATTTCGCAATAGCTTTCAATTAATTGTAAAAAGTTTAAAAATAATAAATTGCTTTTCCATTTTTTTCCAAAATTACCCATATATTCGGATATTTTATCTATCCCATAATTTTGAGTTAACCTATAGCGCGCTATTGGTCCTGTTAAAATCTTATTTTTCGAATTCGACTTAAAAGTAATCCCATAAAGATTAGAGTCTTTATCAAAATATTTTGAATAATTTTTCGCTTGAAAATCGTCGTAAGTTGTTTCACTTCGTTTAATTCTAAGGTCTCCTTCATACCTATCAAACCCCATATTATTCTTTAAGCCGAAATATATAGGGTTAGAAAGATTAAATTCTGTAGGAGGTTCAAAAGCAGAAAATAAATCTATAAAATTTTCAATTAAGGTTTCTATGTAGTAAATTCCCTTTTTTAGATATTTCTCCGTAAAAATTAAACTTTTTCGAGTAGGATTGAATATTAATCCTCCCGGAATCGGAGTAATTGGATGTAGTGCCCTTCCTCCTATTAATTTGTTTATTTCTGAACCAATTTTTATTAAATTAAATACATTTGTCGCTAAATGAGGATTGTAATTAATTAAATTATAAGAATCGTTATCAATAGTTTTAATTTTAAATATTTTTAATAAATCTGGAAAGGACTGTAAAAAATAATGCATAATGTGCGATTTTATTAATTCTCCAGACAATAATACCTTTCTAAGCAAAATTGATTGGTGTGATGGTTCTATTCCGTATATACTTTCTATTGCTTTGCAACTTGCAATTGTTTGAGATGCGGAGCATTGTCCACAAATTCTAGATGCAATTTTTGGAATATCTAATAGCTTTTTACCTACTAAAATATTTTCAAATCCTCTAAATACTGAAAAACTCAATTCAGTTTGATAAATTTCATCGTTTTTTAAATAAATGTTTAAGTTTCCACAACCTTCAACCCTTGTGCATGCTTCTACAACTTTATCCATCAATCCTTCCCTCCTACATGTGATTTTGAGAACCTATAATAAATCCCTTTATATTTTCTTAGATCTTTAGAAAGATTAAAAAGGCTTAAGAAATTGATTAAATTCGAGGTAAACCCCTTTGAAACAGGACCTAAACATCCTTCACAGGGTAATCCTTGATTTATGCAGAGATGGTCGCAGCCATCCCGAGTAACAGGGCCTAAACATAAAATCCCATCGTTCAAAAAACACGATAAATTTTCTTCCGGAAAACGAATTTCATCGTTTCTTGGAACTATCTTTTCTATTGTTAATGGTAAATCTAATTTTGCTTGGTTGTTTAAAGGACAAGTAGAACACATATTTTTTGAGCTTAGCTCGAATTTTTTGTTCTCAACTAGCCTTAATAAACAATTTCCTAAAAGTATAGATGGAGGCGGGCATCCAGGTATAATACCATCAACTTCTACAAACTTTGAAATAGGATACGCTTCTTTTTTATTTGAGAGACTAAGAATTCCCCCAAACGCTGAGCATGTACCTAATGCATATAGTTTTTTTGCATTTTTTCGTATTTCTTGAAGATACTCGATTTGATTCTTTTCTGATACGCACCCCTCTACTAGCGCTATATCGCATTCTTTAATCTCTAAATTATCAGATATAAATGGAAAATATTCGATTTTCGTTCTTTCAAGAAATTGTGGAAATATATCTAGCGATATTAATGCTGATATACATCCAGTACAAGAAGTTAAAGATGTAATTAAAAATTTAAGCCTCACTTTTAATCTCCTCCTTTAGTAAATTATAGAATTTATTAGAGATTTCAGCAAATAGCTGTCCTTCTACTCCGTTTAAACTCATCACTATTATCCGTCTGCTTAACTTTGGTCCTAGAATCTTTTTTAAAAGCCCAACTCTTTTTTTTAATTTTTCAATCCCGTCAATATATCTACAAGAATCCTTTCTGCAACCGATAATCATAACTCCGTCAAACCCCATTTCAAGAGATTTAACAATGAATTCAGTATCAATACGGCCAGTACAAGGAACAGAGATTATAAAAACATTAGGTTGATATAACAATTTCTTTAATCCTGCATTGTCAGCGGCAGCGTAACCGCACGATTGGCAACAAAAAGCGATGATTTTTGGTTTTTTATTGAATTTTGAGAAAATTTCGATCGTTTTTAAAATCTTTTCTGATGTATTTATATTCATTTCGATGGCATTAGTAGGACAAACACTAACACACATACCACAAGCTTTACATTTAAACTTATCAACAGTAATTTTTTCGGAGTTTATGCTTATTGCATTGTAAGGGCAAGAAATAACGCAGAGGTTACACAATCCACATTTGTCTTCATTAATCTCTATTCCAGTATATTCTGTTATTAAATAATCGTTTGAAAGAAGTGATATTACTTTTAACGCTATGTTATTGGTGGTTGCTATAGTCGAGTGATAATTTAATGGGCCAAATATTGTTCCAACACCATAAATACCAGAAGCTAAAGTTTCTTCACTCATAAAACCATAATCATTTAAAGTGAAGTCCATAATCTTTCTTAGAGATTTCAAATCCTTATTTGGAATTAATTTAAGGTTTAAAACAATCAAATCACTTTGAAACTCAATAGAATCCGCAATTACATAGTTAATATTCTCTTTTGTCTCAATTAATACTTTATTAGCGTAAAGAAATCTCGGATGAGTAGATTTTAGTATTATCTCGTCTTTTTCTTTTAGTTTACTTAAATCGTAAAAAACATTAACTTCACAATCAGGGCTCTTTACTTTAATAACATCTATATACTTTAGGGTTAAAATATCCGAATATTCACATAGATAGTTTGAAGATCCAACTTCTTGAATAATTGATATTGTTTTTACTGGTTTCCCATCAGATAATTTTACTATCTTTCCATCAGTTAGGCCATCTGAACATAAAATTCGTTCAAATTCTGCTGAAGTTATAATATTATTTTGTGGATTATAATTATATTCTTTTAAATTTGAAGAAAGATCTGAACCAATAGCTATAACTTTAGCGCCTACTTTAATTCTTAATTCCTTAGGCTTTTCTCTTAAATTAATTGCTTTATTTGCACAAGCACGTTCACATATTCCACATTCAAGGCAGCTTTTAATATCTTCATCGTCAATAACAGGAACATAAGGATAACAATATTGAAAAGGAAAGTGAATTATTTTTCTATGCGTTAAACCAAATTCATATAGATTAACTTTCTCTCGAGCACACACATCCACACATTGCTTACAACCTGTACATTTTGTCTCATCAACATAGCGAGGATTTTTAATTAAACTTATAGTAAAATTGCCAACTTCTCCCGATACGCTAATTATTTCCGTATTTGTCAAGATCTCAATATTATTTTCTTTCACAATTTCCCCAATTAATTCGGAGATTAAACAAGTAGAGCAATCTCCCATATTTGAAATCTTTTGCCATCTTGCTACTTTTCCTCCTAATGTAGGAGACTTTTCAATTAGGTAACACTTAATACCTGCCCTTGATAAGTTTAACGCTATATTCATACCAGCAATCCCTCCTCCCAGAATTGCGCAACTTTTTTCAACTTCAACTCTTTTTATCTTAATTGGTTTTTGAAGACTTACTCGATTAACTGAGGCTTCAATAAGTAATTGCGCTTTTTTCAAAGTTAAAAGGCTATCAATGTGCTTTTTACTTGAATAATGTACCCAACAACATTGTTCTCTTATATTTGCAATCTCAATATTAGCATTATCAATTATATTATGAAAAAGACGTTCAAATACATGTTGATGTGTTTTAGGAGAACAGGCAGCGATAACAATTTTATTTACGAAGTTATCAGTAATCCAATTATTAATTTTATCTTGGTTTTTTTCTTGACATAAATTATCAAGAATTTTAACTGAGACTACATTATTTATTTTACTTGCATAGTTTTCTAAGGAATTAATGTTAAGGACATTTGAAACTTCTGTATTACAATTACAGATGATAACACCTATTCTGTTTATTTCGCTTCCTTTTGATTTTAAATAGTCTATTTCCTCTCCAGATAAAATTCTTTTATTTAATCCTAATATCCTTAAAACTCTTTTACCGTCATCTGTTAAATAATATGATTTTTTGTCTTTACTTACTAAATTATTAAGCTTTTTCAAATGAAAATTTAATTGCCCTGTTTGTTCTATACCTAACTTCATCATTAATTCAGTATATGGAATAAAACCTTCTTCTTCGAGAATGTATAAGAGTTTTCTTCTGATTGGATGAGCTAAAATTGAATAAATATCCATTTCTGAGCTTTCCTATTGATTTTTTATTTTAAATTTATTTTGTTAAAAAAAAAAATTTGACAAATTATTTTTTCTTCATGACAATATATGTTGTAAAAATATATAAATGTGTTAGAAAATGATCATATGATCCGCGAATTTCATTAATAAAAATGACGATTTTCGATTAACTAAAAAATTTGTTTAGAAAATAATTTTGATAATATTTCTTATCAATATGTTAAAAAATTTTCTTGTCAAATTCTTTTTATTTTAGGCTTATGACAATTTAATTAGGTAAGTATTTTTTTAAAAAGTTGAAATAAAAGAGGTGTATTATTATATGGAAGTATTGGAATTGAAACCAGTAAAAAATAAAAAAATAATAGTGTATATGTCCTCAAAAGAAAATGGTAGGTATTTTCAAAATCAAGATACATCAAGATTAACTGATTTTCTCAAAAAGAAAGATGTTAACTTTGTAACCGTAGATTTTCAAGTAGATATGAAAGTGTTTAAGAAAACACCTTTTGCACAAACATTAGATAAACTTGGAATACCATATATTCAAGTAGATATTCCAGATTATGCAATGGGATATCTTTACGAAGAAATTGTCGAAAAACAAGAACTTCAAAATGAATTATTTGAAGAATACGACAATATGAGCGATAAAGAATCTTTCAAAGGGCAAAGTCTAAAAAATTGGATTGACATGCTAAGCGAAGAAATTCAAGAAAGAGAGATTTTTTTAAGCTTGAAACTAAGACCACAGTGGATCGTAAAAAAAATGCTAGATTTTGCAAATCGTTTTGAAAATGAAGTGGTTTCTTTTGTACATTTTGTTCAAGAGGATATTTGCGAGGATATTTGCCCTCAAGTCGTTGCAAATTTAAGAGATTTGGGAGTAAAAGTAATTTCCTATACTAAAAAACACACAATTCAAAATATTATATTTTAATTAAAAAAAAGGAGTTAAAAAAAATGCCAGAAGTATTAGAATTAAAGCCATTAAAAGATAAGCATTTAAAGCTTATCATGGTAGAAAGTGAGTTTCCAATAGATTGGTGGTTCGAAGTTCCTAAAGAAAAAAAGGAAGATTTGCTATGGTCTTTACATCTTATTAGCAAAGAATATCTTCAGCTCATCGATGGTTTAATAGACAAATATTCACCTGATTTTGCTTTAGAAGAAAAACCTAATTTTTGGGATGACCCGTTAAACCCTAACGATCCTCTAAAAACATTACTCAAAAAGAAAGGAATTCGATTTAAACATGCTGATATCTCTGAAAATGCGGAATTTTATCTTTCTGCTGCTTTGGATGAACACAGAAGTATGCTACAAACACTTGAAAAACGAATCAAAGAGATAATTACAGAAAATGGTGGTGTTCCTTCCGAAGATGAACTTTTCCAACAATTAGTTTTATGGAAGGACTATCTCAAAAATGATTATGACTCACAAGAAGATGAAATACGATATAAAGTTAGAGAAGCTTGGATGATGATGAATACTCTAAACCTTGCAAAGGAGATTAAAGGGAAAAAATTAAAGGGGTTATTTATTTGCGATTTAAGGCACTTTGAAGGCTTAGATAAGTTAGCAAACGATTTAGGCATCGATACAGAGCAGATTAAAATTAAAAGAACTATTAAAACCGCAGAAATCGAAAAAGAGTATGAAGAAGAGGTAGAAGTTGAAATATCTAAATAATTTTTTTTTTAGTTATAATTTCTATGAATTTTATAGTTTAAATAACGATGTGAGATGAGAAAAATTACTCAAAATGATGAAATTGGAAATAAAATTGAAAGTATTCTCGGTAAAAAATCAATAATAGAATTGACGCCAATTAAAATAAAGAAAAAGGATAGTTCAGATAAGATTTGCTATTTTTTTGACACGGATGATAACGCTTCTCCGTTTGACATAAACATGGCTTACGACGCTGGTTTTGATATCGTTGTGCCAATAAGTAAAATGACGGCGGATCAAGTTCCTAAACTTGTCCAGGATGCTATATTTTCACGTAAACCTAAAGCACGGACAACATTTTTTATTGGGGGATCTAATGTAAAGGAGGGGGAAAAAATCGCTAGGAAAGTCATTGAATCCTTAGTACCTCCATTTGAATGTCCCGTAATAATAGATCCAAGGGGTTCTCATACTACTGCTTCTGCTGTTGTAGCTAAGACTTTATACGACGCTAAAAATATCCATAAAATTAGTGATTTAAAAGGAGAAAAAGTCGTAATCTATGGGGCAGGCCCAGTTGCCAGAATTGCTGCTATATTAGCAGCAAAAGAAGGGTTGAATGTATTTTTAGTTGAAACTTGGGATAAATCGAACGAAGAATTTATAAAAAATCTTGCTAAAGAAGTAACCGAAGAAGCTGGCGAGGGTGCAACCGAGATTAAAGGGGTGTTTGCGCCTGAAAAAGAACAAAGATATGATGTTGCTAAAGATGCGCTTATTATCTGGTCTTTAGCTGCTGCTGGTGTTGAAATTTTATCAAGCAATCTAATGGAAAGATTAGAAGGTAAGAAAATTGTAGTAGATATCAATTTAGTTCCCCCTTATGGAATTGAAGGAATAAGACCAAAACACGATAATAAAGAAATATATTCAGGAATTTTTGGAATCGGAGCATTAGCATTAGGTCGATTAAAAGCAAATTCGGAGGGAGAAATATTGAAAGAAGCAACAAAAACTAAAGGTACAAAGGTATTTGATTATAGCTATGCGTTCGAAGTTGCTAAAAAATTGTTATCTAAGATTTAAATTCTTAAATTTTTATTTTTTTTTTTTATTGATTTATTAAATAGTTTTTAAAGGGGAATAAAATGGTTGAGAATATTGATGGGATTGTAAGTAAAGTAAGGATAAAAGACGCATTCAAAGAAGACGCAGGGAGAGGTATTGTAAGAGTAGACCCAGAAATAGTTTCAAATTTAAAACTTAAGGTAGGTGATGTAATTAAAATCATCCATCCTGTAGTAAATAAAAAAACTGTTGCTTCTTTGTCAACAGGAAAAAATGAAGATAAAGGAAAAAAGATTATTCGTATGGATCCCTCCCTAAGACGAAATTTAGGAGCCTCAATTGATGACCTTGTTGAAATAAAAAAAATCAGTGTAGATATTGCCAATACAATAACCTTTGCTGGGTTAGATAATTCATTAATCCCACGAGATCCTCAAGCTTTAGCTAGAAAACTAGAAAATAGGGCAATTACAAAAGGAGATAGCTTAAGTTTCTACGCTATGGCTCGCAGAATTGACCTTGTAATCGTTGATTACACTCCTAATTCTGAAGCGGTTAAAATTCAACTTGATACAAAAATATTATTTAGTGAAAAATCAACTCAAGAAATTAGCGAAATAAAAAAAAAAGAAATAACATATGAAGGAATTAGTGATTTAGAACAGAGATTACAAGAGATTCAGGGAAAAATAACATACGAAGATATAGGTGGTTTAGAGGATTCGATTCAAAAGATTAGAGAAATGATTGAACTACCAATTAGACATCCTGAACTTTTTGAAAGAATTGGAATTGACCCTCCAAAAGGAGTTCTGCTCCATGGGGCTCCAGGTACAGGTAAAACATTACTAGCAAAAGCAGTAGCTTATGAGACTGATGCCTATTTTATAAATATTAGTGGCCCTGAAATAATGAGTAAATTTTTTGGTCAAAGTGAAGAAAATCTTCGAAATAGATTTGAAGAAGCAAAAAATAACGCCCCCTCTATTATTTTTCTCGATGAATTAGATTCAATTGCTCATAAAAGGGATGAAAATAAAGGTCAAGTAGAATCAAGAGTTGTGGCTCAACTTTTATCTCTTATGGATGGTTTAGAAGGGAGAGGTGAAGTCATAGTCATTGGTGCAACGAATAAAATAAATAATATTGATATAGCACTAAGAAGACCAGGTCGTTTTGACAGAGAAATTGAAATTAAAGTACCTGATACTAAAGGCCGCTATGAAGTTTTATTGATCCATACTCGAGGAATGCCTTTAAATGAGGAAATTGATCTAAATCTTATTGCTGAAAAAACACATGGTTTTGTCGGTGCAGATATAAAATCTTTATGCAAAGAGGCAGCTATGCTTGCGATTAGGGAGATACTACCTAATATTGACTTAGATAAACCTATACCGGAAGAAATTTTAAACAAATTAATAATCAAAATGACACATTTTATTACAGCATTAAATAGTATTGAGCCATCTGCATTAAGAGAAGTGTTCGTTACACAGCCAACTGAGACTTGGGAGGATATTGGCGGATTAGAAGATGCAAAGCAGCAATTAAGAGAAATAGTTGAATGGCCATTTAAGTACTCGGGGTTCTATAAACATATGAAATCAAGACCCCCTAATGGAATTTTAATATTTGGTCTTCCTGGGACCGGTAAGACATTAATGGCTAAAGCGCTTGCCCATGAAACCGAAGTAAATTTTATTTCAGTAAAGGGTCCTGAATTTTTATCAAAATGGGTTGGTGAAAGTGCTAAAGCTGTAAGAGAAGTATTTCGAAAAGCAAGAACGGCTGCTCCTTGTATTATATTTTTTGACGAAATTGATGCTATCGCAGCAAGAAGGTCAACATCCTCAAGTTCAAGGGTTATTGAACAAGTTGTAGCGCAATTTTTAACAGAAATGGATGGTTTAGAAGAATTAAAAGATGTTATATTAATAGCGGCTACAAATAGACCCGATATTCTCGATCCTGCCATTCTGCGTTCAGGAAGATTCGGAAGGCATATAGAAGTTCCATTACCAAATAAAATATCTCGAATTAAGATATTTAAAATACACCTCGCTAATCGTCCAATAGATAATAATATTGATATTGAAAAACTGGCAGAAAGGTTAGAAGGAAATACAGGAGCGGATATAAAAGCAATCTGCGAAGAAGCTACACTTTTAGCCATTCGCAGAAGTGTCATTAACAATAATATAGATACACAAAATCCTGATTCATATAAAAAGGTTAAAATTTCTCAAGCTGATTTTGAAAAAGCAATAGAAAAAGTACAATTAGGCGCTAATAAAGCTAAAAGGGCTTATAAAGAAACTATTAAAGAAACTGTCGAAGATATTTACAGATAAAAAAAATTAATTAAACTTGTCAAGGATATTTTTTGAAAAATAAAATTATCAATTTATCAAAAATTTTTCTTATCA
Organism: Promethearchaeota archaeon; assembly: GCA_018238625.1. Classification (GTDB taxonomy): domain Archaea; phylum Asgardarchaeota; class Lokiarchaeia; order Sigyniarchaeales; family SOKP01; genus SOKP01. The sequence goes on from JABCSY010000001.1 coordinate 62,062, forward strand.
AATTCTTTAAATTTGTCGCTTAAGAGTATTTAATTAGAATGTATAAAAAAATTAAATAAAAATTAAAAGGTGTATATAATGGTGATAAGTTTGGTTAATGAAGTAAATAGTTTTGAAGAAAAAATCGTTTTATCTTCTAAAAGTGAATTTATATCTGAATTTGCTCGAGGTTACTTTGAAGCGGAGATAATTGAAAAAGAAACACAATTAAATGAATATTTAAATGCGTATAATGCTATTCGTGAGAAAGACTCATTTAATAAACAATACATAGAAACTTTAATATATTTATTAAAATCTGAAATAAAGGGAATCCAAAAATTGTTTTGAAAGGATTCCCTTAATTTTTTTAGTATTATTGTTTATTCTAAGAAATTAAATTAAAAAAATAAGAATTTTTAAAAAAATATATTTTAATAGTAATAATTAAGCTTCTTTTTCGTGCAGCTTTCTCTTGGTTAAAAGATGTTGCTTAGAATGATGAGGTGTTCTCAATACTGTATCGTTAGATTTTTCTATTTCTCTGGCTTGTGTGCATAATTCAGCAGCTGTTTTCATCATTTCGTGAGATGCAGCTAATAAAGGCATATATTCGGCTCTATCTTTTAAAACAAAGCACGCTCTTCCCGTAATCTTAGAAACTGAAGCTGCTAATTCAAAAGCTGCAATAGCTTTAGCTTGGGCGTAAGGATTTGAAAAGCCTGCTGCCTCTGTAGCGTTAGTGGCTTTAATCTCGATTTGAGGTAAAGTAGGGGCCTTCCCTTCTAACATATCCATTATAACTTTATTTAATTCGTTAGTTATTATATTAAAAGCACCAGTAATCGCAAGAACTTTTAATAGATCTGCATTGAAACAACTCATCTCGACAGTGTCTAGAAATGGACGCCTTGCTCCTATCATAGAGTCACAGCCTACTATTATATATCCCATGTTTTTTTCTTTAAATTCTTCGATAGCCTTTTTTGCTGGAGCATCAGAGATTATAATCGTAGGAATATTTCCTGCTAATTCTCTTGCTGCTTTCGGTCCTTTTAACGCTGCATTTGGGCTGGACATTAAGATTAATTCCGGTTCAAATTCTAATAATTTTTTCATAGTTTCTACGCATTCCTCTGGAGGGTTCATCTTCGCTCCCGAGGTAACTTCTCGCACAACTATATTCTTAGATTCTGCCCTTTCATCCAGTAAAAAAGCAAGTAATAACGAAGAACCAATTGTTCCATTCTTAAGTATCCCAATTTTTAAAACTTTTTCTTCACTCATTTTTGACAACTTTAAACTTATTAAAAATCATAAAGATTCTATTATGAATTTCTTAAATTGATAATTAATTAAAATTTTTAGCTTTTTTTCTTAAAAATTTTATATATTATTGCGCTCTATTAAAATTTATAATATTAGGATTTAAATTACATAATAGAAATGTTGATTAAAAAATGGAAATAAATGGAGTAGAAATTGAAGATACTTTCTGTGAAGCGTTTGGAGCTGTTTTTACTAGAATTTTAGTAACTACCATAAATGAAAAATGGGCGAAAATTGTTGCTCAAATCGCAACTGGTTATGGAACATCAACGATCCATTGCGATTCAGAAGCCGGTATAGATGTATTTGTTTCTGCTGAAAAAACACCCGATAACCGACCTGGAGTTGTATTGATGTTTTTTAAGACTAAAAAAGATAAAATGGACGGTGTTTTATTGAATAGAATGGGTCAATGTGTATTAACATGCCCAACAACTGCTTGTTTTGACGCATTTAATGGTTCTCTTGTTCCAGAGAAAGAATTTGAAATAAAAACAGGATATAAGCTAAAATTTTTCGGTGATAAATTTGAAGAAAAAATAGAAGGAGTTTATCCTTTTGAAGCCTGGAAAATTCCCGTTATGGACGGTGAATTTATCGTTCAAAGCACATTTAAAGTTGGAAAAGGAATCGCGGGAGGAAATTTCTTAATTTATGGTGAAACTCAAGAGGCAGCCTTAGAAGCTGCAGAAAAGGCAATAGATGCTATAAAAGATTTAGAAAATATAATAGCTCCTTTTCCAGGTGGGATCGCACGGTCTGGTTCAAAAGTAGGCTCACAATATAGTTTTTTAAATGCTTCAACAAACGATCCTCTTTGTCCAACCCTACGTGGAAAAACTGAGAATTCTTTACTCGGAGAGAAAGATAATTACGTGTATGAAGTAATCCTTGACGGTGCTAATGAAGAAGTTATAAAAGAAGCTTTGAAGTTAGGGATTAAAGCGGCTGTTCAAGTCCCGGGTGTTTCAAAAATCAGTGCAGGGAATTATGGCGGTAAGCTAGGAAAATTTCAATACAGATTGTATGATATTTTGGCTTAAAAAATTAGAAAAAATGTTTTGAAAATAAATTTAAAAAAATTCTTTTATTTTAATTTTCTTTTTATTTTTCTTTGAGGTTCTTTTGGTATTTCTTTGGTTTCTTGAGGTTCAACTTTAGCATCTTCTTCCACTACAACTTCTTTTTTAGAAGGCTTAGTTTTAGGTTTCTTTGATATTTTTTTAGAAGTAGGCTTTTTTGGGGCAGTAACTTTTGGTTCGCTATATACACCCTTAAATTTTTTATACAACAAACCAATACCGGCTAATACACCAATCGCAACACCAAGCATAAACCCAAGCCATGGAAGAATGGGTGATAATAAATCAGGGATTACCCTAATTTCCTGTGGAGCTAAACCATAATCTGAATTTAGATAAGTAGTTGCGCCATCAATGTCTGTCACAGAAATATAAACATACCAAACGCCCGTTATTAATTCTTCCGTTCTGACTAAGATATTCATGCTGGGTGTATACGCCCTTGAAAGATTATACCAATTATTTTCTGCGTCTAAAAGAGAGACTTTGATATATGCAATCGTGTTTTCCACATCAGAAACATCAAAAGTAAAAATTAAATCTTCACCATAATTTACTGAAACACTCTGATTCATGTTTAATCCGTTAACTGAATAGCTTTGAATTTCAGGAGCATTGTTATCAACATATAAGAGAGCCGTATGAGAATCCATTCCATTATATTGGTCTTCTGCTTCAATAATGATTTGGTATTTTCCTATTGGATTATTTATGCTTATCGAAAAAGTTGTTGTAAATGTCCAATTATTATTGTTAGTTAATTCAATAGGAGACTGTAATTCACCAGTAGGATTTTGAATTGTCATAGAGACGGATATATTTTCTGGTAAGGTATAAATATCAACATCGGTAACATTTAGCGTAAGAGTACATTCTTCTGCTCTCTTTATCCTGTTTGGTGAAAAAATTATCGCCGAAACATCAATTTCCGGTAAAGAATTTAAAGCTTTAAAAGGAAAATACGCTGCTGCTTTCAGGTTATTCGATGTATCTGACATATTGACTTTTACGTAATAAATCTTATTAGTATGATTAAATCTGTCGTCAATTTCAAAAGAAAATTGCTCTAGATTATTACCAACATCAAAAATATTATTTTGAAGAGTTTCGTTGTCACTATCAACAATTGTTACGTTCCAATCGAAGTTGTACGGTTGAGGTTCATCACTTACAATTAATTCTGCGAAGAGCGTTTCACCTTTACTATATTCTATGCTATTAAGTACCAACAAATAATTGGTTGTGATCGTGAAGTTAGTAATTGGAACATCCAAACTTAAGAGAACATTAGTTTCGTTGTAAATTAAGAAACTTACATTGCTAAACCCTAATGGGGCGTCGTATTTGGGGTTGTAAGTATAAGTAAAATTGTTTCCGATAATAGGATCCATGTTAAATTCTTCTACTACATTATTTGAATAATGGATTTGCATAACAGTGTAATTTGGGTTAGTAAATTTAGAAGCGTTGATATCAAATTGTAAAGATTCAAATAACCTATAAATTGTAGTTGCGTTTTGAAATATTGATGTATATTCTAAAGGGGGGTTTCCGTTATCAGAACTTCTTAAATCAAAAATTCGGTTAAAATCACTGCCGTCACTAATTTTTTCGTTATCAAAGTACTCGCTATTATAACTAATTGAAATAACCCAAAAGTTAAACGAGATAGCAGTTAAAGTAAATATTATCAAAAAAATACTAATAAAATGTTTTTGTCTAATCATTTTTCAATCATCTTCTTAATAGTCTGTGTTTAATCTCTTTATTTTTATATAGTAAAATAACGCCTATTGGAATTAAAATTGGAACAATATAAAAGAAAACTAAATTAAAAGGTGATAATTCTAATTTAACTTCGAAGTAATATTGGACAACGGGTTCGCCAGAGCTGTCTCTTAATTCAAATGTATAAGAAACAATCCCAAAATCATAAGGATTTATGCTAGGGATTACTTCAGCAACAAGCCTATTAATTCCAGGTCCCAATCCATCAATATTGGTTTCTACAGGCTCACCATTCATATATAGCGTAAAGGTTTCAGATTGATCTTGATTGTTTTGAATAATCATAATAAACTGAGCAGCAACGCCTTGAGAAATAATTTCAGGAAAAAATACATTTATTATTTCAAATTTTTGAATGATTTCAACGTAAAATTGCTTAGTGTAGAAGACTGTAGAATCCTTTGAAATCTCCATTGTTACATTAACAAGATGTGTTTCTGTATCAGAAATATTCAAATCATAATATACACTTTTGATTTCGTTTTTAAGTAAAAATACTTCTTCTTTAAGAACTAAAGAATCATCTTCAAAGAAACTCACATTAAATGTTTGAGTGTTATTTGGTAGGAAATTAACTAAATTCATTGAGACAAACGCACTTTCTCCACTTACAATATAACTTTCATAAATTAGATTGGTATAGTCAAATGAATGCCCAATATCAATAATTATAACTATTTCTAAATAGGTAATGTTTCCGTATTTGAAATTAATGCTAAGTGTATGGGGGCCTATGCTGGCTCCGAGGGTAGTAGTAAGGTTAAATGAAACGTTAGTTAAAACGAGAGTATTAAAAGTAATATTTTGAATTTCATTAATTATATTATCCCCTTCTAGGGAGACTGTTAAATTAACATCGTTATTGCGGGTGTTATTGACGGGAATTGTAATGTTTAAAACAGGACCTTGATATAATATTTCTGGTAAACCTTGGATCGGGTGATTTATCAATCCAGAAACTACATTAAACTGTTTTAAAATTTGTGCTGTGCCAAAATTTGAACAGTTAGCAAAAATTTGGAGGAAATACCCATCTCCTATTTCGAATGTATCAGTTACAGTATGCAATAAAGTTGTAGAATTTTCAGTAATTTGTTGTGTCGTTGTGTTCAAGATTACCTTCTCTGGATTTTTGAAAAGATAACTAATTGTTGCACTGTCAATATTATATTCAATTGTAAATTGTTCATAAGTTTTTGTTGTAACATTGTAATATTGATTAGATTTTACGAAAGAATAAATACTGGTAATGTTTAGGGTGTCTTGATTAAATATATAATCAGGAATTTCATTAGTTGCGTTGTAAAACGAGTTTAGCGTTGTACTGTTATATATTTCGTATGCATTTAAATAAGCCTCACACAGTTTAAGGTTCGCGTGAAAATTCTTATCGTTATCTACTGGAGAATCTATTGATGTTTTGTAAGAATTAACTGCTCCATCATAAAAGGAACTTTCAAAAGTGTTAAATAATTGCCAAGCTCTATCGTAATAAGTATTATTTCCTGTGTATTCAAAAAGTTTTAAACAAGCTGACATCATAACAGCATTTGGTTCTAATTCTATGGAGTGACTTTCTCCTGAAGTACCCCAGTTATTACCTCGATTTTTTTCATATGCATTGAACCCTGAATCCCATAATACTTCTAATTTGTCAAATAAGAAAGTCGCTTTTTGTAAAAAGAGGGAATCATGTTGCATTCCAGATTCAATCCAGTATTCTAATAGAGTTATAATTCCTAAAGCGTTAATTTGTAAATATTTTAAATCACTAAATGCTCCTGCATGAGACCAATCATTGTTACTGTAATTAGAAAAACCTCCTCCATTTGAAGTGTCCCATAACCCATCTATAAGTTTATTTATTGTAATATTTGCCAATTCAAGAGCTCTATTCTTCATAACGCTATTCAAATTAAGCTCTTCGTAAATTCGGTGAATTTGAAGCATAGCTAATACCGCATGCATGTTACTTTCTGCGTATTTGTAAGTTGTTGCGTTATGATCGTAAAACCCTTCATAAGTATCATCCCAAAATTGAGTTGAATCAAGTAAATCAAAAATCTCTTCAATTGAATCTTTAGGATAAATGCTATTAATGGTAAAGCTGTTGATGTCATTGCCAATATTTTCAATTAATAGAGATATCGGCATAAGATTGTCAGTTAAATATCTTCTATCGTCAAATATTTGACCCGTAGTGTTATCAACTGACCCTATAAAACCATAAGCATCAGCTTCGGTACTGCTTTGATACCATAAAGGTGACTCCTTTAATTTCAAATAAGTATCAAACGTTTCAAATGCATTCATATCATCTTTCAAAAGGGTTTTATATAAAAGCAAATTGTCAATAGGATACACTTTATCATCGGTTATGACTCCTACATTATTACCTTCTCGAAAATATGTGTTTATATCTAAGGCTAAATCTGATTCATAATTAGCTTTAAAAAAGTTCCAAATATCATCAAAATTAACTTTGAATGGGTCTTGAAAAATTTCTGGACCCGCTGCAAGATTTATTTCATCAACATTAAATTCGATATTATCTTGGGAAAAATACTCGTTTTGAGGATTAATATTTTGAAAGTAGTTATCATTAAAGTATAATACATTAAATACAATAATAAATATGAAGAATATACATAAAATTAATTTAGGCTTTCTAAGTCCTTTATTTCCTTTCATTTTTAGAGCAAAAACGTTGATAAAATTCATAATAAATCTTTAAAATTATTTTTTAATAGTATAGTTTTAAAAAAAATGTTCTTCTCTTTAATATTTTTTTCTGAAAACCTCTGTTATTTAAGGATATTTTAACGTTATTTTTTTCTTAATTTTTATTGATTATTTTCAGAATTTCTGAAATTGATACTCTCTTTTGATCCATAGTGTCCCTATATCTAAGGGTAACCGTATTATCATCTAAAGAATCGTAATCTATAGTTATGCAATAAGGCGTTCCTAACTCGTCTTGTCTTCTATATCTCTTTCCAATTGATCCTGCTGAATCAAAAAATGAAGTATTTCGATTGTCAAGTATTTGTTTATGTACTTTTTTCGCCAATTTTACAATATTTTCTTTATTTCTTACTAACGGAAATACTGCAACGAGGTTGGGGGCAAGTTGAGGATTTAACTTTAAAATTATTCTCTCATCTTCAACATTAAAGATAGATTCAAGGAGAGTGTATATAATTCTATCGGGACCAAAAGCAATTTCAAGAATTTGGGGGATTTCTTTTAAATTCGTATCCTTACTCATTGGAATTTCAAAATTTTGATTTGAATAACTTCCATGCCTTTTTAAATCGTAGTTTGTTCTATCGTGAATTCCACAAATTTCTATCCACCCATATTGTTTAGTGTTTATTTCTAAATCCCACGCATCGTCTGCATAGTGAGCCATTTCTGTGGGAGAGTGTTGCCTAAACCTAATAGTGTCCTTCGGAAATCCCAATTTCGAGAGGAGGTAATCTGCTAAAAATAGACAATAGGCAAAAGCAGGTTTTTTAAGTATACCTGTGTTTATTGCTTCTTCTAGTGATATGCTACTTGGAATAATTATTTTATTTTCTTGTGAATTCCAGTCCAGTAATGGTAATTTTGTGTTCTTTATTTCTTCAAATTCTTCATAATTCATTTCTTGATCTTTTCCAATAAATAACTGGATTTCGAATTGTTCGAAAGCTCTCATGCGAAGAACTTGTTGTCTAGGAGATATTTCGTTTCTATAAGCCTTTCCGTATTGGAAAACTTTTAGAGGGTATTGCTTTCGTGCGTCCTGGTTCAAGCGATTAAACAACAAGTACGTTGTTGTTGCGGTTTCTGGTCGTAAATAAGCGGTAACATTATTCCCGACCGATGTTTTTAGCATTAAATTGTATTCTTCAATTTTTTCAAACGGAGTATCGCATTTTAGACAAGTAAATCCGTGTTGTTCTATCAATTTGTCCATGTCTTCAAAAGATAACCCATCAATCGTTTCATCTGGAAGCTGTTCTTGGAGAAATTTATCGGCTCTTATCATCGTATTACACTTTTTACAGCGGATTACAGGATCTATAAAGCGTTCTAAATGTCCTGATGCTTCCCATACGATTTTAGGCAAAATTTCAGGACACTCGACTTCACCAAATCCAAAAGCTCGGAGTTCGCGCCTAAAAATTGAAATTACATTATTTTTTAAAGCTTTTCCAGCCGGACCGTACGAATAAAATCCCGCTAAACCACCATATATCTCTGGAAAAGGTCCCCAAATAAATCCACGTCGTCGAAGTAATGAATTAAATGTTTCAATATTGTCCTCGATCTTCATTTTTAATCAAAACTTTACATTAATAGTTTTTAGAATTATCGATAATATTTGTATTTTAAGATTATTCCTTAGTTTGGATGAAGCAATCAGATTTGAGATTATAGTTTTATAATATAAATTTTTATATAACAAAAAGATAGTATTATTATAATTTTAAGTTATTAAATCAAATAAATTTGTAGAATAAAATTGGTGTTTGATTAAACATGATTTTTCAAGGGAACTTCCAGTACTTCGATATTTGGGACTCAGTAGAGTCGGGCCTTTACTACGCAATAGTAGGTTTTTATTTTCTCATATTTGCATATTTCCTTTTGATGAGATTTAGAACCTCTAAAAAAATTTATTGGTTATATTTTTCACTATTATTCTTATGTCTTGCTGCTGGGAGAGTTTTTTTCATTATTTATTATTTTTACTTTCCAGAACTTTTAGGAACGATGACCAATTTAGAGTTAGTTGGATTACTCATGATACAATATCGATTAGCTACATTTTCAACTTGGTTGGGAATAGCTTGCTTGATGGGCCTTTTTGGTACTCTGATTTTTCCTTCATATACTGAAGAAGTAAAGCCATCAGAAAAAGAGGATTTAAAATTCAAAATTAAAACGCTTTTAAAAAAGGATCGTGTTAGAATATCTCTTAAGATCTTATTGATCATCTTCCCAATTGTAATAGGAATGTTCGCACTTACTTTACCGGACTCGCTTTTTATGGATCCAGATTTTAATAAAGCTCCTTATAGTGTAGGTATTGAATTAATAACAATATTTGGGTACCCCGCAGGTAGATTTGTACTTAACTTTATTCTTTTACCTTTAATGGTAATAGTTATTCCGATCTTATTTGTATATCTAGCTTTAAAAACATTTGGGGTCCTAAGGAGGTCTTATGCGTTAAATGCGATCGGGTTTTTCATCTATTTTTTCGGAAGAATAACTCAAGGTTTAATGGAAACACTTGGGTTTTATCACGTAAGAGCTACTTTGTCTCCTTTATTGATTTTATTAGCATTGCTGATAATTGTAATTGCCAACCACTACGAACAACTAAAATAAATCTCTAAATTTTCTTTTACAATTCTTTTTAATCTTTTTAAAAAAAAATTTGAAAATCAATATAAAAAAAATAGAATTTTTAGTAATGATTAATTAGATATTTTTAATCAGTAATAATTAACCAAATTATAATCGGAAGAGCTCATTTTATGTCAATCCATGGCAATCAGCAAATCTTACCCTTATTTACCACCCGTCAAAACTTACCACCCATTAAAGAATATGACGAATTAGCATTAGCATTTTATCTGTTAACAAAGAATTTAAAACATAACGAGAGTGTTATCTCATTTTCTAGATTATTATGGCCATTTCTTTGTGTCCAAGGTGCTATCGGCACACATATAGTTTTAGATGGGCTCGATGTTTTTTCAAAAAAAGGAAAGCTTTCTAACCCTCCAAGACAGCCTGTAATTGGGCACCTTTTGAGAAACATTGAAAACCTTACGAAATCTGAGCAATTAAACAAAATAATCGAGGTTTTATCTTATATTGATAAAGAAGCAGAAGAAATTGGTCTAGGGGAAGATTCAAAATTTCAGAAGTTAAAAATTGACTCTTTAATTAATCCAGAATTTCTTCAAACTTTAGTAAAGTTATTACCCTTAGTAGAATTCAAGCCTGTTTCAGAGTATATGCCTTTAGAGACGATCTTTACGACTGAACAGGCTTTAGATGTTGCTGAAAAATATCGAAAAACAATTGATTATATGAAAGGAAATGCTTTAAGATGGGACACTCAGACTGAATTAATTGGAAAAGAAGTAGACAAATGGTTAATTGATTTAAACGTTCAATTAAAAGATACTAACACCCGATACTCCTCTCAAATAAATAAGACATCCCAGATAATTGATTCTAATCAGATGAAAGATCAAATTGCGTTAGAAGGCGATAAAAGCGATCAATGGAAGGTTAATGAAAAAAGGAAAGTAATTGAAAACATATCAGTATTATTTAAAACAGCTGAAAGGCAACTAGAAGATATTACTAAAAAGAACAAATTCTATACCCAAAGTGAGATATTAAAGGGTAGGGTTTTTAATGATCTTACTGAACCTTTTGAGAAACACTTCCAGTATTTGATAAACGAAGGCAATAATTTTGTTAGCATGGTAACTTCACTAACTCAAAAATATGTGGATTTAAAAGACCGAGCGCTCCAAATTGATGTACAAGCAAAGAAAAAATTGGAGGATTTTGGTTCGTCATTAGATCTTAAGTTAAAAGATAGAGATAAAGATTTATCTGCATTTGAAAAAGAAAAACAAGAAAAAATTTCGGAAATTGAGTCTATACGAACAAGGTTAGAAGAGCTGTATTTACAAATAAAAAATATTATTCAAACTAGTAATGGAAATTGTCTACAAGAAGCAAGGGGCTTGTTATCTTGGTCATTAAACGATAATCAATCAAAATTATTTTCCCGACCAATTCAGTGGATTTACATGCCTTTATATGTTATGTTTATTGAAAATAAAGATTCAATGGAAGAAAAAATGGATTTAATTCTCCCAGGTATCGTTACAAATGACCCAAATAATATTTATCAAGAAATTTCTGATACAATGGTTAATTTTAAAAAAACATTCATCGAAAGAATTGAAGAAGACATGGCTTTAAGATCTAATTTTGAATTTTCGAGCGAAAATAAAAATCTAATTGATGATAAAAGTTTAACCAAAAAAATCCAGCAAGGAATCTCGATTTTAAGAAGTCGCGCTATAATAAATGATGAAATCGAAAAAACCATAAGAAGTAATTTAAATTTAATATTAAAATCCTAAATCTCCTTTAGAATAAGATGAGTCAAAAAGGAAAAAGTTTGAAGAGGAAACTAGATTTTAAAAAGAAAGCCCTAAGAACTTATTTTTTTCACATTGAAGAAAGCGGTAAAAAGGGTGAAATTAGCAAAATCCAAAAAGAGATTCTCGATCAGGGGATGGTCTATCTCCAAATGAGATTACCTATCAACAAAATTACTACGGAATATGAAAATTCCTTAAAAGAAAAGATTGAACATAAGATTTTTCACGCTAATATCCGTGAAGCAACAGAAAAGGACCTTGCAACCGTGAAAAATATCTATAATAGAGCTTGGTTAACATCTAATACTCCTTTTAGACCTATCGAAAAAGACTCTCTAAAAAAAATATTTAACGCTCCAGATACAGTTTTTCTCATAGCAAAGATTTACAATATCGATGGGGGATTCATTATTTTAGACTTTGAAGGTGAAAGTCAAGAGTTTGGAGTTATAGCAGGGCTTGGGGTCCTACCGCGCTTTCAAGGTAAGGGATTAGGTACAATATTAGGTATGGCGGCGTGGAACTTTTTTAAAGAGAAAGGTTTGAAGGAATTAAGATGTGAAGTTTATAAGGATAATCAAGTATCTTATAATTTTATTAAAGGATTAAATTTCGAAGAATTTGGAACAAAAGTTTATCGCAAAGAAGATTTTGAGTTATAGTATTAGTACTTCATAAAACCTTTTTATTTTTTGATCATTTAATAATACTAGTTGATTAATTCAATTAATAAAATCTAGCATATCATGACAGAATCAAAAATAAGTTTAAAGAAAAGAAAAGTTCGTAGCTTCATGCTGGCTTTTGAAAAAAAAGATAAAACAGAAGAAGCAATCGAGAACGAATTAGCTACAACGGGAATGGAGTACATTCAAATGAAATTACCCGTTGCTAAAATTACGCCCGAATTTGAGGAGATGCTTACAGAAAAAGTGGAGCATAATATTCTTCGAGCCAAGATAAGAGAAGCTAAAGTAGAGGATTTAGAAAGCATTGCTTATTTATATAACAGAAGTTGGCTTACGAGCTCAACGCCCTACTCTATGATTACAATTGAATCTTTAAAAACAATTTTAGAATATCCAGAAACAATAATTTTAATAGCTAGAGTATATGGATCTGATGCCGCATTTGTTATACTAGACTATGAAGGACCTAAAAATGAATACGGTATAATCGCAGGACTAGGAGTAATCCCTCGTTTTCAACGTAAAGGGCTTGGGACAGTTATAGGTATGGCAGCATGGAACTATTTTAAAAAGAAAGGCGTTAAAGAGCTTAGATGTGAAGTGTATAAAGACAATATAGTGTCTTACAACTTCATAAAATCTATAGGATTCGAGGAATTTGCTAGAAAAGTTTATAAAAGCGACGATTTTGATATTGACTCCTAAAATCATTTATTTCTAACTTTTTTCTAATACTATCTATTTGGTTCAGTTTCCTTCAAAGAATTTATTTTCCCTAATACAAGATTTTTGTTATATTCGTCTTCTATTTCAGCATAATACTTTTTCGCCCTCTCAAAGTTACCTGAAGCAAGCTCAAACATTTGATTAGAAACATAAATATCCCCTAATTTGTTCAAAATTTCTGCAGCCATCTTTGCATTGTTTAAACTTTCAAATATTTCTAAAGCTTCTTCAAAAGATAGTATCGCTTTTTGCTCATCTTGGATGTAATCTTGAAAAATTTTTGCGACTTCATATTTCATCTCAGCAATTTTGAGTTTATCTCCAAATTTTTGATATATTTCTGTAGAATAGCTATAATGTTCGATTGCTTTATCGTCTTCCCCTTTTAACGAATAAAACTTAGCTATTGTTTCAAAAACTATCCCTTCTTTAACATTCTCTCGAATTCCAAACGTTCTTATTGCTTCTAAGCTGTTTAATAGGTAATGTTCTGCCTCTGAATCGTTATCCCATAGCAAATGTAATTTTCCTAAATAGAGAAAGGATTCCCATTCTAATTTTTTTTTTATAAAAATAGATATTTGGCTTTTTATAGTATCAACAAGCTCTAATACGTTGGTAAAGCTCTGATAGGATTGGTCATAATACTCTTCTCCAAGGTAATAATATAATTTCCCATATTTTATACGAGTTTGAATGATCCCATAAACATCGTTGGTTTTCGTAAAGAATTCCAGGTTATTTTTCAATATTTTGGTAACACGGTCGTAATCCTTTAAAGAAATTAGGATTTCAACTAAATTACTTGAAGTTTTAATTGCTTCTAATTCTAGATTTTCTTTTTCGGTTAAATCTAGCGCTTTTTGATAATATTTGTTAGAGCTTTTTAAATCATTGACTAAATAATAGACATTTCCTAAGTTATTCAAAACTTGAACTTTCTTCTGAATATCTTCAAGATCTTCTAAAATTATAAGAGCCCTATCAAAATGATAGATTGCTTGATCAAAGAATCCTGTTTCTTCATGAATTATACCTAATTCGTTATGACATATGACTGTGTTTAAGAATTCTTTTTCGTCAAGAAAATTTTCTAGTGCCAACTCTAAATTTTTTAAAGCGTTAGGGAAATCTCTTTTTTTATAAAATAAACTTGCTTTCTTTAATAAGAGATCTCCCATATTTTTTCCTAATCTTTCACTCTCTGCTAGTTGATCTTCTAATTCGCTCAGCTCGCGTTCAGTAACCTCATCGTCGAGAATGTTGATGTCATAATAATCTTCTTCAAGGTTGTTATTATAAAATGAAGCTTCATCGTGAGAGTCTCTTATATTTAATTCGTTATCAAGGTTCGTAATTAAGGGCTTATTACAATTACGGCAATAGGTCCAATGTAGCTCGATTGGCTTCTTACAAAATGGACAATATTTCATTACTGAGTGAACACTCTAAGTATTTTATTTAGATTACTTTAATTAAAAATGAAAATTCGTTCATTTATAATTTTTTAAATTGTGTTTTGAAACATGATTATTTTCCAATTTACTAGTTATTGTTATTTTTCCTAAGGTTTCGATAATTTCTTAGCTCTTTTTCTATTTTTTCCTCATTAAAACCTAATGATTTTAAAAGAATTTTTATTTGAATAACTGAATTCTTTACTTTAAATTTTTCAGCAGTGCTTAATGCTTTAATATATACTTCTTTAGCATCATTCATCTTACCTTGGTAAACCAAAATCTCCCCAACATATCCTAATCCTTTTAAAATCAGCTCTATATAATTTGAATCAATTGCAATATTAGTCCCTTTTTTAAAATATCTAATAGCTTGATTAAAATCGCTCCCTCTTTTTTTAAGGATGCCTAAATTAAAATAAGAAACGATAGTACCCTTGTCATCTTCTAATTCTTTAAAAGCTTTGAGAATTTTTTTGTATAATTCAAATACAACATCCCAATTCTCTCGTTTTTCATGAATATAAATCAAATTACCTAAACAGTCCAATAAGTTGTAAATATCGTTGTATTCTGAACATAAAGCGCTACATTCAAGTAAGTTATCACATGCTTCGTCAAATTGGTTTAATTTAATTAGATTGATCCCAATTCCTTTTAAGCAAGTAATTTGTTCTTGTACCTGATTAAACTCTTTATAAATTTCATGTGCCATATTGTAATAATCAATAGATTTCTGGTATGCTTCACTTTTGAAATGTAAAATTCCTAGAATCCCATAAACAGCAGCTTTTCCTAATTTATCTTTTTGTTTTATGAAATGTTTTAAACAAACTTGTAAATTTTTTTCTGAGTTTGTGTATTGTTCAACTTCAAGTTGCAAGAATGCTAAATTACTTAATTCTTTAATATATCCTGAGTGTTTACCGTGCTTTTCTAATTCTTTTAATCTCTCTTCAGTTTCTTTAATTAATCTTTCGATTTCTTCTCTTGTTAGCTCAATTTGTTCTTTAACGTGAATATTCTTATTTCACCATTTAGTTTTATTATTTCCTTATGCAATCTTCTTATAATATATCTTCTAAAATCATTGCAGAATCTTTTACATATTGAAAGCACTTCTTTTCAAAAAAATCATTTTGATCGTAGTAGTCTTTTCCTTCAGGCGTATTGATATCACAACCAAGCAATTCTTTACAAACTATTGAGCCATGAATTTCTTGAAATCGATTTGAGAATTCTCTTATGACTTGATATGTCTTTTCTCTCGCTTCTGTATCGTCATTTATTCCCATACCATATCTTAAACCAATAGCCATAAAAGCCCCAGACACTGCACCACAGGTATTCTGTAACCGAGCCATTCCCCCTCCAAATCCGGTAGATAATCTTAGAGCTGTATTTCTATCTAATCCATATTGAGTGGTAAAAGAACTTAATATTGATTGAGCACAATTAAAATTTCCTCTAAAGGAAGAAATAGCTTTTTCTATTCCGGATATTTCGAACAACTCCTTTTTTTTCATAAATATTTCAATTTAAATGTATAAGAAATATAAAATTTCTTACCATTATTTAATTAATGAATTAATTGATAATTTTTTGACAAAGTACTGATTTAAAATGAAATTTAAAGCAAGATTGTGGGATTCACTGGAAGATAATAAAGTAAAATGTCATGTTTGCGCCAATGAGTGTGTTATCCTACCCGGAAAAGTAGGAATTTGCAGAACTCGAAAAAATTTTGATGGAGAATTATTTACTCTTATATATGGATCAATGATATCTAGTGGAAGTTTAGACCCGATTGAAAAGAAACCTTTATATAATTTTTGGCCTGGTGCTACAGCTTATTCGATCGCTTCCATAGGGTGTTCTTTTAAATGCCAGAATTGCCAAAATTGGAATATAAGCCAGGCAACTCCTTCTGATAACGGTAAAAATGGGTTTTATTCTTTAGAAGGACTAGAAAATCGAAAAATGTCTTTAGTAGAAATAACACCAGAACAACTTGTTAAAAATGTTAAAAAAAGCGGCGCTACAACATTGGCATACACATATAACGAACCATTAATCTGGCACGAATGGATATTAGATACCACGGTATTACTTAAACAAGAAAATATTAAAACTATTTTAGTCACAAACGGATATTCTACGATAGAAGCTACAAAAGAGTTAATTGAGGTTGGAATTGATGCTGCTAACATCGATATAAAATCTATGTCAGATGAGTTCTATAAGACAATATGTGGCGTTAAATCAGTACAGCCTGTTTTGGACACTGCAATAAGATTGAAATCAAATGGAATTCATGTAGAAATCACCAACCTGATCATTCCAGAGTTGAACGATAGCAACGCTGAAATTGAAAAATTATCTAATTGGATTGTCGAGAATCTAGGAGTTAATACCCCTACACACTTCTCTGCTTATCATCCAGACTTTAAGCAGCCTTCTATAAAAAGAACTCCATTTAAAACCTTAGATAATGCTTATAAGATCGCCAAAAGAGCAGGTATAAATTACGTATATGTTGGCAATATAAAACACGAAAAAGGAGGTAATACTTACTGTCCAAACTGTAATCATTTAATTATAGGTAGAAGCGGTTACAGATTTACTAAAATTGATATTACAGACGCAAAACATTGCCCGAAGTGTCAATACGATTTAAGTAAAGATATTAAAGGAAAAATTAGCGGAAAATCCTCTCTTAGATAATATTAGATGTAAACAAAAAAGAAAAAATATAATAAATAATAAAAAAAATTAGAAAATTCCTGAAATTGAAACTCCTACGACTAGGAGCAAGAATCCTTGGATCAAACAAAATCCTGCGACTATAAACGCTAAAACTGGCCATGAAATTGCCTTCGAAATTGACATTAAAGCTCCAATGTAAAATTTTACTGTAAGTGCGACAATTGCAAACACTACAATAAAAATAATTACTAATAGCAACTTTGGATTAATATATACTGCAATTACTTGAACAACATGGTCAGGAATAGCCATTGAAGTAACGACGACGACTATAGAGGCTAATAAAATTCCTAAAACGCTTGAAATAGGGAGATCGTTTAATGGTTTTAAAAGCGTTAGTGTCCCTAGAATGATAAGGAAAACAGAAGTAAATATACTTTTAGTGTCTTGAGTATTAGCCGCGTATGCTACGCTTGGCGCTTGATCGAGAATAAGCCCACCAACACCGCTAAGTAAACCAAAAATACCGACAACTATTCCTAAATATGTGAAAAATTTCAAGAACTTTGTAACATCGAAGTTCCAATCCTCTACCTTTCTATTTTTGACGGACCCTCTTCTTTTAGCTTCGTAAACTGCGTAGACTAACCACATAGCGCCAAGAACTAACGTAAAGAATCCAGCGAATTCTGCTAAAGGTCTTAAAAAACTTTCTGTAAAATCAAATTGATATATCAATAAATTTCACTCTTTTAAATTTGTTATTATGTTGAATATTACTTTTTAAGTATTTATATTTCATCTAGTCCAATTTTTAAGATGCATGATATTGAATAAAGTGTAAAAATAAGATTTGTTCTATAATTATAGTATGAATGAAACTGTTTTCTTAATGTAATCCAAATAATTATTGATTTCTTTTTTGGTTGTTTCGTCACTCCAAGAATATTCTTTCTGCATAATCTTTGCCACTTTTTCTGCGGCTTCCGAAGTGTCTCGATGGTGTATCCAGAGCGACATTTCTGTTCGTCGGCAGAACACATCTATCAAATGAGGTGTTAATTCGTATCTTAACACGTAAACAATTTCCGCCTTAATAAAGTTGTTGTCTTCCATCACTCGTTCTTTTAGTGATTCATCCTCTTTTATCATATCGAGGATTTTAATGGCACCTTTTCCATATTGTTGATATAAGTGATCCGCAATATCCTCATCTAAAACAATACCTGAACTTTTTAATTTATCCGGCCAATCTTCTTTCTTTAGCCCTATAATGAATGGTTGCCTTGACCAATATTTCTCTCTTTTAATATCGAGAAAGATTTTCCTTTTTTCAACATGCTCAAATAAATCTTCCGCCATAGCACGCCATGTTGTTAACTTTCCCCCCGTTATGGTGAGTAATCCATCATCAGAGAAAAAAACAAGATGTTTTCGGGAGACTTCGCTTTCAAGTTTTCCTTTTTGCATTACTAATGGTCTTATTCCAGCATAAGTGGAAAGAATATTTTTATATTCTAATTCCGCGCTTGGAAAATAATATTTTACAGAATGAATTAAATAATCTGCATCCTCTTTATTACAATATGGATTAGCTAATTCATCTTGATAATCTGTATCCGTTGTCCCTATAAGGGTAAAATCTTTATCTCTTGGTAAAACAAAGAAAGCTCTCCCATCTGAAATTGAGTTGATAATAGTTGCCATTCGGTTTTTTATATGCTTTCGCCTATATAATAGGTGTACCCCTTTAGTGGGACGAATTAGGGGTTGAGGGACTTCTTCGGGACGCTTTTCTAGTAATTTATCAGTCCAAATACCAGTTGCATTTACAACCAAAGTTGCTTTCACTTCAAAATCAAGATTACTTTCCAAATCTCTACACTTTACGCTTAATATCTTTCCATTATCTTTAACATAACCGGTTACTTTGCAATAATTTACTGCGGTTGTACCTCTTATTATCGCTTCTTTAAGTACCTCAATTGTCAATCTTACATCGTCAACATTGGTATCGTAGTAGACAGCCCCCCCTAAATTTCCCTCCTTAATATATTCAGGTTCCATTTCAAAAATTTCTTCTGGAGTATAAAATTGATGCTTCTTAAAATTTTTAAATTCTGAATTTTTATCGCTTAAAAAATCATAAACCTTAACTGCAGCTTTTATGTCCCGTTTTTTGTATTTCCCACCTTCTATTTCTATAAAAAGAAATGGAATTGGTCTGATTATATGGGGAATATGAGCTCGCATCCAATTTCTCTCTTGAGTAGCTTCCTTTACCAAGTCAAGGTCTCCGTGGGCAATATATCTTATTCCACCATGGGCTAATTTGGAGCTTCTTGAAGATGTGCCTGCTGAAAAATCTTGCATATCTACTATAGCTACTTTAAGCCCCCTCATCGCTGCTTCTCGAGCTACCCCAACTCCCGTAATTCCTGCCCCTATTATAAAAATGTCGAAACTTTCTTCTCTTAATTTCTTAATAAAAACATCTCTGTTTTTATAATTCCAAGTTGGATCAAATAATTTTTTTTCCAAATCTTCCATTTTAACCATGTTTAGAAAGTTCCGGACTATAAATAAGGTTTCTTAATGTTTCTATTATCAATACATTTGATTTTTAAGGTATAAATAAATTGAAATACTTGTAATCTAATTGTTTTATATATTATAAGGTGATTAAAATGCTAAATTCAGAATTATTAAATGAAGTTAAATTGAAATTATCTGATGGTAGCGCTATACCTGGAGATTGTCTCAAACTTTTCGAAATATATAAACAGATTTCATCAGAACATGCGGGATTAAGAGAAGAATTCGAAGATATGGCCATGTTAGATATGGATTTCTTAGGACAAATAATCATATCTGACGAAAACAAGAAATATTGGCTTAAATTCAAAGAGGGTAAAGTGGATTATGGAGAAGGTGATGTTACTAATCCTTCATTAGCCTTTACAACCAACATGGCGACATTTACAGGAATTCTTTTTGGAACAATTGAGATTTCTGGTGCGCATGAAGCCGGAGATGTTAGTTTTGATGGTGGCAGTGAAGCCTTAATGGATCTTCAGGCTATTACATCAGTTTTGAATGATTTTTTACAAAATATTTAACGAACCCCCCATAACTGCCCAGATGCTCGTTGTGCTCTATCTAATTGAGAGTCTTTTTTATTCAATCGAGCTCTACCAGTTTTTGTGTCCCTTCGGAAAGTTACATCAATTTCTTTCAGAAAGAGGTTCATCCCTTCGCGTTTATTTAAGGGTCCAATGGTTTTTCCATGAACTCCTGGCTTTCCAGTAAAAAGAAGAAGTCGGTCAATTAAAGTATCAGCGATTTGAATATCGTGTTCTATACAAATAGCAACAGCATTATTTCTTTTTGTAATAGTACGAATTATTTGACCTATATGAATTCTTTCTTCTACATCAAGATATGCTGAAGGCTCATCAAGAATATATAGATCTGCGCGTTTAGCAAGGCAATAACATATAAACACACGCTGAAGTTCACCTCCTGAGAGTGCTGATATTTGTAAATCGAATAATTTATCAACACCTAAAGGTCTATATAATACTCGTAAAATTTCTTCAGAAAAATTGTAGTTTAGAGACCGTTCTATGATGAAATCTCTCACAGTTTGAGAAGATTCTTGAGTAATATATTGTGGTTTGTAAGAGACAATAGCTTGAATTCCTTCAAAATCAGATCCAAAGTCTGGTTGGAGCTCACCCGCAAGGATTTTTGCAAAGGTAGACTTACCACATCCATTTTCACCAACAATACCCAAAATCTCAGAAGCATAAATAGTTCCAGGGTTCACAGATAAATGAAACGACTCAAAAGTCTTTGAAATATTTCCATAACGCGCAAAAATCTTCGCGTTGCTCCATGTCCGACCGCTAGTTGAGCGTTTAAAGCCATATTCTTTTTCTCGGAACTCTATGTTTTCTGCCTTTAAAAAACCAGTTAAATACGCGTTAATACCCTTTTTTGTTGTCAAAGGTTTTGAGATAATGCCAAATTGATGAGGTACCCCATAAAACAGTTGGATTACATCTGATAGATAATCTAATATCGCTAAATCGTGCTCAACTACTAATATAGGACATTGTTTCTCATTCCCAAACCCTTGAGCACGCTCGCGCAATAATTGGGCTAATTTGATTCGTTTTTGTACATCTAGAAAAGTACATGGTTCGTCAATAATGTAAATATCTGCTTCTTTAATAAGAACGGAAGCAATAGCAAATCTCTGCAACTCTCCACCAGAACATTGCTCTAGAATTCGATTAGCAATAGCACTTATGTCCAAATAATCTCGAATCTTATTGAAAAATAATAAACTTACTTCATTTTCTGCATTTAAAATGTCAATAACTTTCTTTCCTTGATATTTTTCAAACAAAACGCGCAGAATTTGTTGTTTATATGCGATTTTTCTATAATTTTGGGACAAGCTTGTAAAATGATTTCGCATTTCACTTTCTTTTACTTTTTTTATGACATCTTTCCATTGGATTTGATTAGATTTTAAATCAGAATTTCCAAAATTTGGTTTTAATTTTCCTGAAATTATATTTAAGACAGTGGTCTTTCCTATTCCGTTTGGACCGCATAATCCGGAAACTTTTCCCGAGATCAGAGTTGGCAAATTATATAGACGAAAACCCTCTGATTCTTCCTCGTTGGGATATTTATGAGTAGGAACCAATTCAGTTGGCTCTTCTAAAACATTTTTTACATATATTGCTTTTGCAGGGCAAACATTGACGCACACACCACATTTCAAGCAAGTTTCGCTATTTATTTTAATTTGTTTTGTAGATTTTTGAAACCAAATCGGGACTTCTTGCTTCTTCTTATTTGGTTTTAATCTTGCGTTTGAAAGCGTTATGGGACATTTCTTAATGCATTGTCGGCCGCAAAACCGTAGATTACAAGAATCGTAATCAACCAAATAAACTTTTTTCATTGTATTTTAAGGAAAATTAGGGTTATCATTACCAATAAATTCCATATATCTACTTATAAATTGAGATAATTGATTAAAGTTTGGAGAATTTCCAGTTCTTACAAAAATAGCCGTTAGAGCGTTGCCCATGAGGATTGCTTCAGGAGGGGTAAGACCACACGATAAACCTAAAACCGTTCCCGAATGAAAATAATCGCCTGCGCCAACTGTAAATTTAGGTTTTGAAGTAAATCCTTCAGTTACCCAATAATGATCTTCTACAGTAGAGATCGTTGCGAAATGAGGGGAATGAATAACCAAATAGGATAAATTCATTTCTTTATTAAGCCGTTTTCCGCCGTCAATATAGTCAGTTGAATTTTCTTGATATGGAGCGAAAGTTTTAACATTTGCTAAGACTTTAGAAAGGAAACAAGCTTCCAGTTCGTTTGCGCTTAGCATAACTGGAACTAGTTGGTCTATTTTTTGAAGAATTTTTACCAAATCTAAAAGATCCTGTCTCGAACGTTTTCTTATATCAGCTATGTCTACAAAAAATATTTTTTCTTTTAAATTGGATATAGAAGGAAAGATCTCATCTAAGAAATGTTGCCATATATCGTTTAAGTTTGGTATTAAAGCCCAATGTCCAAAACCCATAATATTAGATGCTTCTATTATCTTAATTAACTTACCTAGTTTTACATTATCCATTAGCGTTTTCCAATCAATGTTTAAAATGGGGGTAAAATCAGTTATCATAACTTTTCCATCATCAAATTCTAAACCTAATGTTTGACCAGGATTAGAAATTGGAATTGATTCTACTTCAGGTAGTTGATAATAAAATTCGTTAAGTTTAGGATGTCCTAAAGCCGCAATCAAATATATGTTTACGCCAAAAGCATTCAACGCTCGACAAGTGTTAGGAGCAAAACCGCCAAAGATCCTCTTTTTTAAAACTCTCTCAATATTTGCCGAACTTCCAGCAACATTAATTAATAATTCTCCAAAAGCCTTCATGCTCTCCATTCTTGTCCATTGTTTTGCGCTCATCCTGCTCTGGACTAAAGAATAAAGAGAATCAACATACCCATCAAAACCTAAAAAACAAGACTTTTTTATTACAGTAGTTTGAACGGTTTCCAATTTTTTAGTTATTGAATCTAAAGTTTCTAAAGTAACATCGTAGTCGTTTAGCTTTTTATACATAAGTAGAGATATAATTTATTTCTAATAAATCATACTTCCAATAATTTTTGAAGAATTAATGGCATGGAATAAATATCCCAATAGTTATGTTCAATAATTTCTTTTACTAATCCCACATATCTTAAAGAATCTTCCAAATACTTTTTGTAGCACAATCCAACTAATCCACTTGGTAACTCATTATCCCTTTTCAGATTTAATAGCTTGTCTTCCATGTTTGTTAGCGTGTATTTCTCGAAACTTCCTCTGTATTTCCTTCGGCAATTGTGATATAGGTCTATATGGTGAAATTTTGTGTTAAACCTCTCGTAAGGCTCTTCCTCGTTAGTAATCATCGGATTTTCGTCAAAAAAATACAGAAAACGGTTGGCAATGTAAGGAATATCAAATGATTTTCCGTTATAGCTAATTAGACATTTAAACTTGGGTAAAATTTCCGTTTTAAAGTGCTCATACATTGCGATCTCCTCTTCCAAATCTCGTGCGAAAAGTATGTGGATTTCAAATTTATCGTTGTTAAAAAATCCTAACCCTATAACAATTATGGGGCTATCATACAATCCTAAAGTTTCTATATCGAGAAAAAGGAAATCCTCCTTATCAAAACAAAAAGCAACATCCAAATCGTAAATAGATCTATTTCTACACAGAAGGTTGTATTTTCTATTTTTAATTAATTCCAAGATATGATGGGCAGATGCGCTGTATTTTAAATTAAATCTCAAATCGTACAGAGATTGTACTCCTTTTCTATTTAGTTGATGTTCTATATTTTCACCAATATAATAAACCGTCTTTAAGTTACGAAGAAGTTTATTCCTTGAGAGAGTTAAATTTAAGTCGCATGAAAAAGTCTCTTCTTTCCAAGTAATTTCCATGAACTGCCCCATGCTATTTCTTACAATGGTGTGATTGCGGAAAATATCTTCGATTTTCTTGTCCCTAAATTGATCTGTTAAGTGAGTTATATCAAATGTCTCGAAGTTATAGAAGTAATCCATTATCAATAATAAATAAGGATTTTTATTTAATAATTCAAACTCTGAAAATTTATAATAAAACTAAATAAATAAGGAATAACAAATTTTTTTAATAGTTAATTTTAGGGATATAATCTTCATTTTTTCTGCGTGGAGGTTTGTATTTGAAAAATCTTCGAGATTCGCTATCTTCAAGCACATAGTTACTACCCCCGCCATGGATCATGCAATATGGATCAAAGAGACCGATTTCATTGGCGTATTGTCTAGTAAAACCTCGGCCACCCATAGTTCTAAAGCAATGAATGGCGCTTTCGAATCCTAGTTCCGTTGTACTTATTTTTAAGCCCATTGTATTGGCTGCCATTAATTTAGAACCCGCTAATTCGGGATGTTCGTCTAATTGCCTTACATATTGTATCATAGCGGAAATCAGCAAATTCAACTCGCGAATTTTTCGAGATATTGGAAATCGTATAACTTGATATTGATGTAATCTGTGTTTAAATTGTTTACGCTGGAGGGCGTAGGCATGAGAATAAATCAGTTTTTTCATGGTATCACCTAATGCCTCGGCACTTATAACCAAACGCTCTTCTGTTAATTGATGAAACATTATATCCAATCCATGTCCTTTAAGCAGATTTTCTTTTGGAATTTCAGTTCTGTCAAATATCAATCGACTGACAAACGCATCGGTCATGCCATATGTTCTAACCCGAGTACTTAGGAAGTTTTTTAACTTCTGATTCTCAGTATCGACAATAACGGCGGCTAATTGTCCTTTATTTAATCTTCCATATAAAATAATGTAATCAGCGATCATACCGTTAGTTATAAACAGTTTTTTACCTTTTGCTATTATTTTATCGTCTTTTTCTAGTAAAGCTAATTCCATATTAAAAATATCAGATCCTGCGTTGAATTCAGTCATAGCAGAAGCGCCAATTTGCCCATCTTTTGCGACAGGAGTCAAAAACTTTTCTTTTTGAGCTTCATTGGAAGCGTAATTCACAGGATTGCAATAAAGCGTGCCTCCTGCAAGTCGCCCCATCTCTACGCTATAATTCCCCGCAATATATTGTTCGCTATATTCGCTCCATCGGCCACCACATAGGGCATAGGCAATTAAAGCGTTCCTAGTAATCCGCCCGACTTCGTAATCTTCTACGTTAAGAATTGTGGAATAATATCCTTTATTGGATAACTTTTTCATTATTCCAATAACTAATTCTTTCTTTTTGTCTTGAGTAGGTTCCTCAACAAGATAGTTTAAATCTTCTAACTTCCTCAGTTCTGGATCGAGTTCTTTCTCCATAAACTCATAAAGTTCTGCTAAAAATTCTTTTTCTTGAGCGTTAAGCACGGGATTATTCAGTAAATCTAATTCTGGTACATATTTTTGAATTTTGATCTTTTCAAACTCTCTGATTCTTGTATCCATATTATTTCAATCATTTTTTTAATTTTTAAACTTTATTTTAGTTCTAATTAATTCTTTTGTGAATAAAATTTAAATTGATCATAATTAGAAATCTTTTAATCATAGTGAAATTAAAATATCATATCAATTAGATATTTAAAATCTAATTATTAAAAAAGAATTTTATTAAAAAAAGTGAATAAAAAATGATTAAATTTAGCGATAAACAACTGAAAATCCCCAAAATGTCTAAACCGGTATACTTAGCAACTGTAGGCATGTCAAAATTCGACCGTGCGTTCCCTGAAACTCGAACGGAGGAATTATGTGTCCAAGCTTTAACGGCAGCAGCTGATTTTGTTAAGATGACCCCTTCTGAATTGAAAAGTTTCATTCATACTGCTTATTACGGTCATTTTGCGGATCACTTTGGAGATCAATTATTAGGAGAAGCAGTCATTCACGATAGACTTGGTCTAGATCCACTAGGAACCATCGGTGTCAAAACGGGTGGAGCTACGGGAGGGTCAACTATGTGGGAGGCAATAAAAACCGTTGCATCGGGGTATAGCGATTGTGCCCTTGCCTTAGGTTGGGAGAGAATGGATGAAGTTCCAACTGACGAAGGTAATCATCTCATTTCTGCAGCCGCAGATAAGGATTGGGAAACACCATTAGGTCATATTTATACTGGTTATTACGCTGTAATGGCTCAAAGATATTGGCAAATATTTGGTAAGGCAGAGGATTCTTTTAGAAAAACTATGGCAGAAATTGCTGTTAAAAACCGTGGTTATGCGAGAATGAACCCTTACGCACATGGGCCAATGAAAATCACCGTTGAAGATGTAATCAATTCTCCTGTCATTGCTTATCCCTTACGTGCCTTGGATTGCTGTTTAATGAGCGTAGGGTCTGCTTGTGGCGTTGTTTGCGATGAAAAAACTGCATATGAGATAACCGATAATCCTCTTCGGATATGGATAGGTGCAGGAAGTCATACATTAAGAGTAGCTGATCGGCGTAATATGGAAATACCACTTTTACCAAACGAAAAGCCAGGACAATACGATAATTTAGGTAAAAGATTCCCCGGAGCTGATAGGTATCCTGGATTTAGCAGTTTTTTAGCTGCTCGTGTGGCGGCTTATTATGCCTATAACATGACTGGTGTTGTTGATCCAATTGATGACCTTGATGTTGTAGAACTCCACGATGCCTTCACAATTAGTGATATTCAAACTTATGAGGACATAGGCATTACACCTTATGGAGACGGGCGTAGTTATATTGAGTCTGGTGAAGCATACCATACAAACCCAAACACTAAAAAACCAGGCAAATTACCTAGCAATTTATGTGGTGGATTAATCGGTTGTATGCATGCTGTTGGAGCAACCGGGCTTATGCAAATTGCAGAAATTGGATATCATTTATGGAATCGATGGGACGAAATTCATGAGCCCCAAGAAAAATGGGACGCTTTTGGTAGAGAAAAACCGAAAGATTGGACAAGTCTTCAAGTAAAAGGGGCAAAAAGAGGTTTAGCAATAAGTCATGCTGGTGTGGGTTCTCATGTGACATGTGCGATTTTAATGGATCCAAATCACTTAATTAAGGAGGAATAAAAAAAATGCCAAAAACTGAAGATGAAAAGGGTTTTGTTTCCATAATTAATGGAAGATATAAACCAAAAGGAAAGTTTCATATCATTGAGGCAAATCAACCGATTTTTAACGAAGATACAGGAAAATTAGCGGGTGTTACAAATCCTAGAGACATGACTTATATCCACTCTTATGGTGGTGAAGCTATTTTTTTCGAATCTCTTAGTAAGGGAAAATTGATGGCTACAAGATGCGATAATGATAAATGTAAATTCAAAGGATCAATCTACATGCCTTTCAGGATTTTTTGTCCAGATTGCTTAAGAAAAATGACTGTAATTGATTATACTGAGAAAGCAAAAAATAGCGCTAAAATATATTCCTTCATTATAACCCATCGATCGGGAGCGTTTAATACCCTAAAAAAGCCAATAAAATTCATTAATATAGAATTTGATGATGTAGTCACAATACTAATGAGTTATCTATCGGTAGGAGACCCCGAACTAGAAAAACGCGTGATACCCATTTTTAAAACAAAAAATCCCACTCATACAATAATGGATCTCTCATTTGTTCTCGAAGGAACCTCAGAATCGGAATTACCTGAAGGATTTACTTTTTAAGTTTTAAAATTTTCTTATTTTTTTTAATTCCTTTTAAAATGTTTAATGAGTATAATCTTCTTTTAATAAATGAAAATTTTGATTTAGTAAAATTGCAATCAATAATTTAAAAAAAAAAAGTAAAAGAATTTTTAATCAATTTTTTATTGTTGATAAAGATGTAATATTTTTCTCGCTTCTTCAGGCGTAGCAACTTCTCTCCCTGCCATTTTCGTAACTTTAGCTGCCCATTCTACTTGTTCCCAGGAACCTTTAGCTAATGCCCCATCGACTGTGCGGATATTATCTTCTAAACCAACTCTTATGTGTCCTCCCATTGCTGCGGCGCACATTCCTGCTTGAAATTGATTTTTTGCTACCCCACACACGCTCCAAGTATCGTCAGGTGGTTTTAAATTAAGTAAATGAGCTAAATTTTCGAAAGAAAAAGGGACGCCTCCCAAAACTCCAAAAACAAATTGGTAGTGAAGAGGTGGATCCAGAATCACCTTCGCTTGTTTCCTAAGATGTAGAATGTTATACATGCCTCCAAAATCATATACTTCGATTTCTGGTTTGACTTGATTTTTTTTCATAGCTTTAGCGAATTTTTGAATCGTATTAAATGAATTCGCGAATATAGCTTTAGCACCAAGTCCAACGGCTCCTGTTTTATGGTCTCCAACAGCAAAATTCATTGAATTGGAATTTAAGGAAGCAATTGGAGGTTTAAATGTTATAATAGGGGCTATTCTTTGTTTATCAGTTACTATTAAACTGATAGCAGAACTTAAGTTGATTAGAAGATCTGGAGCCTTTTCTTTGATGTTATCTAATACGGCTTTAATTTTTTCTAATTCGTGCGTTGGATTACCTTTTTCGGGGTCTCTTGCGTGGATATGCACAATTGCTGCTCCTGCATCGTAACATTTTTTTGCTTCATCCCCAAATTCTTCGGGTGTATATGGAACAGCGGGATTCTGAGATTTTATCGTCGCAGCACCGGTTAGAGCTGCTGTTATAACTAATTTTTTTGATAAGTCTTCTGACATTTTATATACCTATTTTTATATACCTATTTTTATTTTCGATTTTATTAAATTTAAAAATTTTTTCTTATTTTTTTAATTCTTTGTAAAAATACTATAAAAAAAAATAAAATGGTTTAGAATTAAACTTGAGTTTAAATTCAAGCTAATCCTTATAGTGACACATGTTCTTGCTTTAGATGAAATATTTTTCTTGCTTCTTCACCTTGTGCTAGTTCTCTCCCGGCTATTTTTGCAACTTTAGCGGCCCATTCTACTTGTTCCCACGAGCCTTTAGCTAACTCACCTGAAATGGCACGAGTGTTGTCCTCTAAACCAACACGGATATGTCCACCCCATGCAGCAGCACATAATCCCGCTTGAAATTGTTGCTTAGAAACGCCACAAACACTCCAGGTAGCATTCGAAGGCTTTAGATCGAGCATTAAAGCGAGATTTCTTGGCGTGAATGGAATTCCTCCAAGTACGCCCCATACATACTGGAAATGAAGCGGTTGGGTGAATGCACCTTCTTGTCTATTTAGGAAAAGCATACTATACATGCCTCCTAGGTCGTAAATTTCCATTTCCGGTTTAGTTCCAGCTTTTTTCATCTCTTTCGCAAATTTCGCAATAGTTTTAAATGTATTTGCGAAGATATTTCCGGCTCCCAAACCAACTTTTCCTGTTCTGTAATCACCAACTGCGAAATTCATAGACGCAGTATTTAACGAAGCTAAAGGTGGTTTGAAGGTTTGAACCGGGGCTATTCTTTGTTTATCAGTAGCAACTGAACTAATTGCAGAACTTAAATTGATTATTACATCAGGTGCTTTTGATTTAATATTATCTAACACTGCTTTTATTAAATCTAACTCATGCGTTGGATTACCCTTTTCGGGATGTCGAGCATGAATATGGACAATCGCAGCACCTGCATCGTAACATTTTTTCGCTTCGTCTCCAAACTCTTCTGCAGTATATGGAACATTTGGATTATTTTCCTTTGTTGTAATTGCACCAGCTAATGCTGCTGAAATGACTAACTTATTTTCTGGGTTCGATTCTGACATTTTTTATACCTATTTTTAATAGTATGGATTGTAATAAATATCAATAATTTATTGTTGAATAAAAATTAAGTATCTTTCTATTTAAATTTTAAAAGTATTGTAATTCTCAAAAAATTTTGGTGTAAAAATTTCATTTGAGAGATTTACAAAATAGATCATAAAGCGATGCAAGATTATTAAAAATGATAATTTTCAAAAAATACTATTGAAAATTTTTTATATCTAATTCAATAATTATGATTATAGCTTTTTAATAAATATTTTAAATAAAATAAAAAGGAAAAAAACAGATATGGATAAAGTAGGAATAGTTGGATGCGCACAAACTAAATATGAAGCAGATAAAATCGATCAACCTTACTCCGAACTTGTTTTTGAAGTTGTAAAAAAGCTTCACAACGAATTAGGAATTACTAACGACGATATAGGGTGTGTGATTACTAGTTCCAACGATTTTAACGATGGTAGAACGATCGCAAACATGGCTATACAAGATGCCGTAGGCTCTGTCAGAAAAGCAGAGTCTAGAGTCTCTGGAGATGGTGCTTTCGCTTATATTTACGGAGCAATGAGAATTTTGTCAGAGTCGTTCGATACAGTATTAGTAGTTTCACATTGTAAATGCTCTGAAGTTAACCAATACTTAGTAAACAATACTATTTTTGATCCTTATTATCAAAGACATTTAGGCTTAGACCAAATTTCATCTGCTGGTTTAATGGCTAACATGTATATGAATAAATATGGTGTGACTGAAGACCAAGCTGCTAAAGTTGTAGTTAAAAATCGGAAAAATGCTCTCAATAATCCTTATGCGCATTTACAGAAAGAAGTTACAATAGGCGATGTTCTTAATTCAAAGATGATGGCACATCCTTTAAAAGAATTAGATTTCCCTCCTTTCTCAGATGGTGCTGTGGCTATGCTATTAGCAAAAGAAGATATAGCTAAAAAGATGACAGACACGCCAGTTTGGCTTAAGGGTTATGGAAGTTGTACTGACGCGTATTACTTAGGCCATAGAAACATGACGGATTTGGTAGGTTTAGAATTAGCCGCGAAACAAGCTTATAAAATGGCGGGTATTACCGATCCTATTAAAGAATTAGATGTTTGTGAAGTAAGCGAAAACTTCAGTACTCACGAATTAATGATTTACGAATCACTAGGTTTATGCGCCCCTGGAGAAGGTGGTAAATTTATAGAGGATGGGGAAACAGAAATGAATGGTTCTATTCCAGTAAATCCCTCTGGAGGAGTGTTATCAAGTAATCCTATCATGGCAAATGGTTTAATTAGAGTTGCTGAAATTGCGTTACAATTA
Source organism: Promethearchaeota archaeon (assembly GCA_018238625.1). GTDB lineage: Archaea > Asgardarchaeota > Lokiarchaeia > Sigyniarchaeales > SOKP01 > SOKP01. Next base: position 93,220 of record JABCSY010000001.1, read on the forward strand.
AAGGGTAAAGCTGATAAAAGACAAGTTCCTAACGCAAAGACTGGTTTAGCTTATGGTATGAACGGGATCTGTTCTCAGGGAAACTGTGTATTAATATTTGGAGGTGAATGAAAATGCCAAAACACGATGTTGCCGTTGTCGGCATAGGTCAAACTAAATTTAGAAGCAAGAGAAGAGATGTCAATATCCCTGAAATGGTATACGAAGCAGTTAAAATGGCTCTTGATGATGCTCAACTTGAACCTAAAGAGATAGATGCCATAATAATCGGGAATATGGACCATTTTGAAGGGATCAATTTCTCTGAATTATTATGTGGAATTGAAGGTGCTCCTGGATATTTAAAACCGGTAGTTAAGGTTGCTACAGGTGGCACAACAGGTAGTTCCTTAGCTATATGTGGTTATCACAATGTTGCCTCAGGAATTTATGACAAGGTTTTAGTCGTTGGTTGGGAAAAATTAAACGAAGGTGGAGCTACTACTGGTATAATAACAGCATTTGATCCTGTGTGGGAAAGACCCTCTTTAGCTGGTGCTCTCGGCCCACTAGCCCTTATGGCGGGTATGTATTCTGCCAAATATGGAATAACACCAGAACAAGCAGCAAAAGTTACGGTGAAAAATAGGAGCAACGCGGCAAATAATCCATTTGCCCATTTACAGATGCCAAATATTACCATTGATTACGTTATGAGCTCTCAAATGATATCGTATCCTTTAAGACTACACGATGTTTGCCCTCAAAGTGAAGGCGCTTGTGCTTTAATTTACGCTAATGAGGGAGAAACTAAAAAGATAACCGATAACCCCGCTTGGTTCCACGCGGTAGAAACCGCTCATTATTACACTTTTGGCACTGATGATAAGATGTATGACCTCCCTACAGCTACATTCGCGTCTAAGAAAGCCTATAAAAAAGCAGGCATTAAAAACCCCGTAAAGGATTTAGATGTAGCAGAAATCTATGAACCAACATCTTGGAGCGAACTATCATGGACTGAAGCGTTAGGATTTTGCAAACCTGGTGAAGGTGGAAAACTCTTAGACGAAGGAATAACATTAATGAGTGGAGAGTTTCCTGTCAACCCCTCAGGTGGCGTTTTAAGCACAAATCCTATTGGAGCTACAGCAATGGTGCGAGTAGCAGAAGCTGCAATTCAAGTAATGGGAAGGGGTGAGAAAAGACAAGTACCCGACGTAGAAAAAGCTCTCGCAATGGGATTTGGCGGAAGTCTTTGGACTGAAATTTTAATATTAGGAAAAGAACCTTTGAGGTGATATTATGAGTAAAAAAAAAGGTCAAGAAAAAGTATTTGAAATTAAATGGAAAACTAACTTACCCTATAGATATTCAATTGGCAAACTTGCAGTTAAATTTTTCGAGGAACTCAAGAAAAATAAAAAGATAATGGGAAGTAAATGCTCAAAATGTGGCAAGGTAAATTTTCCACCAAGAGCAGTTTGTGCCGATTGCATGGTTGAAATGACTGTCGACGATATGGTTGAATTACCCCCTAAAGGTACCTTGGAAGGTTTCACGGTAGTTAATTATCCTTTCACTGATCCTAACACTGGGGGGATGCGCCCCTTTCCATATGGTTACGCACTATTTAAATTGGATGGCGCTGATACTTATACAATGCACTTTATTAACGAAACAGATCACACCAAGATGAAAGTTGGACAACGCGTTGAGGCCGTTTTTAAAGAAGAAAGAGAAGGTAACATAGGAGACATTATGTATTATAAAGTTATTAAAGAGGAGGGATAAAAAATGAGCCAAGAGATTGAGAAAAAAGTATTTAGAGGTAGAATTAAAGTACCTTATAAACACACTGCCGGAGCTTATGTTGAAAAATTTATTACCGAAATTGGAAAAAACAACAAAATCTTCGGCGTAAAATGCCCAAAATGCCAAAAAATTTACGTTCCTCCCAAAATGATTTGTTTCGAATGTTTCGAAAAAATGGAAGAATGGGTCGAAGTCGGAAACCAAGGAACCGTTAAAGGCTTTACTGTTATCACGCACTCAACACCAGTATTACCCTTAGAGCCACCTTTTGCTTATGGAATTATCACGCTCGATGGGGCAGATACAGATTTTGTGCACATAATAAAAGAAAGCGATCCAAAAAAGCTGAAAATAGGTATGAGAGTAGAGGCTGTGTTTAAAGAGGCACCACGAAAAAGAATATTGGATATAGAATATTTCAATCCAATATAAGATAATTTATTTATAACTTTTTTTTATTTCTATTATTATTATATTAATTAGTTAATGAATTGAATTTTAAAAGTGATAAAAGATGGATAGTAATATTGTTTTAGTAGAGGAAAATGAAGAAAAAACGATAACTACGATCACCCTTAACCGGTTAGCTAAAAGAAATGCTATAAATTATGAAATGTTAATAGCATTTGAGAAAGCTCTAGATCGCATTGAACGCACTAACACTAGAGTTGTCATAATAACAGGTGGTGAGGATATTTTTAGTGCTGGTATCGATTTAAATTTTTTAACTGGACAAGAAAAAGATCCTGAAGGAGCCATTCCAGATTTAAAAATACCTCGCAATTTTAGATATTTTATGAATACTAGACTACAACCTGTTTTTACAAAAATTGAAAAAATGGAGAAACCCGTGATAGCTAAAATTAACGGCTACTGCTTCGGAATGGCGTTTGAATTAGCTTTAGCGTGTGATTTCCGGTTTTGTCGAGATTCTGCGATCTTTAGCCTACTAGAAACTAAGATGTCAATAAATCCAGATGTAGGGGGCACAATAAGGTTAACTAGACTAGCAGGCATTCAAAATGCGAAAGACATCATTTTAACTGGGAGAGAGTTTGATGGCAATGAGGCGTATAGGTTAGGAACGGTGAACAGAGTAGCAAAAACACAAGATGAATTAGACTCGATAATTAAGATGTATACTGACGAACTTATTGAAAGTGGTCCTTTAGGTGTTGGTTTAGCTAAAAAATTAATTGATAATTGTTATGGTAAGGAAGTAACATTTGGATTAGAATTAGAAACTCTTATCAGTTCTCAATTACTCCAAACAAAAGATACTGTAAACGGAGCTTTAGCTAGGCTTCAAAAAATAAAACCCAAATGGCGTTGGAAGTAAAATTCATAAATTTTTATTTATTTTTTAATGTTTTTTTTTAATTGTTATTTTTTATTATTTAAAATATATATAATAAAAAAATTAAGTTAAAGTTAGGTCTAAATGGATATCTGTAATTGGGTAAGATATACATGGATGTATATAGCTGAGATCCTTATCTACCTCCCGTATAGTCACCTCTGGTGGGACAAATATTTTGCCCGAAATCATTTTTGTTCGGCAGAAAGCACATTCGCCTGAGCGACATCCACTAGCGATTTCGATTCCTAGTTCTTTTGATCGTTCTAGACTATTTAAAAGCGGTTCTATGCATGATCCTTCAATTACTATTTTTTCTTTCGAAGCATGACGTCTAAATTCTACGGTAATTTGAACTTTCTTAGAGGCATCTATTTCTCGAGGCCACCCCATAACTTTAGTGATGTCGTCAGGAACTCCAAACGCCTCGTAATACATTCGATGCTTAGGAACTCCAAGAACTTTTAATTCTTCGTCTACGAATTGGTACATGGCACGATTGCCAACAATGTAAAAGTACTTGTTTTCAATTGATACGATTTCGCTTAATATCTTATCCTTTGAGATAAAACCACATTCTCCTTTCCATTCTGGAGTTGGTTCTGAGAGGATATATCTGATTTTGATATTTGATCTTCTTTTTTGGATATCTTCTAATTCACTTCGAAACAAGATATCTTTCTCAGTTAAACTTCCGAATATTAACCAAATGTTTAAGGGAAGTCTTTTCTCGGAGATATCTCTTAGCATTGACATAAAAGGCGTAATACCACACCCACCAGCAATAAATACCAAATCTTTGCCGTGAAAAATGGGATTGTAGTAGAGATTTCCTAAAGGCTCAGTTACTTCAAAAATATCACCAATTTTTACATTTTCAAAAAGAAAAGGGCTAACAAAACCACCTTCTTTCTTTCTAACGCCTAACTCGTAGTAGGAGAGTTGATTTGGAGACGAGACAAGAGAATATGGGCGTGAAGTTCGAACTCCATTAATTTCTACAGTAAGGCCTACATATTGTCCCGCACGAAAGGGCGCTAAAGGCTTATCAGGTCTCGCAGAAATAAATCTAAACAGTTTAGTATCACGGGAAAGAAGTTCAATATCAGTAACTAGTAGAGATTGCTTTTCTGGATGAATTCTATTGGATAAATTTTCCAAACCGTCGTAATACCATGGTAGAGGTTCGACTTCATCGCGCCGTTTTTTTAACTTTTCAGCTTTCTGATACTTTTTTACATCTTCCATTATTTCCTTTTCCATTTTTTTAGATCCTCCCTTTAATTTTATCGCCTAAATATAACCCTGCGCCTATCCTCCCACTTAAGAGAGTAGTCGAAAATCCCCCACCAAAATTAGTCCATGCACCTACTTGATATAAACCTGGGATTGCGCCTCTACTTTTTAATCGAAGTAAAGGCCCATTTGTAACATCTTGAGTAGTTCCATAGATAGCACCCTCTATATTTTTAGAATAACGGTAATACGTCAAAGGCGTTGCAGCTACAGCTACTTCGATATAATCGCGTATTTCAGGACAAATAGTATCTTCGATCAATGACACCATCCCATCTGCGATCTTGTCCTTTAAGTGGAAATATTGATCAGGCGCGATGTTTTGCCAAAGTTTACCCATTTGTAAAGTAGTTAAAACTAATTGAGTTGTTCCTGGAGGCGAAATATCTTCGTAAATGTGATTATAACAAGCAGCGACCATATATTTTGGAGGTTCCAACTTTCTGAAATTCTCGAACGCTTTATTTGTATCGTATAAATCGTTAATAAATGTTTCATGAGCTGTAAATCCTAAATCTTTATATGAGGCATTTAATCCAATGTAAACAGAAAAACCAGATGGGCCAATTTCTGGAGCATAAATCATTTTCTTATAACTATCTGGCACTACATCTTGAGGAAGCATTTTCATGGTTGTACATATTGGATTAACGTTAGAAATAACTGCTTTACAAAGATAAACGCTCCCGTTAAGGAGTTTTACTCCGCTAACTTTTCCATTTTCCACGAGAATACGGTCAACCAACGCGTTATATCTTATTTCACCACCGAGTTCTTCAAATGCTTGTACTAATGAAGTTGTTAAAGAATGCGATCTTCCTATTGGAAAAGCAGCGCCCCAATTTAAATAAAATATGAGCATCGCAATATAAGTATAGGCATTTGTTCTGCTTGGCGGTAATCCAATGTACCCCCATAGTTGAGAGATTACAGCCATCAATTTCTCATCTTTAAAAAATTTCTTGTATAATTCTGATAACGTAAGGCCCGAAATCCTCGGAATCCATGGGTGTTCTTTAAGCATGTCTTGTGGTGAAAATTTTCCACCTTTAGAAGCAATAAATATAATACCAGCCAAAACAGCTTTGCACATTTCCATGAATTCTTCGATCCCTCGTTTTTCAGAAGGAAATAATTCAATTAATTTGTTAGTATACTCTTCCATCCCAAGTGGAATTGTTACATCGTAACCATCGCTAAACACGCTTCGATAAAACTCGGGAACTTGAATAAATTCTAGTCTATTTGGGACTATACCTAATTTTTCCAAGAATCGATAAAGACTGCCTCTATTATTTTTCGTTCCAATATCGCTTAACTCGTGCAATGCGCCCTCAAATTCAAACCGCCCTCTAACAAAAGAAGTAGCAAATCCTCCAGGTACGTTGTGTTTCTCAAGTAACAATACTTTTTCTCCTCTGAGAACAAGTTGACATGCAGCACCAAGTCCACCAAGTCCAGCTCCAATTACTATGACGGGGTATTTAGAAATTACTCTACTTTCATCATAATTATTGTTATTCATAAAAAAATATTCATCTGAATAATTTTTAAAGATATGTTTTTATAATAAAAAGATAGTCCTTAAATTATCGCCCAATAAAAACGGGATCTCTTTTTTCCTTTAAGGAATTCATCGATTCGTTGAAATCTTTTGTTCTAAATACTTTTTTTAATCCCTTATTTTCTAAATCCAATGTTTTATCTAAGATATCAATAAAGTAAGCGTGCATGGTTTTTTTCATTAACTTAATTGACAAATATGGCCCCTTAGGCGGTATCAATCTAAGTGCCTGTTCTCGAGCATAAGGTATTAATTCTTCGTTAGGTAATACTTTATTTACAAGCCCAAGTTCATAAGCCTTTTGAGCGGTAATTTTATCGCCAAAATAACAAATCTCCTTTGCTTTTTGGAAACCTACTAAAAAGGGTAACATAAAAGTGGAACCAAACTCGGGGATTATTGCTCTTTTGGAAAAATAAAACCCTAACCACGCATCTTCGGCCATATAAATTAGATCAGCACCCGATAAAGGCATCGTAATAGCGCCACCTATAGCCAATCCGTTTATCGCGGCAATAACAGGTTTAGAGAATTTCCAAAGTGCCATACTTAATTTCTTTTGGGCAATGTCCATCAGATCTATCTCTGCTCTAATCTCTTTTTGGACTTTTTCAAAGAATTTAGGCTCGAAATAACCTCCAGACGAGAAAGCATTTCCTTCTGGGTTTCCAGTAATTATAAGGACTTTAGCACTATCGTCTTTTTCCATATCTTCTAAAACAGTATAAATTTCTAAAAAAGACACGTAAGACACTGCGTTCCTTCTTTCTGGTCTATTTATCGTGATTGTACAAATACCGTTTTCTTCTTTCTCATACAGAATGTCTTCAAAATCTTCTATTTTCATTTTTAGTTCTAGAGTCTTTTTATTATTGATTTATAATAAATTTTCGTCTATTTATATTTTAAACTAGTTAGTAATTAAAAAAAAAAAAGATTATTTTAGCTTTTTCTGCTAAATAGCATTATTCAGATTTTCCTTCTTCTCGTAATGCCCGTTTTAGGACCTTTCCAATTGAGGTTAATGGAATTTCTTCGCGGAAGTCCCAAATCTTTGGAACCTCGTATTTAGAAAGATTTTTCTCTGCGAACTGCATTATACTTTCTTTAACCTCTTCAGTTTCAGCAATACCTTCTTTTAATTGAATAACTGCCTTAACGATTTCAGCGCCAGGTCTATCTGGGTTTGGAACACCGATAATTGCGAGTAATGCAATATCAGGATGTTTAGTCATTACTTCTTCGACATGAACGCTATACACTTTAAAACCACTAACAATTAACATATCTTTAGTACGATCAACGATTTTTAAGTATCCATCTTCGTCAAAAACGCCTACATCACCAGTATGTACGTACCCATCTTTATCAAACGTTTTTGCTGTTGCTTCAGGTTTATTATGATATTGCTTAACTACTTGTGGACCTTTGATCAATATCTCTCCGGGTTCCCCAATTCCCATTTCTTTGCCAGTTTCTACATCAATAAGTTTAATGTCTGTATCAGGCAAGGGTAATCCTACGGTTCCAATCTTTTTAACGCCAAACATTGGGTTTACGGTAACAAGAACGGCTGTTTCGGTCATTCCATATACTTCAACAAACTTATTCTCTGTATGAAATTGTTTTTCAAATTCTCTTATTGCTTCTGGTGGAAAAGGGGCAGCACCACTTACATACAAGGAAATGTTATCTAATACTTCTGCTGGAATATTTTGCGATTTTGGATTATTTTGAATCATTAAAAACAGAGTTGGGACGTTTCCAAAACTAGTGGGTTTCTTGTCGATCATTTCATCAATTATATGATCGGTATCTCTTGGATTTGCAATTAAAATTTGCGCGCCTCCTATATAATTTAAAAATAATCCTATTAAAAATCCAGCTATGTGAAAGAATGGGAATCCTGAAATAAGAATTTCTTTTCCCTTCTCTCTATTGAGCCATGTATCGAATTGATGTAAGTTTGACACTAAGTTTGAATGAACAATTTCCGTCCCTTTAGGAAGTCCAGTAGTTCCTCCAGTATATTGTAACAATGCTAAATCCTTTTTTGGATCGATATCCATTTTTTTTATGTCAATTTCAGTGTCTACAGCGTCTAAAAAAGGGACTACTGTTTTATTTGGCCATGGTTTCATTTTTCCTTTTGGTATCTTGCCAATTAATTTACCCAAAAGCACCTTAATTCCAGGGAGCCCCATAAATTCAGAAATATTCGTAGGAACAATAACCTTAAGCTTCGGTAAATTATCTAGAAATTGCGAAAAGACTTTTTCATAAATGATATCCATGGTAATTACAAATTTTGCGCTACAGTCTTCCAATTGATATGCTAATTCGTTAGGACTTAAGAGCGGAGAACAACCAGAAACAGTACCTCCCGCTATATATGTTCCATAAGCAGAATATAGGTATTGAGGACAATTTGGAAGACAAATTGCTACGACATCACCTTTTTCCAAACCATTCTTTTGTAAAAACGTTGCGAATTTCTGAGAATATTCTAATATCTCCTTAAAAAGAAATGTGCGCTCCATGAAATAAAAACCTACATTCTCGGGATATTTATTCATCGAATTAGTTAGTAAAGTTCCAAGATCTTCTGTTGGATAGGTTAGGGTGGGTGAAACATGAGCATCATAAGATTTTAACCAAAATTTTTCTTTACTCATTAAAATTCACTTTTTTTTTTATATTAATTTTTTTTTATTGAATTTGTTAATTAATTACTTTGCTTCATTTATTTTTAAAAGTTGATATTTTTTTATTGAAAAATTAATCAATTTCTTCATATTGAAGATAGAATAATATCAATTTTAAACGAAAAATATAGGTTTAGAAACGAATTTGATAAAAACTTGAATTTTAAAAATCTATAAAGATTATAGATATTTTTTTAATACGATCCCTATCTGTTCGGTACTGTAGTTAATATCGTCTTCGGTGATTCCATAATGAGTAACAAACCTTATCTTTTCTTTACTGATATTAAAAGCTAAAATCCCAGCCTTATTGAGTGTTGTAATAATCTTAATAATTCTAACTTTTTCCAACATTTCAATTATTACAATATTAGTATCAGTGGGATATACTTTTATTGGTAAGTTGAAGCTTTTTAATCCTTGAGCAAGTATTTTAGCATTTTTATGATCTTCGTTAAGTCTTTTTATCCATTTAGGTTCTAACGCAAGAAGGCCAAATGCAGCTATAATTCCAGCTTGACGCATGCCGCCCCCAACCAACTTTCGAAACTTTCTAGCTTTTGAAATGAATTCTTTAGAACCCGCTACAATTGACCCTACGGGGCAAGATAGCCCTTTAGACAGACAAAACATTACGCTATCGACATGTTTAGTAAATTCTGTTACTGGAACATTCAATCCAACTGCCGCGTTAAAAATCCTCGCACCATCTAAATGAAATTTTAACTCGTTTTTATCGATAAAATACCTCATACTCTTTAAAGAATCGACACCAACTATTGCACCTCCATGGTAATTATGCGTGTTCTCCGTGCATAGAAGTGTGGTTGGTGGTTTATGTATATCTTCTTTATCACGAATTAAAGTTTGAAGTTGTTCAAAAGAAGGAACTCCCCTATCTGAGGGAAATGTCCTTATCATCAAACCCCCTATTCGCGCAGCACTCCCTACTTCGTTTCCATAAATATGACTTAGTTCTTCTAATAAAATTTCGTCTCCGGGCTTAGATTGCGAAAGAAGTGAAACTAAGTTGCCTTGAGTTCCTGAAGTTACAAGCAATGCGGCTTCTTTACCAATAACTTTCGCAGCCTTTTCTTCTAACTCATTTACAGTAGGGTCTTCTCCCATAACATCATCTCCAAGCTGAGAATTACCCATTGACTTTACAAATTCCCACATTTCAGGAGAAGGTTTGGTAACTGTGTCAGATCGTAAATCAACGATTTTCATAAATATCAATTTAATTTAATTTAATTTAAACTGTGATAATGAATCATACTAATAAAAAATATTTAGAAGAATTATTAGAATATACTCATGGAGAAGTTTGAACCCAAATATCTAAAGTTTGAAATAAAACTAAAATTTTATTAATACTTTTTGTTATTCTTTTATCGTAATAGGGATTTGTAAGAATTAAATTGTTTCAGATTTTGAATATAATTAAAGTTGCTTCAATTGAGTGAAATTAGAGAAATTCAATTTTTACTTTGTTTGACAAATATTATATTAGGATCTCAGTTAGTAATATTTTTTTTTTACCGATATCGGAAAATCAATGCTGAAAGGCTTCAATTAAATAAAATTTTATTGTCTTATGGTTCTATTTGTCTACTATCTATTATTAGCGCTTTCATTTTAATAATAAATAGATTTTTTATATCTTCCCCTTATTTAAAAGAGATATTGACCAAATTAGGTTATATTCTCATATTTTTTTCTATAATTACTTTTTTATGCTTTATATCATCAGAAGAATTTTCGAAAATTATAAAATTAAACATTATAAAGGTTTTAATAATCTTAAATTTTATTCCGATTATTTCAGTTATTTTAATTCCTTCAAATGTATTTATCTTTTCTTTTACAAAGATTATTGTTGTGGTTTTATATTTAGTATTATTAGGTACTTTCCAAACTAGACTTGTTATTAAGGCTAGAGGTAAGATAAAAAAACATCTTATCCAAATATTAATAGGAGGAATAATTTATTTCGGTTCGCTTTTTTTTATTATAGAGATTTTTATCCATTTATTATATCCTTTAGAAAATTCAACAAGTCTATTGTTTTTGTTTACGTTATTATTTATTGCTGGGTTTGTCACAATATTGTCAGGAGTTTTTGGCTTTCCAGCTTTCTTTGAACTAAATTGGGAAGAAAATCTTATTACTTTATTTATAGTCAATCAAAATAATAATAGTTGTTTATTTAAATACAATTTCTCTGGAATTTATCAAGAAGGGAGAATTTTGAAAGAGAAAAATGAATATTATCAAAAAAGCTTTGAAGGTATATTTTTAGGTGGAATAAACGGTATTGATAGGATAATTGCAGAAATAACCAATACTAAAAATGAAAAGATAAATAAAATTAAACGAGAAGATTCGCTAGTTTTTTTAGAATATGGATCGAATTTCTTTTCGAATATAACTTATGCTTTAATTACAAAAAAGGATTTGAACAGTAACCTTTATTTTTTAAAATCTCTTAAAAAGAAGTTTGAATATATTTTTAAAGAAGTGTTGATTGATGATGAAGACTTCGAAGAAAAAAAGCAGTTATTCAAGAATTTTGATGTTATTATAGATGATCTTCTATTATAAAAGGTGTTAAATTGATATTTTTAGAATTCCCTATATTAGGTGATATGAGATTTCCATTACTAATAATGGAATGGATCTCCGTGATTATAGTATTTGAAATAAGTCTTATGTTTTTAGTTCGATATAAAAAGCAAGAAAAATCCTTAAGAAACCTTCAAGATCTCGGATATTTCATGTTATTTTTTAGTTTTTCTCTAATATATTTTTTTTTTATTTTGACCACCTTCTATTCTTCCGATACTATAATTTCGCCCTTCCTTATATGGAATTATGGAAGTGAGCGTATATTCTTTTTAAATATGAGTTATTTTTCATCGATTATTGCTAGTTTTGTCGCAATTTTTTTTATTGAAAAATATAATATTTTTCTTTATAAAAGATATTTCTTTACGATAATAATGTCAATTTTTGTGTTATTTTTTTCTGTTTTATTTTTTGTTGATATTAGATATACTCAATCGATAATGTATGGATATATGTCTGTATTTGTGCTTTTTTTTATAAATTTTTTAATAAAATTTAGTAAAAAATTAATGTATAGGGGGTTGTTTTTTTTCGTCGCAATTGCACTATTGGTCGTTGGATATGGTCTTACTACGGATTTATTGAATACTCTCTTCGGACTTGGAAGCCAAATGATAGGCGATATTTTGCAATTGATTTCTTTATTAACGCTATCTTATTTCTTTTTTACATTAGCTGACTTTACTGAATTTGGTTGGAAAGAAAAAACTGAGGCATTATTTTTGATAGATAAGGCTGGAATCTGTTTATATCAAAAAATCTTTAAGGAGAAAAAAGAGTTTATTAGCGAAAATTTAATTTCAGCAGCAATTTCTATTGTTAATGATATGCTTAAAGAATTAATCGGAACGGGAAATGATAAAGGTGTTTCAATTATAAAGAAACCAAATCAAATAGTTATGATATATTCCGGTGAAAATATATCTGGAGTATTATATATAACAGAAGACTTAAACTTTCCAAAAGTAATACTCAAAGAATTTGTTGATAAATTTGAACTCTTATTTAAAAATATCATTCAAGACCAACCAATCAAATTTCCAAGAGAGAAACTATTTAAATATACAGAAACTATTACTGAAGACTTATTTTTGTAGGAATAAATATTCCACTTTCATTTTATTTATTACATTTTATTCAAGCCATAGTTACTGGTTAAAAGATTCATTATATTAATTATTTAAACTTTAATAATGAATTATGTTATTTTTTTGAGAACCCAAAACTGTATCACAATCACAATATTTTTTAGTTACTCTACAAAGTGTATATTGGATTACAAACCCGGAATCGCTGTACGTTTATGTACAATATCTAATAGTTTGGAAACAAGCGTGATCAGAACTAGAAAGATGACAGCAATAACGATGTAAGTAGTGAGAGAAATAAATGTTCTAGCAACAATCCAATGCGCCTCGGCAAACAATTCCTCAACTCCGATGAAATAAACAATAACCGTATACTTCGGAAGGTAGGCGGCCTCATTAGACCATGCAGGAATAACGCGTCGCAAAGCTTGAGGTAGGATAATATGACGAATTCCAGAAAAACGAGACATACCTAGTGATTGGGCAGCCATTAACTGTCCAGAACCTACGGACATAATAGCTCCACGGAAATATTCTGCTTGATACGCTGAACTATTAAGCCCTAATACAATAATTCCAATTAAAGTTCGTCGATTTAGGAGAATAAGAGTTATTTCCTTATCAAAAATCATGAAGCTTGTTGAAAAACTCCACCTCTCTATCGGTAAATTTAAACTATAAGGGAGAAAATATAAAAGAAATAATTGTGCGATTAGAGGTGTGCCACGCACAATCTCTATAAAGCCTGCAGAGATATCTGAAATAATACCTAAAGGATAAGATGATTTGTATAGTCGGAGAATTGCCAATATTAATCCTAGAAAAAAACCGATTAAAATTGCCCATCCATATAACCACAATGTTAACAAGAAACCTGAAAAAATATGATCCCAATATTCCAGTACAGCAAGAATTTCCTCAATCTGTCCAGGAAGAACTTGAAACATCACTCATTTTTCTCCTTTTTTGAAAGTTCTAAAAGCTTTTCGTGGCCCCCATATAATATACTAATTTGGTTTAGAAAGCGCCGAACCCTTTCAGATTTAGGAGCCGTAAAGAAATGTTCAGGTGTACCACGTTCAACGATAACACCCCCATCAAGATAGAGCATTTCTGATGAGACGGCTCTAGCAAATCCGAGTTCGTGTGTAACAACAACCATAGTCGTGCCCGCTTTAGCAAGATCTAACATTACCTGAAGAACTTCACCTATTAGTTCAGGATCTAATGCAGAAGTAGGTTCATCAAATAAAATTACATCGGGTTCCATGACCAAGGCCCGTGCAATACCTACACGTTGTTGTTGGCCCCCAGAAAGTTCAGCAGGGTAATGATCAGCCCATTCAGCTAATCTTACACGTTGTAAAGCTTCAAGTGCCCTTTCTCGAGCTTCTTCTTTAGGTAATTTTTTCACCCGCCGAAGACCGATGCTTACATTGTCTATTGCTTTGAGATGAGAAAATAAATTAAAATGCTGAAATACCATACCGATTTTCGCTCTCAATGCATTAATATTTGCTTTAGATTCCATTAAATTTTGTCCAGAAAGATATACTTCACCCTTATCGGGAGGTTCTAGCATATTAATACATCGAAGGAGCGTGCTCTTACCTGAACCACTAGGTCCAAAAATGACCTTGACATCTCTTTGTGCTAATTCGAAAGAGACACCCTTAAGAACATTTAAATCGTCATATGACTTCCACACATCAACTACACGTAATATATTTTCGTTTATATCTAGCCACCTCCCATTCCTAATTTTTTAAGTTTTTTAGTTTGCCGTTCACCAAATAATCTTGCTACTGGATAAGTAAATAAAAAGTATAGAATGGCAACAGCACCTATAGATAAAGCCCATAAATTTGTGAAACCTACGCCAAGATCATAAGCTGCTTTTGTCATTTCAACAATTCCAACTGCATAAGCAAAAGATGAATCTTTGATAACTACCGCATACTCATTGGTCCAACTAGGAACAGCTAACCGTAAGGCTTGGGGCATTATAATAGAGCGGAAAGCTTGGATTTTACTCATACCTAATGCCCGAGCTGCGTCCATTTGTCCTGGATTCACGGATAGAATAGCTCCACGAAAAATCTGAGATTGATATGCACCACTACGAAGAGCAAGTGCTAAAATTACGCTAGCAAGTGGTCTATCAAGTAAATCTAAATACCAAAATAAGTCTGGCATCCCGAAAGCGAATATAAAGATTAATATGAGGATAGGAATCCCACGCAAAAGTTTTTCGTAACCACTTGATAACCAAATGAGTTCTTTAGCGCCGTAAACGCGCATAATTGCCAAGGTTATACCTAAGAGAAACCCCCCTAGTAAACCAAGAGCAGTAAGAATTAATGTATTAAATAAACCTTGAATAATAATATAAAAAAAAATATCAAAGAGGTCTGGCATGTTACTCATCTTTTTATACTGTTACATTGCCAAACCACTGATTTATTAGAGTGTACATAGATCCATCTTGATAACTATCAAAAATAACTTTATTAATTTCGTACAGCAGAGCGGGTTCACCGTGTCTAGTCCATAGTGCTAAAGGTTCTTCTTCTGAACTGTATATAACCCTAAGAACATATGTAGTTTCGTATGCATTAAAGATTGGTCCGTCTACATATGCTGCGTCTATTCCTCCAGCGTTTAAATCTTGAATAAGGACATCAGCACTAGCATAAGTAAAAACATTTATCCCGGAGATAGCGTCTAACTCGTCCTGCATTACGGTGCCTGATTGGCAACCAACATCGAATCCTATGAGATCTGTTAAATTTGAAATCGGAGATGGAAAATCCAATGAACTATTCTTCACGATCACAACTTGACTAACTGAAATGTAGGTTGTAGAAGCTGCAAGTTGAGCTGCGCGTTGTGCATTGTATGTCATAGCCGCAGCAATCATATCGATCGTACCAGCTTTACAAGCACCAATAAGAGAGTCAAAACCTATATCTTGCATTTGGAGTGTAACACCAAGCGCATCTGCTATCATCTGTGACACATCAATATCAAAACCTACGATCTCTCCACCGGGATAAGTCTTATTCTCGAAGGGAGGGTAATCAGCACTAGTCCCTACAATGATATAACCTCGATCTTGAATTTGATCTAATAACGGTGTAGGTGCTGGCTCGGTAAGAAGTCCAGGAATGAACCATCCTACAGAAAACCCTACTACTATACCGATGATAATTCCTAATATTGCTATTTCTCTTTTCATCCATTAATCAACTTTTTATTTTAAATTTTATTTAGTGTTGTATTTTAGATTAAGTGATACAGAAGATAAATGTTATAAGTAAGCTTATAAAGATTTTCATTTATAGTCTAATAATATCAACAGTTAATCTTAGAATGTTAATTAAAATATTCATTTCTCTAATAAAAAAAAAGGAAGAAAAATCTATTTAGTTTTTAAAACAAGGGTTATTGCTCGAGTTAGGCGTATTACTTCAATAATTTTTCCTTTTGTAACTTTTATTTGTTCTCTACTAATCGCATGAGTGAAATCTCCCTTACCATTGCAGATTTTTACAATTGCGTTATTATCTCCCGTCATAATTATGTTAGGATCTGAAGCAGTTCCGTTAATCAGTTCAGCTTTTCTTC
>JABCSY010000114.1 GCA_018238625.1 Promethearchaeota archaeon
AGAAAAACGACTTAATCGTTAAATACGATTTGATTCCTTTTGCCAATTCAATTAAAGATAAGAAGTATTCTAAACTCGCCCAAAAAATAAATATCGCCTCAAAAAGTGGAGATATTAAAACGCTTGCAAGTATTCGAAATAATCTAATTGAAGATATAGATTTCTCTAACAGAGCATATTTAATCAATTTATGTAATCAAGAATTATACAAGCAAACAGTTACAGACTATATTTTTAAATATATGAACAATAAAGAGATTTGGGCAGATGTTGCGAGCGAATTCCCTAAATTGGATAAGTCATTGCAAGAAGCCTTTAGTAGAAGACAAACGAAACAAATTAGAACTGAAGATTTATTGATCGAAATTAACGTTACAGGGACTAACGACGATTCCTTAGTCAATATTCAAATTTCAGGGGGATCAGAAGCTTTAAAATTAAAATCTATTTTAGATAGTCTTAACCATATCCAGAAACAAGATTAAAAGGATTTATTAGAGTAATGGCACAATCAAAAAGAAAAAGAAGAATCAAAGAGAAGAAAGAAGAATTAACTTCTTAAGATATTTTTAGAAGTTTCACTTCAAGTAAGTTGGTCAATGAAGGGAAATAATTTTTTCGTCCAAGAATTTCCACATTGCTCGCATTCAAGTTCAAAATCAAGCGAGTATGTTAGGAATTCTTGATAGATTTAATATTTTCTTTAATAATCTTAGTATTTGGTGATTCGCTTAATCCTAGTACATTGAGAATTTGTAGTGCTTCTTCATACCGTTTCAATGCCTCTGGATAGCTCCCTTGTGCTTTATAAATCATCCCGATGTTGTTAAGAACAGTGGCCTTTCCATTCAATTTCCCTAATTGTTCTGTTATTTGTAGTGCTTCTTCATACCGTTTCAATGCCTCTGGATAGCTCCCTTGTGCTTTATAAATCATCCCGATGTTGTTAAGAACAGTGGCCTTTTCATTCAAATTTCCTAATTGCTCGTCGATTTGTAATGCCTCCTCATAGCACTTCAAAGCTTCCGAAATTTTCCCTTGTACTCTATAAATCATCCCGATGTTGTTAAGAACAGTAGCCTTTCTGTTCAAATCTCCTAATTGTTCGTCGATTTGTAATGCCTCCTCATAGCACTTCAGTGCTTCTGGATAGTTCCCTTGTGCTTTATAAATCATCCCGATGTTGTTAAGAACAGTAGCTTTCTCTCTTAAATCTCCTAATTGCTCGTCGATTTGTAATGCCTCTTCGTATCGCTTCAATGCTTCCGGAATTTTCCCTTGTGCATCATAAATACTTCCAATATTATTAAGACGGATAGCTTTTCCCGAAAGATCTCCCAATTGTTCATCGATCTGAAGCGCTACTTCGTATCGTTTTAGGGCTTCAGGATAATTTCCTTGTGTTTCATAAATGACTCCAATATTATTGAGATGGGTGGCCTTTTCCGAGAGATTTCCCAATTGTTCATCAATTTGAAGTGCTATTTCGTATCGCCTTAAGGCTTCAGGGTAGTTTCCTTGTGCTTTATGAATCCCTCCGATGTTGCTAAGAATAGTAGCCTTTCCGTTCAAATCTCCTAATTGATCGTTGATTTGTAGTGCCTCTCCATACCGCTTCAATGCCTCTGGATAGCTCCCTTGTGCTTTATGAATCCCTCCGATATTGTTAAGAACAGTAGCCTTTTCATTCAAATTCCCTAATTGTTCCTCGATTTGTAGTGCCTCCTCATACCGTTTCAATGCCTCTGGATAGCCCCCTTGTGCTTTATAAATCTCTCCGATGTTGTTAAGAACAGTGGCCTTTCCGCTCAAATCTCCTAATTGCTCGTCGATTTGTAGTGCCTCCTCGTATCGCTTCAATGCCTTTGGATAGTTCCCTTGTGCATGATAAATCGTCCCGATGTTGCTAAGAACAGTAGCCTTTCCACTCAAATTTCCTAATTCTTCAGCAATTCTCAAACTGTTTTCTGAACATATCATTGCTTTATCATAAATATCCAAATCCCAATATATTTTATAAGATATATAATACTTCATCATTTCACTTGGTAATGTAATATTTTTTCCTAGCCAATCCAACGCATTAACAGAGAATTTTTCTGAGCTTAATTTAGGTTTGGCATCCAAAATCTCATTTACTATTCTATGTGTATTCGCATTAACTTTATATACAGGAACTTTATTATTCATTCGCTTAATTTCAACTAAAATTTGATCGACTTTGTCTAATTCTTTTGGTTCATTTATTACGTCTGTAGTAATTTTATAAATTAACTCTTTCCCCTCATCATCGTGAACATAATTAATCCAAATAATATTGTTGAGATTTTTCAAAACTTGCAAAGTTGGAACGATATCAAAATCATCGCTACCAGAATAGCCCATTATCACTAAAGAGCGATTCTCCGTGATTTCTGCGAATGCAGGCTGTTTAAAGGATTCAAGTTGAAATACATTCTCTCCTTCTTTATTCGAACCGAATGCTTTAATTGTTGCGATTAACGAATCTCGCGTAGATTTCTTTGTAATAATGTTTTTAGTGGAGCCATGAATTTTATACACAGTTTTCTTTCCTTTTTCTAGTTGTTCATATGGGTCTTGAAATTCTTCAAAATCTTCCCGCGTTATCACAGGAACGATATCATCATCTGGAACTCCCAATTGTTGTAAAGCGTATTCTATTAAAAAGTCAAAATTAGTAGTTATTACAAAACTCCCTCTATTGATCATATCAGCGAGAAATAAATGCTGAGTATTCGGCTTATCACATAGTCCATAATAATCAATAATTTTTAATTTCTTATCTAACTGATCTCGTACTATCTCCACAAGTGCCTCAAATCGAAGATCTTTTAGCTTTTTAATGCCTTCAATTTCTAAATCAGCACACGTATAATCGATAATCGCATCCATCATTGCCCTCCCTGCCGGTAAACACGATGGAGGATCAATGGAACATCCTGCACCAGCAAGGAATGTTAACTTCGAATCTGGGGTAATTAAATCCCTAATTTTAAGATTTGTAAGTCTCATTAATTCGATCTCTTCAAAATAGTTATTGAATAGTATTAAATCTGATCTATTCGTATTTAACCTTTATGTCAGAATATCATTTTAAACGAAAAAAATAAGCGTAGACAATTAATATCCCATTCTTCTAACTAAATATAATTTCTATACGCGATAACTAGTCCTAATTCCACCTATCTTCCAAAAACGAATATATCCCGTGTCATCACCGGTATAAAATCCTAAAGGATGCGGATATAATTTTCTAATTAATGTGTCCTCCATGTAAAAATGAAAGATTTTACCATAATCTTCATTCCAGAATGCCCAGACTCCGCCATAACCAGTTAGAACAAACCAATCACGGAAAAGTATCAAGTTAGAAGCTATAGTTGCACCTCTAACTGAAATTAAGTCCCAAATGCCTTTTTCTATAATATTACCCGTTTTTGAATTTAATTGAAAATAATTTCCTTTTATATCCACAATCGTGATCTTTTCAATATCCCCCAAAATCGTTTCAATCTTCTCTTGTGTCAATTTAATTCTCCATTGAATATCTCCCTCTGGAGTAATAGATGCAGTTTCCCCTTTCCAACTCGTAGCAATTATACTGTCAAATCCCAATTCCATTGTCGAAATCGGATTGTTGAAAAGATTGATACTTTTAAGAATTTCATCTTTCTCAATATCCCAGATTTGGATAGTCCCTGTTTTTAATCCTAAATATAATCGATCTTCTATTCGAGAAATTCCCATAATTGATGATGGAATAGATTTTTTCCATAGAATTAGGGGTTTCTCTTTATTATTCCAATCTAATTTTACAAGATAATATGAATGTGGTCCATTTATAGATTCACTTTCCCTCAGACCAAAATAAAACGTGTTCTCGGGGGTAACACACCCTTTTGAACAGTATTTTAAAGGATAAGAACATTTTATAACTAATTCTTCACCTTTTAATAAAGAAAATTCGCCTATTTCATATGTGCCAAAATAATAACCATGAGTTGGCGTATCCATGAATAAATCGCGTATATATTGAGCTCCTGTAGCAACTCGACTTCTTTCTGATGCTAAATCAATAGAGATACTGTCAATTAATTTGTTGCTTTTATTATAAACGCGAAAAGAATTAAATGTTACTTTTGTAATATTTGCTATTCTTTCTCTATAAGATCTTGAACATACAACTTTTTTAGATTTCAAGTCGAAACATTGAATACTGTCAGAGGAAAATAGAACTTCCATCGAATACTCTGGTATGTATTCAACTCGCCTCATATCGTTTATTTATTTTAGTTACATAAAAAGATTTACCTAATTGTAGTAAGAATATATATATTATTTTAATTTGTTCTTAATGTATTCTATGTTTTTTCTAAAAGTGTTGGCATTTGCAGTTTTATCTAATCCTAATTATACTGAAATATTTTTAACAGAACGAGGGAAGGAATATATAGAATTAATGTCTTATATTAGAGATTCCTACAAAAGTCATAAATGTTAAATTTATAGAGATTAATATAGTATTTAACCTTTAAAATTAAGGGAGATTTTAGACGAATTAGATTATATTCATAAGGAGGAATAATCTACAGAAATTTTTGAGATGTCGAAATCTAGAAAAAAGAGAATAAGAAGCGCGCCAAAAAAAGATTTAGATAAAAAAGAACAACATATCATTGAATTAGCGAAAATAGCTTGGGCTAAAACGCAAAGCGAACTCTTTTTTCCTCCTTTAGATACGCCTAATTTTATATTCGATTACTCAAATTTAGAAGGCTTCTACATAGATCCCCAAAACAAATGGCAGATTACTATGAATTTAGCAAATACGCCTATTTTCATAGAAGATATAGACTATATCAATTACTTTCGCGCTATCACCCTTCATGAAGTCTCCCATTACCAAATTATTCCGTATGACGGTTTAATAAACGCTAAATTACTTAAAGCGGCGATAAAATATGTTAATGAGAATTTTGCTCCGATAGTAGTTAATGTGTTCGCGGATTTTATTATTGACGCTAAACTTCACAAAAAGAATCCCGATTTGATCTCTTGGGAGTTGAAAAAGACTTATCAGCACATTTTAGACAAAAATCAAAATAACATGAGCGAATTTTCAAAATTTCTATTTCGGTCTTATGAACTGCTCTTAAATATAAAGATTACTGATAATGGCTCGTTCTCCAGCGTGGAAAATGTAGCTAAAAAAGTAGTGAATGTCGTGAAAAAGAATTTCGAAGATGAGACATTATGGGAAGAAAAAGTAGCTAAAACTGCTTATCATTTAAGAACGCTGGTTAATAACACATTTACTATGGTTGGAACTGGCGTTCGTCACGGTAAAGAAAAACCAGAGAGGAAATCTCCGGGGAGAGGTGGGTCAAAAATCGAGTTTCCCGAAGACATCTTAGAAGTAATGGATAATCCATTAGAGAATAAAAATTTAGATAAGTTAAAAAAAGATAATAACGACGAATTAAGGCAAAAAGCAGAAGATTTTGCTAAAGAAACGCCTTATTCCGAATTTGGAGCTCCTGCCGGCCAAGCAGGAATATTAATTGACGGAAATCCATTAGCTACTTGGTATCGAGGTTTGGCTAAAGACTTAATTGAAATTAAAATATACGAAGAAAAACCGGGAGGACAAATACCCGTTTATCCCGAAGTTTGGCGCTTAGGAGAACCAATAGATGAGCTAGATATTGTCCAGACCCTTCTAAATAGCCCAGTTATTATTCCAAATATTACAACGCGAAAATGGGCGAAAAAAATAGGACAAGGGCATTTAATGGAAAAAGAAATACCAGATTTACTCATTGTAATCGACTCTTCTGGATCTATGAAATGGAATTACCGAGCAAAATCTTCTAGAGGGATATATCACACTGCTCTGTTAGCTTCTTTTGCAGCACTTCATTTTGCTGCTAATAAAGGCGTTAGGTTTAGTATAATTAATTTTTCTAACAGAGCAGATATATGTGATTGGACAAACGATTACCAAAAAGCAGAAAAAGTTTTGCTCAGGTATCAAGGGGGAGGAACGCAATTACCCGTTAAAGCTATAATTAAACAGAGCGAAAAATCAGAAAGAGAAACTCTAATTTTTATTATTACTGATTTTGGAATTTATAATTGGGGTAGTGCTAAAAAAACCCTTTTAGATTTATCCAATAAGGGACATAAAGTTGTAGGTTTTTTTATTGGCGCCTCAAAAATACCACAAGAGCGATTTAAAAGTTTACTTAGCAAGATAACATTTTATGCGATTAAAAATAGTAAAGATTTAATCAATTTGGTAATTTTTGAAGTAAAGAAGTATTATTTATCGTGAATATTTATTGTAAGATCTAGTTAAAAAGATTTGTTTTCAATGCTGTTTATTCATTTCTCGCAAATACTGTTTCATAAAGTACCTTTGGCTTTCACAATACATCAATCTTTGATTATCATTTAAATGGGTGCATCTTTTTAAGACTGTTTGAATTTCTTCAAGTAATTTCATATTAGCTCTCTTGGCTCTTTCGGGCAGTTGATTTAACTTAGCCTCAATTTCTTTTTCGCTTATTTCTTCCTGAAACAAATCTTTAAGATTGAGAATTGGTTCCGGATCACTTAACCTTGAAGTTATCATAATTTTCTCCCTAAGGAACTTTGAATATGGTCTCTTCTACTTCACAAGATATTCAGATAATAGCTGTGAAATATCTACGTATAATAAAAAACAGAATTCTTCTTCTTTTGAAACTAAGTAATATGCGTGTAACACATTTATAAACTTAATAAGCCGACTAATTAGATCTTACCTAAATTTGCATAAAAAAGATCGAATTTAACAATAATGTCAATCTATAATAAAGCTAAGCTTAAAAACATAAAAAACATTCCTGCTATGATTCCTAAAATGGATAGATGTTCGTTTCCAAAAATGCGAGAAGCGGGAAGTAATTCATCTAACGAAATATAGACCATAAATCCTCCGACAATCGCTAACATTGCTCCTAATAAAAGGTCATTGACAAATGGAAAAAGAATTAAGCCAAAAACGAGAGCTCCTATTGGTTCACTGATTCCAGAAAAAAACGACCAAAAGAAAGCTTTTTTTCTACTTTTAGTCGATGTGTATATAGGAATAGCTACGGCAATACCTTCAGGAATGTTATGGAGTGCGATAGCAAACGCCAATAAAAATCCAAGCTCAACATCCTTTAAGGTACCCGCAAAGGTAACCATTCCTTCTGGGAAATTATGAATAAACACTCCTAGCGTAATTAATAGGGAAGTTCTTCTAAAATTAACGCTCTCTATGGATTTTCCTTTTTTTTCTTTTGATTTTGGTTCTTCAAATTCATAAATATGTGAAATAGAGACGTCAATTAAGAACATTAATCCCATTCCTAAAAAGAAAAATAAATGCCCTAGAATAAACCCGCTAGAGTCTATTCCTTGTTGTAATAATTCTACAAATGAAACTAGTACCATCACTCCCGCTGAAAAACCCATAATAAGCGAAATAAATTTTGAGCTAGGCTTTTTAACTAAAATCGCAATAAAACTACCGATCGTTGTTGAAAGTCCTGCAATTAAAGTTAAGACAAGAGCAAGTACAAAAGATTCCATTTTTAATCCACTTTCTATGTTATTTTGTATGTTGTAATTATGTAATATTATTATTAAGAATATTAAAAGTTTTTATCAATCCAATCTTCAAATTTTATCTTTCTGAGTTGTTCTGCCCAAAGTACCTTGATATTGGGTTCGTCAGGAAGCAAGTTTTGATTTTTTAAAAGTTCATAAAGTTTCTCGAGGGCTTTTTCGACTAAAATACCGTACAGATTAGTTTTTTCTTCGTAAATACCAAGTTTCTTTTTAACCTCTTCCTTGGTATCACTAATAACTTTTACCCAACTCTCCGCAAATTTTAAAACGTATTCTTCCATATCGTTTAAGCTTTCCATAGTAAATATTGGAAAAGTTACTATGTACTTGTCTTCCTGTAATTTAACTAAATTGTACCATTCTAAATTTAACAAGTGATTTTTGATTGTTTCTTTAGTCCATTGATAATTTAGCTTACATTCGTACTCTTCTTTTGATATTATCAGAGGTTTAGGTGAAAATTTAAGCGTTTCATACAACTCTTCGAATGTTTTTGGACTTTTAGCGAGTATAATTAGAATTTCTCTTCTTACTTTATTATCCAGAACCCAAGGAACTTCTGACTCGTCCCAAGGTTGCGTTGTTCCAAAATCAAACCAAGGTTCAATCTCATCGACGTTAATTTTCCCTCTAAAACGGTAATTCTGGTACTTCGTGTTCTCTTTCATCCTTTCCTCCTTCCCTCTTACATTAATATTTATCCATCTATAATTAAATTTTCCCTATAATACTTCAAGTATTTCTGGGAGCAATAGCCATCCTTTTCTTTCGTGAATAACATTCCCTTGTTCGTCAATAACAAATTGTCCTGGACCCTGTTTCTCCCAACCTTCAAACTCACCGTGTTTAAGTCCTAATTTCCCAGCTTCCTTCAATTTGCTTCTAACTTTTGTTACTGCACCAGCGGTCATTAATCCTAATCCGTATTCTTGGTATAACTCCTCTTTCGTTGATGGTATTACAGGAAAGTCAATTTTATATTTTTCAATAAACTCTTTAGCGACTTTTTCGCCAGATTGAGTTACATAAAGCAATTTTACTCCTTTACTTTTAATTTCAGCGACTTTTTCCATTAATATGTTCAAATCCAATTGACAAATTGGACATCCAAAGTATCTTGAGAAAATCAAGATAATCTTTTCTTTTCCTATCAATTCTCCTAAATCAATCGTTCCAGCGTTGTAGGAATCAATTTTGAACAAAGGAGCTTTATCTCCTTCCTTTATTTTATTCTTACCCATTTTTAATTTTCACTTTTCTTTCTTATTACCTTAAATTTGATTTAATTATAATTCTACTTCCTCTTGAAGCATTGCTTCTATAAGAACATCTGTTGCTTCTTCTTCGGATAAACCCTTAGCCATAAGCTCATCTAACCATTTTTGTGGAAACCTTCCTAAAGAAGCTTCGTGCGAAACGCTTGAAGTTGGGTCGGTAGCTCTAATGAAAGGACGAGCTCTACATATTGAACCATGTCCAAGAACAATCTCGCTACATTCAACGTGACCGTTACAGTAAGGTGCATTTCCTTCTGTAATTCCATACATTAAAACTTCCCCTCCATCCTTTGCGGCAGCTTTCATTTTAATAACGCTTCTAGCATTTTCTCCTTCGAGAAAAACTGAATCTCGAATTCTTATTGAGTCTTTAATATTTTTTCCAAAAGCTTTAACATTTGATCTAATAACGCTATTCTTCATTGCGTAAATGTCAATTAATATTTTAACCCTACCTGGGGTTCCTTTGGTAAGATTAAAGTTATTTTCAAAGACGCTATTTTCTCCAACATAAATATAATTTACGGGAGCAACTAAAGCTCCACTCTTTTCACCATGGTAATGGGTTTCACTATATGTAAAATTACAATTTTTCCCGATGTAATAATGACCAAACATTTTGTGAATTAACCCGTTTGCGTTTGGAAAGCTACAATGAGCTTGAATTTTTACGTCTGTATTATCTTCGGCTATAATTCTTGGAAAAATCTCTTGAACCCCGGTCTCCTTATTTATTCCAAAACATAAGTGAATGGGTTCTTCAAGCTTAGTTCCTTCTTTTATAACGACATCAGCAACTATTCCATTTGGAATTTCGCGCCCCTTTATTACTATTCCCTCAACTTGTTCGATCCCGGATATTTTGTTAAAGTCTAATAAGAGTTTGGCGCCTTTGCCGTGCCCCGGTAAAAAATCTCGAATATCTATGTTATAATCTTCAAGACTTTGTAATATATCTTCAGGATAATCGCCATTTTTCATGACAAGCCCTCTTCTTTAAATATTCTATCAATATAATCGTCATCAAAGCAAACTGCTCCATTTTTGTACAAAGTTCTTTTGCAAAACTCTTTAAGCCCTGCCTTAGCACAATATCTAAGCATTACTTTCGGAAACACGTCAGTAATAATATGGTCGCCACGCCATAACAATGTTCCATAATCTGCTACCATCCCAATGTCTTCGCGATGAGTTATCAATAAGATCGTCATGTTTAGCTTTTTAATCTTTTCAAAAATATTCATAAAGTCCTCCAGCACTATAAAATCTAAACCGCTGTCAGGTTCGTCCAATATAATTAGTCGGGGCTCCATTGCGATAGCTGCAGCCAATTCTACTCTCTTTCTTTCTCCTCCGCTTAGTGATTCGTCAATAGTTCGGTTATAATACCTTTCGGGCTCTAAATTGACGATCTTTAAAGTTTCAACGACTTTCTCTCTTATTTTTGATTTGTCTTTCATACCCAAGGAAATGTATTTATGCACAGATAAACCGTCGATTCTCGCAGGTTCTTGCCATGCTAAAGTAATTCCAAGCCTTGCTCTTTCAGTTATACTCAAGTTAGTAATGTCAATACCATCGAAGCATATTTTTCCTTTTAACGCTTTATAATCCCCTAATCCCATAATGGTATATGCTAAGGTTGATTTACCGGAACCATTTGGTCCTATGATAGCGTGAATCGAACCTTCTTTAATTCCAAAAGAAACTTCATTTACAATGACGCACTTCTGGTCAAGAGTTGGAATTGTTAATTCATTAATTTCTAATAGCAATTAAAAATCCTCGAAATGTCATTATATCTATTATAATCTTATAATTCGTCAAATTTTTAATATTTTATTTAAAATATAGAAATATCTGTTTTTTTGAAAAGTTAGCTAAATCAGATCATTAACGATTCATAATAGGTTAATTTTAATATTGATTTGTTTATAATTATATAATGTAAGACTTCAAATTGATAATTAAAAAACTAAATTAAAAAAAATTTAATATAATACTATAATCAAATAGGAGATAAGTATGGTAAAAAAGGAATATATATGCGATAAGGGTAAACGAAGCTCAATTATTATAGAAGACCTCAAAACTGAGATAAAGGAAGGGGCTACAATGATTCTGGGGTTTGCGGGGATTGGGCTCATTGGACCAATCGTATCTAACGCGTTAATTAAGCAAATCCCTGATATAGTTGAAATAGGATTTATCACAAGCGAATATCTCCCTCCTATAAGCGTTTTTTACGAGGGTGTGCTAAAACATCCATTCAGAATCTATTATTCCCCTAAACATAACCTAATTGTTGGAGTCTCAGAAGTGCCGTTTCAAGTTTCGACCGCTTATAACGATTTGTCTAAAACTATAAATAATTGGTTATTATCTGACGATGTAAAGGCTAAGGAAGTTGTGATTTTCCAAGGAATACCTCAGCGTGGAATTATTGACGATTATCCAATATATTATGCCGCTGAAGCAAATATGATCGACACTTTGGAAAAATATGGGATTAAGAAAGTAGAGAAGGGAATCATTGTAGGTCCAGAAGCAACCATATTAAACGAAGCATTATCAAGTAGATTAAACGCGTACGCATTATTCGCTCCCGTGTTAGAAATACCAACACCAGAGGCTGGCGCGGCAATACTAGAGGTGTTAAATGAAATTTATAGTTTGAACATAGAAACATCCAAATTAATTGAGGAAGGGAAGGAGATTAAAGCGAAGATGCTCGAGCTGGCTGAGAAGGCGCAGCAGTACCAACAGCAACAACAAGTAGGGGAACCTAAAGAAGGGGGATATAATAAATATTATCTATAAATCTAATTTTGTTAGTAATCACATTTTTTCTACTATTTTTATTATGTATCGTGTAAAAGTTAGGTAATAATAATTTATAAAAATTAATTTTATTATTCTTGGGCAATTTTTCTTAGTGAATCAACAGTAATAAGAGGTAAATTCTCATTAAGGAAAAATTCATTCCAATTCAAATTAACCAAGAGCTTTGTATGCGCTGCGAGAGATGTTTGAAAGCGTGTAGGAGCGACGCAATTTACTTTGATCATTCAGTTAGGCTTGTGGATTATTCTAAATGTAAAGGATGCTTATCGTGTGTTCAAGTTTGTCCTCGAAATG
>JABCSY010000115.1 GCA_018238625.1 Promethearchaeota archaeon
GGGCTTCCGACTAGGATTACTAATACTTTCGCTCCGAAAGAAGACAAATGACGCGCGATAACAAATCCATCTCCACCATTATTTCCCGTTCCACAAAAAATAGCAACCTTTGAGTCTTCCTTTAAATAACCCTGGGATATTATTTCTGTTGCGAAAGAATACCCCGCACATTCCATTAAATGGCTTTTTGGAATTCCTAGCCATTCAGAATTATTGTCTAATATTGCTAATTCTTCGGAAGAAATTTTTTTTGAAATAAATCTTTCCATAACAATTAATTTTAAGATATTGAGATAAAAAACATTTTAGGTTTTGTTTTAAATGAAAAAAAAGTGCCGGTGGTGGGATATGAGCCCACGAACCTCCAGATTGCATCCAGTCTGACCCATTTTTTCAGTAGGATTATGAGTCTGGCGCTTATTAAACAAACATTTAATACGAATGTTTTATAACCAGCTAAGCCACACCGGCAAATTAAATATATAATACTATAAACTATTAATCTAATTTAAAATTATTATTATCTTTTTTGTTTTATTAGAAGAAGTAAAAAGAAATAAGAAAGCCTCCGGCGGGAATTTCCAAACGAAACAAAAAGTTTCTTTTTTTTGAACCCGCGACCTATAAGCTTATCAAGATATATTCTTGACAAATTGCCTTACCAAGGCAATGCTCTACCACCTAAGCCACGGAGGCTCTTAAATTTTCTTTTTTAAAATAATAAATTATTTCTAAATTAAATATTTTTTTACTCCTTTCTAAATAGTAATAGGAAAATAATAAGAATAGAAAAAAAAATTGTTGCTTCTTTCACAATAGATTATGTTTATCCCACAATCTATCTTTTGCTTCTAACTCTGCATAAATATCTTTAAATCTTCGATATGGAGTTGCTTCACTTTTACTAGAACCGCTACGACTGCTCCTTACTCTAGCACTTCGTCCTCCACCTTTCCCCCCACCCCCAATAATCGGGGGAACTAAGAATTCAGCTAGGATCCAACATATAATCATAACGATCATTGAGTTTCTCAGAAAGATAGTTATCAACTTACTAGGTGTGTCTTTCTCGACTGAAGCATTATCAATATCGTAAAGACCTGATAATGTGAAATAATTAAGAATCCAAAAGATTACAATCAAAATTCCACTAAACATAAAAATAGCACTCAACGCGCATTCTAAACAGCCTAAGAATGCCCCATAGTCTTCACCGTAAATACTCTGGATCCCTTTTTTTCTTAAAAAGTAATCAACAAGTTGCCATCCTGTAAAGAATGTTGAAAAAATCAAGATAACAGATACAATAAATCCCATCCAGAAAAGGTTCTTCCTAAACCTATCTTTACCCCATTTTAACTTCTTATTAAATTTAGAATAAACCTTCTCAGTTCTGATCAATCTTGCTAACCCATATCCAATCAAATATAATACTATGAGGGATGTACTAATAGTAAATGTTTTTCCTATACCTAAATTATAATCTATAGCTACACCTATGTATAAAGTAAAGGATAACCATATAAGTCCAAGGATAAAAGGTACCATTATCCAATTACCATGGAAATATATCCATTTGCGTTTTATATAAGTTAGAATAATAAGTGTGATCGGTATAATGAGTAGATAAATATACCAGAATGGTAAAATAACCATTGCTAAATCTGCTAAGATGATTGCTGATGTAATTAGAGCAGTCAGAAAAAGAAACACCACTTGAGATAAGACAACACGATTAGATATAAAATACACACGTTTTATCAGTAAATTTTCTATTATATTTCACCTTCTTTTAATTCTCAAAGAATAGTTATTAAATTACCACATTGTATTTAAATATGGTTTAATGGGCATAATTTGGGACTCTCAAGTTTTAATAGATAGGATAAAAAAAAATAATTAAAAAAATGAAAAGAACTATATTAAACTGATAAAAACGGCTCCCAAAGTAATATATAACTGGCACAAAATATATGTAGCCATAGCAATAAGTCCCGCTTGAGGCGTTTCTTTTTCAAAAGCTTCGATTGCAACGAAAGAATCCGAGAAGACATACAATAGTGAACCAAGATAAATAAATATGAACGGCAATCCGTTAAATTCTGCCAATGTCAATAAAGCTGAAATGTGCATTATTAATATCACTATCATATATACATATACAGGGATCTTTAATTCGCCTAACTTATGCATAAATTTAGGCATATTGAAATAAAGAATTAAGAGTACTGGGGCGAGTAAAAATAACCCCCATATAGGAAATGCTGCAATGTTAGTAATAGATAGGAAAAAGGCTATTGTGTAAAGAATCTGGTTCAATAAGAAAGCACCCATCCCATAGATAAACCACTTTTCCTCCAACATTAAAAAGATATCCCCCATCGTCCCAAAAATAAGCCCTGCTACGATTAACCAATTAACGGTAGCTATTGGAACTCCAAAAACGTAAAAAAGAGCTAACATCGGCATTAAGAGCGGTTTAGTTATGTAATTCAGTTTTTTGTTTTCTTTTTTCGTTGCGAATAGGTTAAGTCCAGCAACTATAAAAAACGCAGATAAAAATATGTAGGCAATCATGTTTTCCACTAAAAGTTATTTTAAAATATGTGATTGATAGAGTAGGTCCATTTTTAAATAATACTAAAAGTTAGCAAAAAAACAATTATTTTAGAATCTATTCGGATTTTAGGCTCTGTTTTTTATATAACACCGGAACATAGACTTTAATCTTAGGTATGTGTATGTAGATTTTTGGTATTTGCAGTTTAGGCATTGGAATTGATTTGTTTTGAAACTGTTCAAAGTCAAAGTTAGGATCATCAAAAGAAGAAGTTTTACTATTTCTTTCTTCTAATGCATCTACATTAAAGTTAAAAGATTCTTGATCGTTCATTTCTACCTCAATTTGAGGTACTTCGCCGTGTTCGTCAATTATTTCTGGTTCTTCTAATTTTTTCAATACATCTCCACTAATAATCTCATCTTCAATTTTTTCTAAATAATCAATCAACTCAAATTGTTTTGCTTTTAAGATTTTTCGATAATCTTTAGCGAAGTTTTCATACACTGAGTATTTTCTGAACACTTTCTCTTCAAATACCCATCCAGAATAAGGAGCGTAGAGCATTCCCTTAATTTTGATATATGTAGGTAATTCTTTTGCGTATCTAAATTTTTGTAATTGATTCTCAATATTTTGTATCTCGTCATTAAAAGTTTTAAAAAACTTCTGTAGTTCAAGATAAAAATTCGTTCTATACCTTACGATCTTTTTTATTGCCGAATCGTTCAATTTATCCTTTAGCTCACCTAAACGAATCTTTTTCAAACAACAGTCAACGTGTCCCAAAATTAATATGTATTTAATGTTATACTCGTGTATCGCAATTAAAACGGATCTCAAAACATCTTCGGTATATAAATTACCCGCGTTTCTTAAAACGAAGACATCTCCGGGCTTTAATTGGAATATTCGATGCACATCAATCCTTGAGTCCATGCAAGTAAGGATTAAAACGGGATACTTTGGAATTGGGCCGTCAATTTTAGGAGTTTCTTCCTCTTGTACAATTTTCCATTGGTATTTTTTATTTCCTTCTATCAATAAATCTTCAATTTCTTCAAATTCATTAGTCAAATTAATTCACTTCCCGCTTAAATTAAATTTTAATCATATATTACCAACATTAATTTCTGTCTTGTTTTAAATTCTAAAGAAAAAAAAAAACTATATGTTAATACTATTTCTGAATTGTTAGCAATTCTTTAACCTTGGACTGTATATCTCCGTTCCCTAAGAAATTCTTTATTGTATCTGAGTATTCAGGCAATAATTGCAAAAATGGCAAAATAGCTTTCGAAAGCGAGCTAAACGCCTCGTCGCCATTGCCCATAATAAACATTTTATCAGGGCTTAAATGCTTAAATATCTCAGGCAAAATGTTAGTTAATTGAACTGCCAAGAACCTTTGGTCGGCGTTGCTCATAGCATCTACTTGTTCTTGGAAACCCTCCGCTTGTGCAAGCATTTGTTGCCTTATAGCTTCAGCCTCTCCTTCTGCTTGAGCAATTAACGTTTTTTTAATAGCAGAAGCTTTTCCATCGGCTTCAATTACTACTCTTCGCCGTTCACCATCTGCCTCAATCTGTTTACGCTCGCGTTCTTTCTCAGCAATTGCGATTTCTTTATCTTTCCTACGCAGTTCAATTTCTCTCTGAACTAATTGCTCTTGAGTACCGATCTCGTTCTGTACTTCGAGTTCTCGCAACTTTGATACAAGTTCTGCGTCTGCTTTAGCAACTCTAGCTTTTTTATACTCAATTGCTTGTTTGACAGCTTCCATGTTCTTTTTTAATTCGCCCTCTACGATTATGACTTCCAATATTTCGAAAGTTTCGATTAAAACACCCCAATCTGCCGATAATTCGTGTAAATCTTTCATGACATGATCAATCATCTCCCTTCTTTCTCTAATGATTAATTCAAGCGGCATATTTGCACATATTGTCCTCATAACTGCCTCGGCAGCTCCTTTTAAAATCTTTTCAACGTAGTTCTCATCCCGCAAGTTCCATGAAACCGCGCTAAACGCCTTTTCAGGATCAACGACTTTCCAAATAATCATGCCTACGAATTCGATATTTTGGTATTCCTTCGAAACGACTTGGTCGTGAGCTTCCAAAATCGTTTGTATACTAGTAGTCGGAATAACAATATATTCGTCAATTAAGGGCAATAACCATAAACTACCACCGAGACCTGCTGATTTTACCTTACCATTTCTCAAATGAATTACAAACTGGTTTGTTTTAAATTTCCGGTATCGTGCGGCCATAAATATTATGAATAAGAACACTATTATCGCACAAGTCACTACAATGCCGACAACCAATCCATTAATCTCTTGAAACAACATTTTTTTTTAAAACCTCCTTTTTTTTTTTAATTTTTTTTAATTTTTTTGGTTTTTTTTTTATTCTATTTTTTTAATAAATTTTAATTATAATTAATATACTAACCCATTAGGTTAGCTAATATCCAAATTATCAAAATACAACCTAAAATAATAGCGGTGTTTATCAAAATAGCACGAGTTAAAGTAGGCTTTTTGTTGATTTTCTTTTGAAACTTTTTAGCACGCACATCTTTGCCATGAAATTGGACCCAATTGTATCTACGCTCTTCCATTTCTCTTTCACTCACGCTCATTTTTTTATTTTTCACCTCTTTTTTTTAATTATAATTTTATTAGGAGATACCCTCACTTTATTATCTCTAATTGCCACAATATAAACTTTCGTACCTCTCTCAAAATAAGACGTGTCGTCATAAGGCATAACATGAAGCTTCTCGTATTTCATAGGGGTTGTTGAATTTATTCTAATTACGCCTCCTCTCTCATCGATAGGTAATACAACCTCCCCTTCTCTTCCTATTAAATTCTGCGTTGAAGATATTTTGTAATACTGCGATTTCGCAATATGTTTCCAAGCTACATTTAGATATTTCGATGTGATAAGCGCAATACCAGGGGATCCTATGAACATTATAAACTTTAAACCTTCAATGGTGATTACATAGTAAAGCGAGATTCCTGAAATGCCAAATACTAAGAGAAATGCAGATATCAATAACATAATTGGAGCAGGGGTAACTGTAGTGCCGAACATATCAGAATCTACATCTATATCTACATCTACATCAATATCAATATCCGTGTCTACATCTATATCGACATCGCTATCAATATCTACCCCTGCGTCCACATCTACATCTACATCAGCTTCGATCGAGTCGAACTCCGCCCCTATATCGTAATCTACATCTACATCAATATCTACATCCACATCGACATCTACATCGACATCTATATCAGCGTCAATATCGATATCTACATCGACATCTACATCAGCGTCAATATCGATATCTACATCGATATCTACATCAGTGTCTATCTCCGTCCCTAACGATTGCGACTCCATTTGAGCTAAGAACACTGAGATTATGCTGAAAAGAAGGCCCCCGATGAACAACCCCAAACAAATGCTAAAAAACAAATCGTATACATCCATTTTTTCCAACACTCTTTATTTTTATTTTTAATTTAAAAATTATAATATAATTATTCCAACTTGGACCCACATTGGTGGCAAAAGCGAGCATCTTTATCTATCCTCGTCCCGCAAAATTGACAAAAGGAAGCTTTCGGTTTTGTAGGCTCTATAGGTTTGTAATCTTCTACTAACAAAGTTTGAACATCGTTTCTAACTGAACCCCCCACAACATATGGGTTTACTCTTGGAACTTGTTGTTGACTATATTGATCGTATTTCTTTTGTACTGGTTTACAACGTTTAGACTTTCCAGAAGAAGCATATGCAGCGGCTATCATAAAAATAGAAATGAAAATCAAAGGGTAAAATGGCGCTAATAGAAAGATGATAAATGGTTGTACAAGGATAAATAATAATGGCCCGAAACCTATAAATAATATTAGTACTACTATCCATTCTGATCTTGAATTTCTATTTGACATTTTATATTTTTTATTTTTAATTTATTATGTAATTATTCCAACTTGGATCCACATTGGTGGCAAAAACGAGCATCTTGATCTATCCTCGTCCCGCAAAATTGACAAAAGAAAGCTTTCGGTTTTATAGGCTCTGAAGGTTTGTAATCTTCTACTAGTAAAGTTTGACCATCGTTTCTAACTGAACTCCTCACAATATAAGGGTTTGCTCTTGGAACTTGTTGTTGACTGTATTGATCGAATTTCTTTTGTACTGGTTTACAACCTTTAGGCTTTCCAGAAGAAGTACATCCAGCGGCTATTATAAAAATAAAAATAAAAATGAAAATCACCGGGAAAATCCCTATAAATGGAGAGATACTAAATGGTAAATCAAGGATAAAAAATAGCCCAAAAGCCATAAAAAATAAAAATCCTACTATACATCCTGCTCCTGAATCTTTATTTGACATTTTATATCTTAATTTTCTTATATTTTTATATATTATTTAATATTATTTAATATACTCAATTAATAATTAGTATAATTATATATTTAAATGTTTCGTATACAGAAATATATATGATAGAACAAGCTTAAAACTACTTTTCACTAACTTCTTAAATATATAAAAAAATATATAAATTTAAATTAGAGAAACATCACTTTATAAATAAACGCGACAAAAATAAGGAATATTTTTATATATACCAATATAAATAAATTGTTACGGTTGTAATCCTAATTAAAAATAATCTGAACATTTATTAGCATAGTTATTTAATATTGAAATATATATTAAAATAGAAACATAGAAGGGAAAAAAGGTTAAAGAATTTTAAAGGTGATTTTAATGGCTGATATTAATAAGAACAATAATAGTAATTCTGATGAAACGAAAGAAGTTGAATCAAAAGACAAACCAATCTATGTTAAAGTAGATGAGACTACTAGGAACATTATCGATAAATACAAGAATCTTGGAACGACAATTTCTAATTTAGTGAAGGATGCAGTTGAAATGTATGACGAATATAATTCTATGTCGCCTGAAGTTAAGGCCATTGTTGATACATATAAGGAAGAAGAGGAAAATTTAGTTTCCTTTTTAGAACGCGCAATCGGTTATTATGGCAAACAAAAGAATCTTGACCGAGATTTATGGGTTAGGACTCGAGATGAGATGAAAATGATGCTTATCGGGAAAACAACTTTTAATCAATTGATCGCGGCAGCTGAATCTCCTAAAGAAGCTTTAGATAAACCTTTTAAAAAAAACGTAGCGGTTGACTTAATTTTATGGTATACCAAAAAACCCCTTAAAAACCTTACTTTAGACGAAATAATCAACACAGTTCAAAAAATTTGGGTTGTAGCTAATTATTTTTACAAGATAGATGTCCATAAGGAAGATGATGAGTTTCATATATTATTTAAACACAGGCAAAACAAAAGATATTCGCGTTACTGGCTTGGATACTTTACAGAACTGTTTCACACAGAAGAATTAGCGTATCAATGCATAACAGAGGGTCAAGCGTTTGACGAAACTCTTTCTATGACTATAAAAGTTGGGTACAAAAAAAAATAGAAATTAAATCTTAAGATTTAAAATGTTTTTAATGTTTCTAATTATTTAGCTGACTCGTCTTCTTGCATTATACCTAGCTTATTTCCTTCTGTATCGTTAAACATGTAGAAATAACCGACTCCGG
This sequence comes from Promethearchaeota archaeon, assembly GCA_018238625.1. Classification (GTDB taxonomy): domain Archaea; phylum Asgardarchaeota; class Lokiarchaeia; order Sigyniarchaeales; family SOKP01; genus SOKP01. Next base: position 8,229 of record JABCSY010000115.1, read on the forward strand.
GTACAGTTATTTTGGGAGAAACTAAAGTTCCTCCATTTGACTCAATTTTTTTACTAAATTCATCGACAGAAGATACACTAATATAGTTAAAAATCTGATCTTCTAATTTTTCGCGTTTTTGTATGCCGCCCTCAATTCCTTTTTCGTTGTCATCTCCGGCATCAATCGTCCAATATTCTACAGGACCTTCCCATTTTTCTATTTTCCAATTAAACACATTTTCGTAAAACTTTTTAGCTCTTAAAGGTTCGTCAGCATTAATTTCAAAATGAATAACTTTTGGCAAATTTTACACCTTATTATTGTTTACAAATGTAAAATTTCGTAATGCTATATATATTAATTCATTATAAATCAAAGTATTGATGTTAAAGATTGTTATAAACAATGATATTATATGATTAATGCTATATAATATCTTTTTGATTATTTTATTCAAAACTCTGATATTATAGAGACTTTTAAATATTCTAGTTGCTAGATTGTATTAAATTTAAGAAAATTATAAAAAAAAGAGAGAGGGTTAAAATATGACTTTGGTCTTTAGTTTTATTGATTTTTCAATGCTACACTATTTAGCAATAACTAGTTCAATAATTGCGATTATTTTCAATATATTCTTTATTCAATCGGGGAAAAAACAATCTCCAGAGGTCCATGCTTCTAAATATTTAATTTATCTTGGTATTACTAATATAAGTTTTATCGTTTTATCCTTTTTAATACCTGATTTATTATTAAAATCTCCATATAATGGAACTGAAACTCAAATATATTTAGCATATAATATTTTTCGAGGATTATTATTTAGCGTTCCATCATTGATTACTTATGGTGTGATATTTTTAATATTCGGATTAAAAAATCGACAACGATTTAAGTCTTATATTATGATTTCAGGTATTTTATGGATTATTTCTTATTCTGTAAATGTGATAGGATTAAATGGAGAAATATACATGATTTTATTTCAACTTTTTGCGTTTGATATTTGGACAATTACTACAATTTACATAATAGGTAGCTCTTTTGGATGTCTTACATTGATTGGATTTATTTTGCTAATAGTTCATGGTTTCAAAAACAATGATAATAATATGATTTATGCTGGATTAGTTTATATCCTTGGTTCTGCTTTATCTATTATCATCGCATTATTCATAACATCTTAGTACACTTTTTCCATAAATTAAACCTTTTTTTTATTATATTGAACATAAAAAATTAAATTAATTAAGATGTAAAGGTAGAAGCTTAAATATCTAAACTCAAATAGAAAAATCTTTTAATAATTTTGCTTTAGTTAAGATTATGAACTACTTTACCAAAAATACTCTTTTATCTTTCAAGGAAGATATTGGCAACCCTATCGAATTAAATTTTAACGACGAAAGTTCTGCGGTAGTTTCTGAGTATGGTGGGCGCCTTTTAGGGCTATATCCAAAGAACGATTGTTATAGTTTGCTGTGGATTAATCCAGAGATAAAAGAAGTAGTTAAAACAAGGAGAAGAGATATTGGCGGAGATAGATATTGGATTAGTCCAGAAAGAGAATTTTTTTACGAAAAACCTCAAACATGGGAAGGATGGTTTTGTCCTCATGGTTTGGACCCTGCTTATTACGAAATCTTGGCTGAATCTTCAACTTCATGCACTCTTTCAAGTATGGTAACAGTAGAATCTCAGATTAAAAAACATATTTATAACGGTGAAATTACTCGTCAAATCTCTCTGATTAAAGAGCCAATCTCGACGGGACTGAGCTATTGTGGCGTTGAATTCGTGGACGACTGCGTTTTTTTCCAACCAAACTTAAAAATTAACGGATGGTCGTTAGCGTGTGTAATTAGCGGTGGACCATCAAATCCTGGAACTGTTTTAGTACCTACTAAACCTAATCCTAAACCGCTTTCTTACTTTCGTAATATCCCCGAAGATCGATTGAACATAGGGGACAATTACGTTGCCTTCAAATTAGACGTTGACGATGTTTACAAATTAGCAGTTCGGCCTGAAGATATTGATTTTACTCGGCACGCAAAAATCGGTTACGTACTTAAAATTCCTGATTCAGAAGAATATGGCTTTTTAGTTAAGCTTTCCAACGATATCCCTAAAACTCAAGATGATTGCTTTGATGTTTCTCGAGATCATCCCGAGAGCGAAATTGGCGTGATTCAATCGTATAATTCGGAATCTCCAAATAAACCGTCGTTAAAATACGGGGAAATCGAGCTACAACTAAATAAATTTGAAGCTATTGATAACGCGTCACATGGAAAAGCTAGACATCAAATCATTGGATACATTGGGTCAAAAGAGGAAGTTTTAGAGGTTGTAGAGAAATATTTGGGAATCGCAAATCTAAGCCTATTTTAAGAAATAAAAAAAAAATTGAGATTTTAGATTTTTTTGATGGAATTAACCTTAGGGAAGTTCTATTCCATACGCCTTAAAACCCTCTTGATAAGTTGCCCAAACTTCAATAGACGATTCAAATCCCTCGATTTCTGAGAAATAAGCCATTTCCTTCATTACCTCATTCAATGCTTCCTCAAGTTTTCCTTCTTTTACAAGCGTAACACTTAACATTCTTACTCCATCTTCAGAGAATTTACCAGCCGAACGTACAAGAGTTTCCTGTATAGATTCATCGTCAGGAAACAAATTTTTTTTCCTAGCTTCAAGAACTTTTTCTACGACTTTAGTTGTGATGTGACTTGGGTACTTAGTAAATAAAACTAAATGCGGCATAAATTTACCCTCTTATTTTTATTTATGTATGATTTTATCCAACCAAATTGGATTCTAGATTACATTATTTCTAATCTTTAAAAATTTTACATTTTTATCAAAAAAATTAATATTAATGTACATTTCATTTTTAACTTTCTTGAAGAAATTTAGAAAATAAAAAAAAAGGGTTTAGGATTAAATTCTTCAATCTTATTTTAAATTTTCTCCACATTGAGGGCAGATATTGGCATTACCATCAATTTTTTCTCCACAATATCGGCAAATTTGCGTTGCTTCTTTATTGTTATAGACTGTGTCAGGATAAGCTTTATATGGGCTTAATTGTTGTTTTCTTTTTTCGCTTCTTTTTCCACCGCCCATTATGCTCCGTATTATTATAATGAAAATAAAGATAAAAAATGCAACCGCAATTACGGCTATAATTATGAAAATAATGAAGAATGAATTAAAAAAATCCATAAAAGGGTCAAAAGTCATTTTAATCTCTCTGAATCTATTTTTTCTATTGATTATTTTTTTTAATTCTTTTTAAATTTTCCCGAAAACCTTTCGTAATTACCTGGTAATTTTCCCTTCTCTTGAAGGTAAACCAACCAACGGTGAACTTCACTTTCTAAAAACAGTTTGAAATCTAAGCTTTCAAAAGTGTCAAAAAAATTATAGCTAACCTTTACTTTGAAAGGAGGGGCGTCAGTAACTAAATTAGCTTCGGCAACTATTATGGAAGTAATATCTTTGATATATATTTCGTTTTCTACGTTAACAATGCATCTTACAAAAGCTCTAACTAACCAAATAAGGTAATCGTCGAAATGTTCGCTTACAGTTCTATTGAGTATTCCTTTAATTCCTTTTGCTTCTTTTTGACTAAATCGCTCTTGAACGAATGATGATAGAAATTGCTCTAAACTTTCAGCAGATAATTCCGCCATAGTTTTAAAATGATTTGATCCCTTATAAATTTATAAGATAAGAATAATTAATTCTTTAATATAATACATAATGGTTATAAAAATTGAAAAGTTC
>JABCSY010000037.1 GCA_018238625.1 Promethearchaeota archaeon
CTAGTATCTAAAACAAAAAGCGATTTTAACACGTCGTCCATTTCGTCATTTTTAAACTCTAACTCGAAAGTATCCGTTCCCTTAACGTTCCCTTCGAGAATGCAATAAGAGATCCCTGATCTATGAATAATAACTTTCTTTATATTCAATTCTTTCATAAGAATAAGATATAAAATCAGATGATAAAAATATTTGCTAGATATGAATTGTATCAGATGATAAATAGTAATATGTATTATAAGATAATTTTTTTTTATCAATCCTAAATCTTCAAGAGAATGTATTCTTCATATGCTGTTTGCTAACATTTAGGTAATCCATTAGTTCTATAACAGTTTTCTTTCCGTCTATTTTAATAAAATATAAAATCTAATTTAATTATTCTCGTTATCAAATCGATTGAGATAATCCCCCTATGAATATAAATCAAATACTTAAGGAATATGGTTTAAGTGGTGAACAAGTAAAAATTTTCGAGGATAAATTGTCTATCTTCGATAAGAAAAATCAATTTAAAATTTTCAAGGAATTAATGAATGTATTCCCTCACCCTACTTTAAGAGATGTTGAGAATTATTATCAGGATACAAGTAATAAGTTAGTAGTAAAGGGGATTGATTTTGGAGGAATAGATCAACTTCTTTGCCAAATCTTAAATGGGTTAACCATTAGTACTAGTCCAGAAGAAGCTTTTCCAAAATTAGTATCATATTTAAACCTTGTCATGAAGTATGAAGAAGAAGAACAAAAGCATACCCATAAAGGAGCAATATACTTTAACATTGGACAATATCTTTTAAAACATGGTCAAATAGAAAATGCTCTTCATTTTATTCATCGAGGTCTAATTGAAGATGATATGAAACATAAAGGCAAAACAAAATATCCCAATGTATGGTCATATCGAATAATTACCTTAGATAAGAATTTCGATCATTTTTATGTGAAGGATATGATTAAATTTATTGATAAAAAAATATTACGAGGAAATTATTCTTATGATGATCTATATAATAATTTCTTGAATAAACCTGAAATTGTTACATCGAATCATATAGGTTGGTTAAATCATATTGCGTTTTTTCACTATTTTTTATACCATCTGAAAAATCGTTATAAAAATCCTAACGATCTTTATTACTCGGTTTTAGGGGAGATAACTTCTTCAAATCTAATTGGGGATTTATGTCTTCTTATTGAATCTGTATGTAAGTTAGATAATCCCTCATTAAATAAAACGGGAAGAGAAACTTTTAATGATATACACAGAGAAATGCAGAAAAAATATTCTTGGAAAGGTCCTGGTGTAAACGGAAACAATTTTGTGGGGGCAGCTCTTAATGGCACGCTATCACAGATTTTTGCGAATTCATATCAAGGCTCACATGATCCCCTTCTGAATAGTTTCTATTTATCTTGGGGATTAAGAAATAAGGTTAATCATAAAATTGAAACCATTAGAATAAGTGAACTTTTTGAAAAAATTATAAACAAACAATTTGAATTTTTGCTAGATTTTATTATAAATTAAAATATTAACCGGTTTCTTTTAGGATTATGTAAAATAGGGTATTTTCCAAGGAATTCTTTTACATATTGAAAATCGTTGGTTTTTGCAAAAATCTTAGCGATTATTTGTTTATTTATCCAATTTAACTCCTTTTCTATAAAATTTTCTTCTTTAGTTTTATGTATTTGACATGAAATTTATTCACATTCTTTTTATTCTGACTAAGTTCTTTCTGGACTTAGCTTAAGATTTATTTAGTACACCTTCTACTAATAGAAGATGATCATCTTTTATTAAGAGATCCAAACTTTTACAGCTTTTAACTCTATTTTGGAAGTACATATAAATGGAAGCCAATCAACTACCCGCAACCATGAAGCTGTACAAATCAATTCTTTCTTCACAGATTTAAGAAATTATTGGAGAAGATTATATTTTTAAAGACTATTTAGACTACATTTAAAACAGAAATTCGATTATAAATTGTTAGTAACTGAGAAAAAACAAAAAAAATTGAGTTATTCTAATTTGGAAGGAAGAGAGATAAATAACGAGCTTATAGTTATAAAGAAAAAAGGAAAAGGTCATGCAGGGGATGTTTATAAAGCACGACTGCAGATCGATACTGATTATGGTTCCAAAGGGGAAGAAGTAGCTGTTAAGAGATATAACGCTTGGGTATTAGAAGAACCGGATCAGGCATCTCGAATTGATGCAGAATTACAAGCTAGTATCAGAATTAATTCAGAAAATGTAGTAAAATCTCATAAATTATTAAACTGGGATGGAAACTTAATATTAGTAATGGAATATCTTCGTGGTAGAACCCTTTCACAATTTATTGAGCAAGAAGAAGAGATTTCATTTGTAAAAATTATCGAAATTATCAATCAAATTCTGGTAGGATTGGATGAAATACATAAAAATAATTTAATTCATCGAGATATTAAACCTGATAATATAATGGTAACCGATAACCGTGTAGTTATTATGGATTTAGGTGTGATCAAGGATTTCAATGCTTCAACATCCATAACTGGGAGTAATTTTTTGGGAACGATCAAGTATGCTGCCCCTGAGTATCTCTTTGATGAAAAGTATAATCAAGGTATTGATTTATTCTCTTTGGGAATGATCTTGTATGAGTTAATTTTTACGGAACCATTAATAACGACAAAATATTGGACTATGAACATCGTAGAGCATTATTTCTATAAATTTAGTGGTCCTTCTGAGTATGTTAAACATTATTCTGAATTTCCTGAAAGATTTAATAATAAGGAAAAAATTTTTCTATGGTTTACCTTATTAAGTTTATTAGAGAATAAAAATTTAAGAATTGAACTAAAGTACCTTTTAAATGCAGTAAAAGCAAGAATTTGGGAAAATCCACTTAATTGGAAAATTATAACTTCACAATTAATTCGAAACCAAAAAAAGACACTTAGATTAATAGAATATTATGTAATCAAGGATTTTGAGAAATTAATTGGCAACATTATTCCAGCTTATAAAACAGGAGAAGAGCAGGATATATACTTTATATCCAATAAAGGGTATATTAAGAGTTTAAAGCTAAGAAAGGGGCGACTTAAGACTTTACCTGAATCAATTGGATTTTTAGAAAAATTAGAGGACTTAGATCTCGTTGGTAATAAAATAAATCAATTACCTAAATCTTTCATAAAATTAAAGTCTCTAAGCTATTTAAACCTCTTTAATAGCTTTTTGGAGTCATTACCTGAAGAATTTAATCAATTATCAAATCTCATAGAACTTAGATTAGATATAAACGAAAGTAATAAATTTCCTTCTGTAATAACAGAATTGACTTCACTCAAAAAACTATTTCTTTGGGCTTTTAAATCTAGTTTTATATTACCTCCTTCTTTTTTAAATTTGCAAAATTTAGAGGAATTAGTGCTTATTGAAGATATAAAACTACCTGAAAACATAGGGGATTTAAAATCACTAAGAAAACTGGTAATTTCAGGTCCAACATCAATTCCATTAAGTGTATGGAATCTTGAAAATCTTTCAGAATTAGTTTTACATGGAGAGATTGTTGAAACCTTACCAGCCGAAATAAATAATTTGAAAAAGCTCAAAATATTAGATTTAAATGGAAATTCATTACTTAGTACGATTCCAGTTGAAATAGGAGAATTGGAAGAACTAAATATTTTAAAGTTTCATGATACAGGAATTAAGGACCTTCCAGCAGAAATCTTAAATCTAAGAAAACTTAAAGAAGTTCATGGAACAACCGAATTTGTATATAGATCCAAAATTTCCAGAAAATTACAAGAAAACAATGTAGATGTCTATACATTTAAGTATAGTGCATTATGAAAAATTTTTCCATTTTAGGATTTTTGGTGTAGAGAGATTCACTACCTGCCTTCCTTTATTTCTCTAATATTTCCGATTAAAAATAGATATTATCTAATAATTTAAAGAAAAATTTCACAGACCTTCTTTAATAATTTCTAAAGTATCTTCTTCAATGGTTTTCTTTGGTCGTTCTTTAATCATGCCTAAAAATCCGTTATTTCTATTAAAGAAATAGAACGTTGGAATTGCTTTTAAGTCAAATTTAGGGTTTACCGCCTCTGGTGGAGAACGTATTTTATGCCATATGGTTTCGCCTGGTTTATGTAAAGCGTTAACCATTATCCCGTATAAAATATGGAAAGTCACATCTTTACTTTTCATCAATTTTACAATTTTAATCATGCGTGGTACGTTTCTGTTACAATCTGGACACCAATCAGCGCCTAATGCGACAATCTTTAATGATTCTTGCTTACTTTTCAAGAAATCCTTAATTTCTTCTAATACATCTGTTTTCGGTTCGTAGGTTTTATAGTTATATGCGATTTTATCTCCAAATTCTTTTAAGTACTCATCGGGAGACATTGTAGGAGATACAAGATCGTTCCATTTTAAATCATACATATTTATTAGAACAGTTTCTTTTTTTTAAAAAATTGTTTTATAATCCATAATTTTTTGCTTGAAAAAGCTAAAATTCCTTAATTTGATATTCTTTATTGCTATAATGCTTTAAGCCTTCATAAAGGTTAAATTAAATAATCTTAATATATATATAGATTAACTTAGATATATTATCGAAAGAATCCAATAAATGGTGATTTACATATCTAGTGAAAGTATAACGAAAAAAGAAGTCAAAAAGTATCTATATATTAGCTTATTTTACATTTTATTTATGCCTTTTCTTATTGTTCTAATCCCTTTGCTACTATCTTCATTGCCCGCAAGAATACCCTCCGATATAATATTTACTATTGAAGTCCCCCTTATTATGTGGATCTTCATTATCTTGACGCAAGGCATTGTATCATTAGTGTTCTATTTTGTTAATTACGAGATAATGTATGGGATGTGGAGAAAGAAAAAGAGAAAAGAGAAAATTGAGAACCGAAATCTTAGGATAGGAAAAAGAATACAATTGCTAATTATTATACCTGGCGTGTGCGTACATGTGATATTTTTATTTTTCACCTTCTATCTTCTATCTTTAGCTCTTTCTTAACATTTAGTATCTTCGAACACGATACTAAACTTTTTTTTTCTCATTTTTTTACTCTTGGTCTTCAAAGCTTTACGCAAGTATTTTGACACATGCGTTCCAACTAATTATTAAACCTTTTTTTATTTAGCATCAAGTAGTTTGTTTAAGAGAAAAAGGGCGCCCGCCTTATCCAGTGGATCGTTGTTGTTTCCACATTTAGGACTCATAATGCATGCTGGACATCCATTCTCAGTTTTACAGCTACAGCTCTCAATTAATTTCAATGCTAAATGAAGTAAATCTATTAAATGAAGGTATAATTGTTCAGATATGCCTATCCCTCCCCTATATGCATCGTAAATGTATATTACTGGTTGTTGCTTCACGGGATCGAAATCGATAGAGACTCCACCCAAATCCCATCGAGAAATCTGGGCTAATGCTGGTGCCATAGCTATCATAGCGTGTTCAATTGCGTGAATGGTGCCACCTAGGTCGAAACCTTCCAGTTCTAACTCTTTTTGAAATTCGAAAGGGATCGTAAACCAAACTGCTTGAGTCTCAAACTCAATAATAGGGATGTTTTCTAGCGGATGTCGCGAAATAATTTCCTGTGATATCGTATCTATAACTTTATAAGAATAGTACTCGTGCTCAACTTTTACCCTGCCGTAAAGTTTTTCAATGTCTTTATTGGGGCCTGTTTTTTTTTGAGCCTGAATTTCGAGTGGCGTTATTTCAGTGTGTTTGAGCGATTGAGTGTAAAACTCAACGTCAACTCTTAAAATCCTTACTATTTTTTGTTCGAGATCTAAGTCTTCCACTACGTAAGATTCAGCTTCATAGAGGTACACGGCCCCAGGATGTAAGTCCCGAAACACGTAACTTTCATCTTCTACCGTTAAAAGTTCGTCTTTACCAGTTCTTCTGAGAATTACTCTATAACTCTTGCTAGAAAGAGCGTTTAATCCATACTTCTCGTTAGGGTAAAACTCCCCCCTCCAATAGTATTTGTCTCCTCTTTTCATCAACAACTTATCTGAAATTAAATCTTCAATATAAGTTTCGAATAATTCTTTTTCTTCTATGCCAAATTTTTTATATTCGTCGATATTTAGGGGAATCTCTTTAGCTGCGCAACAGAGGTGGTTCTTTATGATGTATTTATTTTTTAGCGTTATAAGAATTTCTTCTTTAATTTTTCCAAATAATTGATCCGGATTATGAACATAAAATAAATCCAAGGGGTTTTGCATAGGTACGAAAGTTGAAATTGATAATTCAGAGCCCCTACCGGAGCGACCTATTTGCTGTTTAAAGCTCGAAAGAGTGCCAGGGAAACCAGAGCAAATAGTGGCATCCAGAGAGCCTATATCTATACCTAACTCCAGAGCATTTGTGGAACTAATGCCTAAAATTCTTTTGTTCTTAAAGTTTTCTTCTATTTCTCTTCTTTTAGTTTTACTAATACCTGCTCTATAACTATATATCTTGTTCTTTAGCAAAGGTAAAGTTTTCCTCGCCCAAATCGCTTGTAATTCTGCCATCTTTCTTGAAAGAGTGAACGTTAAAGTTTGAATCCCGTTCTTATATTTTAAGTGGGTAGTAAATAAATTCTTGGTTTCTTGATGTGCAGAGTTATACTTTCCTGAGACTTTATCGTAAGGTAAATCCCATAAAATAACTTTTTTAGCCCCTGATGGAGAATCGTCCTTGTCAATAACAACGAACTCTTCGCCAATTAACTTTTCACAAAATTCTTTTGGTTTATTGATAGTAGCACTTGACAATATCCAAATTGGTTTAACATCGAAAGTATCGAGAATGCGTTTTAAACGTCTCAAAAGTAAAGCGTAATTCGACCCAAAAATCCCTCTATATATATGAATTTCGTCTAATATAATATATTTCAAGTTATTACAAACCCGACGCCAATTTTGCTTAAACCACGGTAAATAGAAATGCAATCCATAAGGGTTTGTGATTATTATATTGGCATTTGTTAATACTTGTCTTTTTTCATTTGGGGCGGTATCACCGTCGTAAACGCCAATTCGATATTGTTTTATATTTGTATCTGCTAAAATTTTTTTTAAATTTATATACTGGTCTCTAGCTAATGCTTTTGTAGGGAAAAGGTATAGCGCCGTGGATTTCTCGTTATTTAATAGAGAATCTAATACGGGCAAGTTGTAACACAGAGATTTTCCTGAAGCTGTAGAAGTTACAACAACTGTATTCTTTCCTTTCCTGATAGAATTAATAGCATCTGCCTGGTGGCGCCATAATTTTATATTATTGGTATTTAACCACCGCTCCAATCTCTTCCTTAATGGCTTGTCCAAATCCTCAAAACGAGCCCTCAATTCTGGAATGTGTTCAATGTGAGATATCTGACCACTATAAAAATCTTGAGATTTGATAAACTTTAGAAAATCTTCAAAATCAACCATAGGTTAGTTCAAGAGAATTAATGAAATATATTAATTAAAAATTTCAAAAGATAATTGGTTTTATAATTTACATGTTATTAAATTCCATAATAATGCACACAAAACAGTATTTTTTTTTAACCACTAAAATATAAAAATAATTATCCTTTATTGTGATCAAAAGAATTCTGAATAAACGAATTATATTTCTTTTGAAAAATGTCTGATTCTAGTTGGGATAAAGTAGAATTTCAAGATTTTATAAATAAGTATAGCAAGAAAATTATCGTCGATAGCGCGCCTGTTATACTTTATACGAAGAAGGATAAGGAACACGAGGCGCTTAACTCGTTGATAGCGTTCTTTTTTATAACGGGAGGGTTGTTTATTTTTATTGCTTTATCAATTATTTTTAAGTTTGCAGAGTTTAGTTTAGTTATATTTATCACGGTAATCGTCGTCGCAACTGCCGTTGATATTGCTTTAATTATTATTTACCTCCGCTCTCACGTACAGATCAAACCTATAGAGAATTGGATGGAAGTTTATAAAGGAAGAACTCAAGGTGATATAGTTTTTTATTGTTTTGCTTATTATCCCGTGTTTTCAGGAAAATGCCACCCAAATAGAGCAAAAAATTTATTATACAAATTATTTCAAGAAGAACTATTAAATAGTAAGGTAGACATCGCCCAAATTGAAGTTTATTTACGGCTTTACTTAAACGATCCAGATAAATATGAAGTAATTGGCTATTATTTCCAATACGCTGAGGGGACTCCATTCAAAAGCGAAAAGATTGATAGAAATTCATGGAAATTTTTCCCATACGATAAAACTAAAGACAAGAATTTTCTAGCGATTGCTAATTGGGACCATCAATTTGAATGGCGTGACGATTTAGAATTAGATTACGACAAACTACATAATTATGCTCCTTGGATTATCCAAAAATGGGACGATTTTAGCTTAAAACCCCTAACTAAGGCTTTTAAAAACGAATTTAGATGGGATTTAAGAGGGATAGAATCCGTTCCTAAGTTAAAACCCTGGGAGCCTAACTTTGAAACTACTACTTACGATAATTTTAGAGCGTATAAAGATTTACAGCTAATGAACGATGCTATTGAAAGAGTTATTGGTAAGGATATAAAAATAGAAAAGATAAAAGATATTAAGAAATATATATTAGAATTTAAAGCCTACATAAAAGATTTAGCTAAAGATACTTTAAAATAAATAATTTGTTGTTTTCCTTATTTTCTTCTTCATTATTTCCGTCTTTATTACTTATCGCGTTTTTTTGAAGGGCCAATTACGGTCATCGATTTAACATTGTTAATAAATGAGATATCTTTAATACGTGTTATTTTCCATTGATGTGAATTCTACCATATTCTTTTAATTTAATTTTTTAAAAATGAATTTTCAACATTCATTCTTAATAAAACATTTAAATAAAGAAGAATGGTTTTAGATAATATTATCATGGAAATTTGGCAATTATTTCTCATGTTGACTTTTCAATTAATAGCAGGTTTCATGGCTATAATCCTCGCTATATTCATTTATAAACGCAATCCAAACTATAAGGGTAATTTATATTTAGGTTTAGGTTTTATTTTTTATTCACTTTATCCATTCGGGTGTTTTTTCTTTGAAATAGGTATCAATGAATTTATTGTTCTTCTCTCACTTCAAATTTCCTTAATTGGTTCGATCATTGGGACCATGTTCTTCGTACTATCAATGATGATCTTTTGTAAAAGCACAAAAGTTTTGGAAAAGAGCAAAATGAAATTGTTATATTTTTTAGTTTCGCTCTTGATTTGTATCTATATATGTTGGCCAAGTTCAATTATTTTTATCAGTTTAAATCCCACTTTGACCGAGCGTAGTATTCTTTTAATGATTTTAATTACGATTTATATTGTATTTTCAACTGGTGGTACAATCCTACGATTAACAAAAGCGATTAAGATGATGAAAGAAAGCAATCCACACATGACCAAAAATCTTAAAAATTTTCGTCTTGCCTTGATAATATCATTTGGGATTCTAATCTTTTCTGTCATTGAAAATCTAACTCAAGAACATTTTTACAACATTTTTAATTACCTATTCCTCTTATTGACTTACATTCTTATCAGTCAACCGTTATTGAAGCAAAAAAGGGAAACTTAATTTCCTTTTTTTAATATCTTTTTAAACTTAAAAATAGTTAGTCCTTTTGTGTGTTTACGTATTGTTTCTGCGGCTCTATTATCAAGCCAATTGATGCAGTTCATTAACGAATTTCCTTCAGAATCGATAAGGAACCGTACAATTCATCTGACAATCTAAAATTATTCCTAAAATATCCTCGGAATTTATAATATTTTTTTGAATTAAATTGGCTGTAGTTTTTATAAAAGATTTCCAATAATCTCCCGGATCTTGCTCTACCCAACCTTGTTTTGGATAATAAGGGGGTAATCTGCTCTAGTTTGATACAGGAGATTTAATTTGTTTAAAATTGTTTAAATATACAAGGATTATGTAATGAATATATATGTAAATTTTATAAGTATTTAGAACATAATCATTATATTCCAACTACAACTATATAATAAAAAAAGTAAAAAGAGAAATTATATTGGAATCATTACAAACAATTAAAATTCTTAAAATCGAAACAAACAAAATCTTTTACGATAAAAAGACTGAGATTTTATCCATCTACATTTTTGATTTTATCTTTATTGGAAATTACAAAAAGACTACAAAGATTAGTAAAATTTTAGATGATATCTACAAATCGCTAGGAGATACACAGTTAAACCGAGAAGACGTTTCTTTCGTTGATTTCGTAACATTTACCACTATATCTGAGAAAACTAAATTAAAAAATTTAAATTTAATCTCCAAAAAAGAAAAAGAGAAAAAAAAAGAAGAAAAGAAAGAAGAAGCTGTTAAGAAGGACGATATAAGCGTTAAATACTTGAAAAGTTTAGATGAGAAAGAATTAGGCAGAGATGTTGCGAAACAATTTCAAGTTGAGGAAAAAAAAGAACGCTCGACGATTGCTCCCAAAGCTAAAAAGAAATCTAGAGCAAAAGAAGCAGAACCTGTAATGTATAAATTTGCTGAGGAAGCCGAAGAGGAGGATGTGATTTTAGAGGAGCCTCAAACATTTGACGATGATGCATCATCAGAATTAGAAATGATAAAATCTGCTCCCCCTCCCCCTCCCCTACCGAAACTTTCACGGGCACCTTCATCAGCACCACCTGGCGCTGGTGCACCGATACCAGTTAGTGCACCTAAAGATCTTAGAGATGAATTGGGAGGTCTTGGAGAAGCCCCCGATTCAGAATCGCTCGCCCCTTCAAGGAGGTTAGATATAGCCCCAGCAGAGCCAAAAACAACCGTTTATGAAATTAATATGGGGCTTCAATATTATTCTGTTATGATGGAAAAAACTAGCTATCTGTTTTACGTTTATTTCTCTCATAAGGAATTGAAAATCATTGACGAGGAAGGAAAGACCGTTTTCGAAACTTCATTTAGAATAGAGACAACTAAAAAAGAACCGCCGATAGTGGATTTAAAAGTTGAGGGAGAGGGATTTGAAGTTCACCCCTTACACGGTAAAGTAGAAATTAAAAAAAAAGCAATAAACCCTCCGGTAATGATCTTCTCGGTACTTCCCACAAAAAAGAAAAATAGAACTAAAAAAGATAAAAAAGAGAGCGAAAGACGGTATTTACACGTGTATATCGAATACGAGAAAGAAACCATAAATCATTCCGTATTATCTATAATCGTTCAACCGAAACACTTTCACCTAGATATTGGTCCGATTCATTTAGATATAAGTAAAAAAGCGGCTATGATAGTTTCTCTTTTTTCCGTAATAATCTCCTTAGGATCTTTGATTTATACTATTTTTTCTATAGATCCCTCTTCAACTTTAACTAGTATTATAGGTAATTTTGCTCCGGGATTAGGTTCGATTATCTTTATAGGGATATTTCTTTTCACTCTTTTTAAAGAAGGCCTGTATCCGCTTAAAGAGAAGGTTAGTTATTTCCTTAATTTCGACAAAACAGGAATGTTAATAAAATAGTACTTCTATAGCTTATTGATTTTTTTTATTTTTTTTTATATATTCCCAAAAATCTTTCTTTAGCTCACTTAGTTCCTTTTCTCTTAATTTTATAAAATATAGAGGTCTTCTAACAATTTCGGGATAACCTTTAATCTCCAATATCTTAATTAAACCTGCTTTTTCAGCATTACCAGCCATATATTCGCTCATTATACTAATGTAATTTGATTCGCTTACTGCTGAAATAATGGAATCGTTATCGTTTATTTCAAGTTTGATTTTTAGCCTTTTATAATTTGGAAATTGGCGTTTAAAAACATTCCTCATCCCAGAACCCTCTTCTCGCCACACAAACGGATATTTAATGAGATCAGTAAAATTTATCACATTATTCCCGATTTCTAATAGTTCATGGTTAGGAGAACAGATAAATTTAAATTCATCCTCTCCAATTTTGATGGAGTCAAAATCGTTTTCGTTGTAGTTTATAAAACTACCAATACCAGCAAAATCTGCCAACCCTTTAGCTACATTTTCAATTGATTTTTGTGAGTTACTAATTTTTACTTTAAAATTTACGTTAGGATTCTTATTTCGGAATTTCGCGATATATCTCGGTAAGATATGAGAGCCTGGAATCGTTGATGCTGAAATCACGATATCTTCAAATTTATGTTTACTGTACTTTATTAATTCCTCTTCGCAAGAATCGTATAGCTTAACAATCTTTTGTGAATAATCTAACAAAACTCTTCCAGCTTCAGTTAATTCAAACTTCTTAGTCGTCCTATCTATTAAAACGACTCCAAAAACTTTTTCCAATAGCGAAATTTGATGAGATAACGTACTTTGAGAAATTGGAATGTCTTTTACTAATTCTGAGAAACTTTTATATTTGGTTAGTTTAACAAAGTTTCTTAGATATTCAATATTCATGCTTTTACCGCGCTTTTTTTAATCTTAGTTTAAGGAGATTACAAATATTTTCTACTATATAAAACTTAATTATGATTAATTAATTTATCGATATTATGAATAAATCATTACGAAAAGATTAATAAATCTTTTTTAATTTCCTACACCATAATTAATCATCTTAACATAATTAAAAAGGTTTAACATAAGTGACTGAAAACAAAAAGACTTTTACGATTGTAATTGGAAGTGGGGCCTATACATCTGAAAGACCTTATACCATGTTACGATTTGCCTATACCTCATTATTAGAAGAACATAAAATCAACATCTTTTTAGTCGAAGATGGTATCTTTGTAGGCATGAAAAACCAAAACCCATCCACGTATGATAATGTCGGGAAATGGATGGCCGATGTTATTGAAGAGGGGGCTAAAGTGTTAGCGTGCGGAGTGTGTATGAAAGCAAGGGGTTTACGCGACGAAGAATTAATGGCGGGGATATCAAAAACATCAATGAAAGGGTTCGTTGATATGTGCGTGGAAGCGGATAACGTTTTGTTCAGTTAAAACTAAATGGTGAATTATAGAAATGAGCAATAATTATAAGCTAAAATTAGACGGGTTGGTCTGTCCATTACCAGTTGCCAGGACTAAAAAAAAATTAAATGAAATGCAAAGCGGAGAAATTTTGGAAGTTTCTGGAGATTTTGGTGAATCGGGAGAGAATATAAAGCGATATGTAGAAACTCATGGCGACACAGTTTTGGAGTTTAAGATCGAAGGAGAAGATTACAACATAAAAATTGAGAAGGCGTAAAATAACTTTGTCGATCCGATATAAAAAAGAATATAAATTCTTTTTGTAATATATCTCTATGAAGAAAAATTCAATTTCAACATATTTTCTTATAGTTCTTTTTATTCTTGTAGGAATTTATTTATCCTCAATAACTTATATCACACCAATTTCTCTGTTTGCTATACGCACGGGTCATGGACTCCTCATAGCTGGAATTACTATAATTTTAGGAAAACTTCTAGGTATTTATAGAAAAAGAAAGACTTTTTCCTCTGTTGAATTATTACTTTCTGGAGATTTTGGTGAATTCTATTTCCCACCATGGATTTTTAAAAAGAAGAAGAACGCAATTTTTATTAGCACTGATGTAAAATCTTCGATTTCAACGATTTTCGGTTCAGTAGTGGCTTGTATCTTAGTAAGTTACATTTTCATCCCAAGCTTCGATGATTTTATTAATGGAATAATTGAAATTAGCTTCGGCACTATTTTAATGCTTTTAGTTTCAATCTATTTATTAGGCTTAGTATTTATATCGTTTAGTCTATTCTCAATTATTCGACGAGTTATTAGAGTTATAGATAAAGAAACACATATTATTAGGATTTATAGAAGCATAAAGCTCGATAAAAAGAACCAGGATGATGATAAAAAAGAACTGCAGATCCCTATCTCTAACTTAAAAAATAGCGAGATTGAGCCTAGAGGATATTATCAATATTTAGTACCTTTAGAGGGCATTAAAGGAGAACTTAAATTGATTAATCACTGGATTTATAATGAAAAATACATCCTTATCCAAAGCAGGGACGAAAATTTTATCACAAATTTAAATTCCGGGATTAGGAAGTTCTTAGGCTTTCAAACCAGTAGTTTTTCTGAAAAATAAACAATAACAAAAAAAAAGAAGTAAATTAATAGTAATAAGTTTTATTTCTTAAGTCTTGCAGAAACCCAATCGTAATAGCCTTTATCTTCCATAACTTTTGGGATTTCGGCGAAAAATTGAGCGGTAATCTCTTTTACGTTTTTAGCGGCAATTGGGTGGAACATCATGGCGAGATCTAAGCCTACAAGAGTTAGAGAAAGAGCATTAATGATTTCCCAAATAGGTCCTCTGTATTTTCTTAAACCCCATTGAGGCATTCGCTTCTCGCTCATCCAAGCTTCACGAGCGCCCCATGCATTTGTTGTACCTCCGCTTATTGGGTATGCTAAATCAGTTTCCCCTAGCAAACCGGCTATTCGCATTCGCTGGTAAATGCTAAACGAGTATTCCATTCCGTACCCTAAGGTGGCGCAAGTTGGGTCCATAACTATGCGATTCTTTGGCAATCCTAGTTCTAAAGCGTCTTTATTCATCTTAATCTGATTGTTTAAGTCTAAGCTCGTCCAGAGCAAACAGTTGTGGTCGTATTTAACTGCTAAGGGAATTACATCTTCCCAGGTCGCCTTATCTGCAGCTGAAAGCATTAAAACTTCGCTTTCTGCCACAGCGGCAGTAGCTTTAAACATTTCAACGTCTTTTTCTTTATTTCCTGAACAGCCTATTATGACTGGAACATCGACAGCTTGTAATATATCTTCTAGGTATTTTACTGATTGTGAAACTGGTGCGTCTCCCATACCGGGATCAATTTCTAACGAGTGGAAAGTAATGCTTTCAGCGCCGAATTTATCAACGGCAAATTTTGCCCATTCGGCTGGATCTGCTAAAACTTCTCCATACGCTTCTTTAATCGGTTTAGGTAACATCATTTTGGAGCCCATGTCGAATACATCGTACGTAACTAAAGGTGGATGAGGGTTTCTTTTGTCTAGACCAAGAAAATTGTAAAAAGGTGGAACTTTTTCTCCGCCTATTGTTGCTTTCTTTCCGTTAGAGCGTACAAATTCGATCGTTTCAATTTGTCCGGGAAATTCTAGATCAAGAGAGAATTTAGTTGGCGTCCATTCTGCTTTTCCAATTCCGGGTAGGACTGCTTGAGCCGCAGCTGAAACTATTCCGGGGAGCATCTGAAACTCTAAGTAATCTGCAAATAATTCTACGTCTTGCAATTCAATTTCTTCAGTTTCTTTCATCAATTTTGCTAATTTTTTACTAATATCATCAAACGAAATTTTGTATCACTTTACCTTATTTTTATTAATTTTTTGAATTTTGAATTAAATTTAAAAGTTTGGATTGAAATTGATCAAGGATCGCCCAAAACATTGTTTTTGCGCTTTTTAGACCAAAAGTGCAAGGTAAAATTATCGAAAACCAACATTCTTTAAATACTACTTGTGTAGGAATTTCATCACAACCGCCGAACCAGTTTTAAGCGTTTATTATTACCGAATTGGCGATCTGGTAGAGTCAGGAGCTTATGATTTTCAATTTGGGCAAGTGATAGATTTTTTAATGAAAATTTCCTTGTTGAAGGGCAGAGACTACTTTAAGATAAGATTAATAGAGAGAAATTGTCCGAATCAATATGTGAAACTCCAATATTGGAGAAGAAGCGTTATATTTAAAAGAATAATAAACATTGTTCTTAATTGACAAAAATGAATGAAAAAAATGATGAAAAATTACCAAACGAAAATGGTCAAAAACCTTCGAAACCTAAATGGTGGAAACCGTTATGGATATTGACCGCTATTTCGATGGTCGGTTCGGGAGTTTTTACTTATTTTGTCTTACATGGAGAATTGATACTTATTATTATTCTTGAAATTATATTTTCATTAGTCTTGGGTTTTGCCTATTATATCCGCGTAAGACCATCAATAAAAGTTAATAAATTGGTCTACATTTTTTTTGGAATAACTCCAATCGGATTTGGATTTTCCATGTTATATGCTTTAATTTGTGGAATAACTAATTTTGGTCAATTTATAGTGAGTTTCAAACCTTTTGGTTCTTGGTTACAATTGTGTATTATAATAGGGCTCTTCACTATTGGTGGTTTTATTGGTAATTGGTTTGGTAAAAAAAGAGATTATAGACTTCCTTTTAGCCTATATTAAAATTCTAATAAATTTTTACTAAATTTTGCTAAAAGAATTAAAAATGTCTAATTATAAATAATTGATTTGTCTTATGTATCAAATACAATAAAGTAATGAATTTATTATTTAACTGATTATTTATGAAGAAAAAAACAATTTCAATCATAGTACTAATTACTATAGTTGTTGTTAGCGTTCCATCGTATTTTTGGATAACAAGTATGCTCAATAATCTGGGAAACACTAATCAAGCTCCAATTATTGATAGTTATTTTCCGTTGCTAAACCCTCGCATCAACGAAACAGAAACTCAAGAGTTTAACGTTACCGCTCACGATCCCGATGGTGATTTCCTAACTTTTGGTTGGTACCTTAATGGAACTAATGTCGGAGGGAATTTAACAGCTTACATATTCGATGCTAACTCTAATCCTAATGGGACTTATACCGTAAAAATAAACATAACAGATGGGTATTATACTGTTGATCGAGTTTGGATATTAATAGTGAGCAACCAGTCTATTTCAGAAACATTAATTATTGACCACAGACACGCTCATTTGGAAGATTTAAAATCTATACCAATTAGCTGGATAAACGAAACTAAAAAAAACCTTAATATTGCTTATGGTCATACATCTCACGGTAGTCAATTAACCTCAGGAATGGCTAATTTAGACGCTTTTATGGGCGGCACTAATACTTATATATTTGGAGCAGATGGGGGCGGAGATGACACTAAACTTGAGTTTTACGATTATAACGGTGGTTTTGGAGGGACATTAACGAGTACTACAGCCAACGACCTTGGAAACCCCAATGACGACGCTTGGGCTTCAGCTACGGAAGAATATTTGGATAATCCTGCTAATCCTGGAACAAATGTTATAATGTGGTCTTGGTGTAATATTGGAGGTCATAATATATCTAGATACATATTTCATATGGAAAATTTGATTTCTGCCTACTCTGCGGGTGGTTCAAAAGGAAGGACTTCAGAAACCGAGGTTAAATTTGTCTTCATGACGGGTCACGTAGATGGTGGGGGAATAGGTGGTACTAATAATCTACAAAATGAAATCATTCGAAATCACTGTATAACATACAATAGAACTCTGTACGATTTTGCTGATATTGAAAGTTACGACCCAGACGATAATTACTTTTTAGATTTAAATGTTGATGATGGTTGTTATTATACTGGAGGCAATTGGGCGTTAGAATGGCAAGCCACTCATAATGGCGTCAATACAGAACCAGATGGAGGAGATTGGTACTCGTGTAGTTCTGCTCACTCTCAGCCTTTAAATGCAAACTTAAAAGCTTACGCTTCATGGTACTTGTTTGCTAGGTTAGCCGGTTGGAATGGAAATTGATAATCTTTAGTTTTTTTTTTTACTTTTTTTTAATCTAATTTTGTGGAGATCGTAAGGGTTAGATCTTGCCATGATGTTTCACCCCAAATTTTTCCACGCGGCAAACACCAAATTGAAAAAAGTAACGGGAAAATTTAACTTTAAATATTATACCTTCCCATTCAATCTCATCGCAAAAGTTTTAAGAAAAGACAAAACTCGGGGTGGATCTGCTCGAGGCATGGCAAATGATACAAGTACGCCTCCTTGAAAAGGAGTGAATATTACATGCCCCATCCCATTATTGGCAGTTCCAACAATTCCTTCAGTAGTAGTTTCAACAACCGAAAATTCTACATCGTTTAAAACAAACGAGCGGTCTCCTTTAATAACGTTCAATATCATGTTCGTTTGATTATTTAGGTCCCAATTATCTGTCTGAAAAACTACCTTTCCCGAATCAGACACAACTGCGAACCCAGCAATTTTCATGTTAGCCTCAAATGTAGTAATTCCCAATTCGTCAATTATTTTTTTTATTTCATCCATATTAAACACTTATGGTTTATTTTGTTGTATGTTATTATTCTAAATCAATGCTATTCCTCAAAATCATCGTAGTACTACTGATAAATATATCTAACTTTTTAACTAAAAGTTAAATTTTCTTTATTATTTTTTTTTTCCCTCTGTACAAGATTATTCCAAACACAAGAATTAACGAGATAATTAGAAAGCTAAAGTTATAGCCTGAAATATTTGGAAGATAATATCGAGTTAGGCTGTCCAAATTACATCGTAAATAAAAGGTGTCGGGACCGTTCTCGATTAAAATAATTTGGATGTAATAAATTTTTGACGCTGGCGCGGTGTAATTGATGTAAGGGTTATCGTCTAGGCTATAATTTATCGCAACATCGAAAATTCTTGGGTTAAGACTTTTATCAGGGTTTATAAATGATTCAGTGGGACGCATATCAAATATAAATAGCGTAAAATTTCCATCCCCCGTGTGAGTTACGTTAATTTCAATAGTTTGACTAGTGTTTAAATGAGTTAGGAAATATACAGAAATTCCATCGTTAATGTTATCTATGTGCTCGAATCCAGAAACATTAGATGGCGGTATTAAAATGAATAAAGTAAAAAGGGTAAAAGCGAGAAATTTACGTTTCATAATTCCGTATTCATATTAGTTTTAAGTTTGATATAACGTTATTATTAACTTAAGGTTTATTGAATTATAAATCTAAGTCGTATTGTCAATTGTTATTTAAAACATTGAATAATTATAAATTGCCAATACATTTTTCTTAATCGAAATTTTTTTCAATAAAGGTTTAATTAATTTATAAATATAGGTTCAAAATTATAAAACAACTGCAGGCATGCTCAAAATGGATAAAATAATTTTAGAAAACTTGGATTTTGAAAAGCAACATGGATTAGGGAACGACTATATTTTAATAAATAACCTCAAGTGGGGTATCCTTGATGTTAAAAAAGCAGATTTAGCTAAAAAATTGTGCAAACATCATTATTCAATCGGGGCTGATGGGGTTTTATTTGTTTGCCATCCAAAAAACACGGAAGTTAGAATAAAAATCTTTAACCCTGACGGTTCCCAAGCAGAAATGTGTGGCAATGGCGTTCGATGCTTTGCTAAATATGTTTACGAGAACGACATTTACAAAAAAGACGAAATTGATATTGAAACTCTAAAAGGAATTGTAATTGCAAAACTCAATGTAATTGACGGCAAAGTTAAATCCGTAAAAATCGATATGGGGGCTCCTACTCTAGATTGTGAACAAATCCCAGTTGATTTAGAAGATCCTGTAAAACAGTGCGTTAACGAATCTATAATAGCTTTAGATAAAATTTTTAAATTCACAGCGGTTTCAATGGGCAACCCTCACGCTATCATATTTACAAAAGAGAATTTAAGCGATGACGAGCTAAATAGATACGGAGCGTCTATAGAATCTAACAAACTATTTCCAAAAAAAACAAATGTAGAATTTGTAAAAATTCTTTCTAAAGAGGAAGCAATCCTAAGAGTTTTTGAAAGGGGCGTTGGTATTACTAACTCGTGTGGGACGGGTTCTTGCGCTGCTGTGGTTGCTGGAACTATTTTGGGATTGTTTGACGAAGATATTCCAATTACGATCCACAACGATGGGGGCGATTTGATAATAACCTATAATGGAAAAACGGTTTTTATGGAAGGTCCAGCAGAAAAAGTTTTTGAAGGGACAATCGATAGAATTGAATTTTAGCCAAAAAAAAACAATACTACAAAGGTTTTTTTTCAATAAACAAATCTTTAATTAAATTAGAGGTAGTTCAAGATTGAAATATGCTGATTGGTTAAATACGAGAGGTTTAGAATATCGCAACGATGTGTTATATTTTGCCGGTATGAATACTTTAGATATCGTTGAAAAGTACGGCACTCCTATTTATGTAATTAACGAACAAATGGTTCGTGAACGTTATAAGAAGTTAAAAAAATTTGTAAATTCCGAATATAAAAAAAATCAAATACATTTTGCTGTTAAAGCTAATTCTACTTTATCGTTTTTAAGAGTGCTCAATTCCGAAGGAGCTTCTTTCGATTGTACATCACAAGGAGAGATATTTACTTGTTTTAAAGCAGGAATTTCTTCAGAAAAAATAATTTACACCGGAAATATGTTTACTGAAGACGATTTTGAATTCGCCGTTAAAAACGATGTTTTGGTTAATTTAGACAGTTTAAGCCAATTAAAACGGTTAGCTGATATTTATGAAAAGCTTGGAAAGGAAAAATTAACGATTTCTTTTAGAATTAATCCCGAATTTGGAGCTGGAGAACACATTCATACCATTACTGCGGGTAAAGATGTAAAGTTTGGCATATTAGAAGGACAAGCAATTGAAGCGTACAGAAAAGCAAAAGAATTTGGCTTTGAGAATTTTGGCATCCACCAACATATTGGTTCTGGAATAATTAACGCTTACGATTACGAGAAACCAACTGAAAAATACCTTAATATCGTTAAAACAATAGCTAAAACCCTCGAAATTAAATTTGAATTTATCGATTTTGGAGGAGGGTTGGGGATTCCTTATCAACCAAAGGAAAAACCGTTAGATTTGAATGTTTACAGCAAAATTGTTATAAAACCTTTTTTAGAGTTATTAAAATCGGAGGATATAGGCGAACCAGAGTTTAAAATTGAACCGGGACGATATTTATCTGCAGAATCGAGTATTATTTTAACGCAAATAAATACAATTAAAAACAATGGGTATAAACTATTTGCCGGAGTTGACGCGGGGTTTAACACTTTATTAAGACCAATTTTGTATGATTCATATCACCATATTATACCATGTAATAAAAAGGGTAAAGAAAAATCGTTAACCTACGATGTTGTGGGACCGATATGCGAATCTGGAGATATTCTTGGTAAGAATAGGGAATTACCAGAATTGAACGAGAAAGAGTTTCTTGCTATACTGGATGCAGGTGCCTATGGCTTCACTATGAGCAGCACATATAATTCCAGACCAAGAACTGCTGAAATTTTAATCAAAGATGGCCATATTCATAAAATTAGAGAAGCAGAAGCATATGATGATTTATTAAAGAAACAAATTATTCCCGATCATTTGAAATAAGAAATCGCAACAGTTATATTTCATATAAAAGAATAAAAATTTTAGTGATTTATATTATCACGAGATAAAATTATAAAAAAGGAACGTTTAAGGATTGGATACCCTTTAGACGTTCTAAATGAAGAGTTGGCATTATGAAACCTGTGAATTCAGGTTAATGATAATACTGATCTGCTCTGAGAATTTTTATAATTTTATCTTACTTTTTAATATACTATTGATGTATAAAAAAGATTTTAATTACAAACCTAATACTTCGTTTGTAGTATATATTTTGTTTTCTTTTGCTTGTACAATAAACTTAATCGCTTTTATGGCGCCTGTTGCGAAGCACGACCTACTATGGGCTTGATGCTTGAATTCAATTCTCTCTCCAGGTCCTGCGTACAGAATAATGTGATCACCTATAATATCTCCCGCTCGAATTGAGTGGAAGCCTATTTCATTACGACCGCCAATTTGCCGTTTATTAAATCCCTTATCCCGTCCAAATTTTGCTATATCATCAATTTTAACTCCAAGAGATTCACTAACAATTTGTCCAATTTTAAGAGCTGTGCCACTAGGGGAATCTGCTTTACGGTGGTGATGACTTTCAATAATCTCAATGTCCCATTCGTTTAAGTACTTCGTCAAAATTTCTGCCATTTTGAATAAAATGTTTACGCCCGTTGCCATATTGGGTGAAATCACTGCTGGAGCCTTCTTTGTTTTTACAAGCTTTTCGAATTCATCGAGAAAATCTTGAGTCATTGCTGTTGTTCCAATTACGCATTTAATTCCGTTTTCAACGCAGATTTTGCAATTTTTTTCAGTTGCATTTGCCACGGTAAAATCTACGGCGACATCTGGCTTAGTTTCGGCAATAACTTTTTGAAGATAATTAACATCACTGATTTTGATTTTGTTCCTATCTTTTACGGCTAAGAGCCCTCCTAATTCTTCGCCTATATTATTTACATCGCAAGCGGCAACTACTTCAATTTCGTCATCTTTTAAAGCTAATTCACTAATGAGTTTCCCCATTATACCCGTAGGACCTAAAATTAGTAATTTTATCATTATATTCTACCTTAAATCAAGCTAATCTAAATTAAATTTAAATTTTTTAGTACTATTTTAATTTTTTCTTGATTGTCAACTAACGGAGGTGTTAGTGGCAACCTCATCCTTTTATTCATTATCCCCATTAATTCTGCAGCGTACTTTACTGGACTGGGGTTAGTTTCAATAAATAATACTTTAAAAAGATCGTATAGTTCGAACTGTTTTGCTTTAGCTTTTTCCCAATTACCCTTAAACATTGTATTTGTAAATTCCACAAGCTTAGCGGGTATAATATTTGATGCTACGCTTACGACGCCTTTACCACCTAGAGCCATTATGTGGAACGTCATTCCATCGTCACCGCTAAGAACTATGAAATCTTCTGGCGTTGTTTTTACTATCTTGGTAATTTGATCTATATTTCCACTAGCACATTTGATTCCAACAATATTGTCTTTAGAGTAAGCTAATTTGGATACGGTTTCGGGTTCTAAATTTCGTCCTGTGCGACTAGGTACATTATATAATATTATCGGTAAAGATACAGAATCGGCTATTGCTGAGAAATGATCTATTAAAGAATGTTGGACTGGTTTATTATAATATGGAACAACAACTAAACATCCATCAGCCCCTGCTTTTTCGGCGTATTGGCAGAGTGATATTGACTCTTGAGTAGAATTACTTCCTGTCCCTGCTAATACAAAGGGGTCTTTTCCGCTTTTTTTTGCTTCGTCAACCGTGATTTCTATTGCGGAATGGTGCTCTTTATGAGACAGCGTTGCCGATTCGCCAGTAGTACCCATGGTTAAAGGTTGACAGCCGTTATCGATCTGAAATCTAAGAAATTCGCGATACTTTCCTTCGTCTATAGAAAAATCCTCATTAAAGGGCGTTATCATCGCAGTAATTACATTTTGCAATTTATCGAGCTTAGTCATTATGGATCACATCAATTTTTCTTTTGTTTGTTTACTTGTACTATTAAACTTTTAAAACTATTTAAATAAAAAACATGATTAAAAAATAATTTGAGGTTTCCTTTAAAAGGATTATTGCTAAACACATCATAAACATAGCTGTAAATCATTGTCGTCTTATTTTTTATCCATTATAGAATAGGTTTTAAGTATTAGAAAAAAATTAAATAGGAAGTTAATTATGATTTTGTCATAAAATCTAAAATTCTATCGCAAATATGAAATTAGATTATTTAGATAAATTTTCTGGAACTTTATTAGGCGTAAGCATTGGAGATACTTTAGGTCGCCCATTTGAAGGAATGTTACGGGAGAGAATTTATTCCCATTTTAATGATTTCAAAGAATTTATCAACAACAACAAAAAACTATTTAATTCGTATACTGACGACACACAATTAACGCTACACACAGCAGAAGCACTTATTCAAGGATCTGGATTCAATACAAATAATTTTATTAGAGAATATGTTAGATGGCTTGAAGACCCTCCAATAGGTCCTGGATTTGGATGCATTTCCTCTATTCAAAAATTAAAATACGGAATTTCATGGAAAAAAGCGGCTTCAAATTCGGGAGGTAATGGTACCGCAATGAGAGTCTCTCCAATTGGATTGTTTTACTGCAAGGATATAAAAAATTTAGAAAAATCGGCTTTAAAATCTAGCATAATCACTCATTCTCACCCAGCAGCTTCAGCAGGTGCCATAGTCATAGCAAGAGCGATAGCTTTTTTAATTGATAAAAAACCAGAGACTGGTTTTTCAATCGACGAGTTCTTTGAAACGATTATATTATCAATTTCAAACTCTCAAGAAAAAATATGGGAAGAATTTATAGAAATTTTGAACAAAGTAAAGCAAAATTTAAGCATCTCAATCGAAGCAGGGTTAACGAAATTCTCCCAAGTTGGGGTCAAATCACCTTATTTTATCGAAGAATACTTGGGTAAGGCATTTGTTCATCCTTATACTCTAAGTACTGTTGCTTGCGCCATATTCGTTTTCTTAAAAAAATTAAACTCTTTTGAAGATTGCATTTTTCAATTAGCTACAGCAGGAGGAGATAGCGACACTGTCGGAGCTATCGGTGGAAGCTTAGCAGGTGCGTATTTTGGATTAAAAAATATTCCCGACGATTTAATAAATCTTGTAAAAAATCATAAAAATATCCTAAAAGTTAGTGAACAATTACATCTTAAATTCAAAGAGAAATACAAAATGATCTAATCAAAATCGTCTAAGAAATCATTCAATTTTTTCAAGCACGCATCGCAATAATTTGGCGGTTTTTTATCTGTATCGTCTATGGTATTTGAACATCGCATTACACATAGATTATCACAATGTTCTAATCCAAAAGTGTGTCCAAGCTCGTGAATTGCTTCCTTTAACACCCTTAACTCAAATTGAGCTAAATTTTCTGATCTCTCATAAAAATCTTCCCTTAAACGAGTAACTGAAATCAAAGCGCGTCCAAACTTGTTTTTATCCATATCAGCAGTACCAAATATAAAATTCTTTTTGTTTTTTTTTAATAATTTCGAAGAAATATCTGCATCCATAACACCTAAGATACGATAGTAATTTCTATTATTAACATGCTTGATTAACCTTTTTTTAACCTTTGAGGCGTCGTATTGTTCTTTATAAAATTCAAATTCCAATAATGGAAGTTTATCGGAAAGGATTTTTATTTTAATATTATATTCTCTAAAGAACCTTTTCATATTCTTTTGAAGAACAATTAAAATCCTCGGATCAACATCTCCAATTCTTTGTAGATAAATTATTTTCTTCATTTTTTAACATATTAGAATAGATTAGCTAAGAAATTATTCTTAGCTAAAAAAATATTATGCGTTTTTATTTATTTGATATAATATAATCTAATGACATATCGATCGTTGGTGAATTGCAATAAAAAAATTAAAAATCGAAAGAATATTTTAATCTTTATTATTAACATATATTAATTAAATTTTTCATTATTAATATATAAAAATCGATTTACCCCTCGTACTTGATGGGAGGGTGGTCTAGCTTGGTATGATTCCTGGTTTGGGACCAGGTGGCCGGGGGTTCAAATCCCCCCTCTCCCATTTTAACACTCATTCTTTCATGATTTATGTTAGTTCAATTTTAAATTCCAAAAATAAAATAATAACTTGAACTTTTATAGAAAAAGGATTAAATTTCTGCGTACTCTTCGATATCTATTGATTCCTCTGAATTAAAGTAAATTTCAGGAATTAAGTCTTGAATTGTCGAAACGAACGATATCATTATTGCCGGATTTTCAGAAGTTATCTTGTAATACTTATGAAATCTCCAAATCTTTTTATAAGTGAGTTGATCTTGAAAGAATTGAAAAATCTGCTCAATATCACCTTTAAAATCTGCATGCCTTTGCACCCAAGCGTAAATCTCGTTTATATTTCTTCTTTTATTCTGCCTAATTTTTAACTTTATAATCATCTTAATGCTTAACAACTTATTTCTGTTTTAAAACTGCTAGATATAACATATTTTTGATTTAAATTATTAAAACAAATAGAAATTTTTAGGCGAAAATCCTTTAGAATTTAGAAAAGAAAATAATTAGCTATCATTATCCTAAAACCTTTTTTAATTCTTTTGTAATCCTATCAACTTTTTTATCCTTTATCCAATAACGAATTTTGCTCGATTTTAGAAATTCTTGGACTTTGTTATTCAACTCGTTTAATTTCTTCTTATCTTCCTTAGTGAGCTGAGGTACTTGTTCTTTTATTTCCTTTTTTATTTTTTCGATGTGTTCTTCAACAGTTGGTATTTGAACTTGCTCCTTACCTTCGACGATTGCCTTTCTAAGGATTTCTTTAATATTATTAACCCAACCTTGTATCCAAGGATAAGTACCTTGCTTTCTTGGATCGGTTATTCGTATGCTTTTCCTATTAACAACGATCAAATCGTCAGGGCAAGAATTTTCGCACGCTCCGCAATAAAAGCACTGGTCTTCGTTACAAGCGATTTTTCCGTACTTTACGACGTCTTCAGCGCTCTCAGGGATAAAAAAAGATTCTACGGGGCATATATTGACGCAAGCTTTACAACCTTGAGGGTCGCATTTATGAAGCATATTTTTTTTAATAATAACTTCCCCCTCAATGGGAGTGTCGATAGAAAAACATTGATCTGGGCACTCTTTTGAAATTTTAAAAAAATCTTGGATGTGATTCCTATCTCTAACGGCCAAGCATAATTGACAAATTTCATTATCTTTATCCTCGGTACACTTTTTAAAATCGATCGTATAGAATTTGTCTATGGCAGGGAATTCGTCTAAGGAAATCTGTCCTTCAGGTTCAATATTTTCGTGAAATGCGTTGGTAGGGCAAACCACGACACACAGCATGCAATAACAACATTTATCGTAATCAATAAAGAGTTTAGGGTTAGAATCATCTAAAATATTTTGGGCAATTTCTGGAATTGGTCCTAGCTCTATAGCATCAACGGGGCAAACGAGTTTGCATAAACTACATCCAATACATTTTTTGATGTCATAAGTTAATACTTTCTTAACATCCTTATATTTCCAATTTAGTACTAATTGATCTATAGCAATATCGAACGTTTTCTCGATTTCTTCTTCTTTATCCCCATCTAATTTTTCTTTTGCTGAAGATTCAGTAATTTTAATTCTCCCGAGAACTTTGTTAATATTATTCTAATTATCTTAAATCGCGTTAATTAATTAATTTTAGCTCTATTAGAGAGATATTATTAATCTTTATTTACGATTTTTAATCAAATTAATAAGTTTTAAAGATGTTTTGGCTTGTTTTTTGACAATACTAATGTATTGTACCTATTAATTTATGATATTTTAAGCCAATGGAATCAAAATAACAAAATTACTACCCTTTTTATAGTCTCCTTGAACTTTATCTTGAACCCAAATATGTCCATTATACTTTTCGATTATTTTTTTAACCAATGATAATCCCAACCCCATTCCGGTGCTTCTTCTATCTTTTATATATGAGGTTACAAAAATTTTTTCTTTTACTTCATCATTAATTCCTCTCCCATTATCAATAAATTCTAATTTAAGATAATTTATGCCATTTTTTTGATATTCAGATATCTTAATTAAAATTTCTACTGATGGATTCTCATTATGTTTTACAGCATTTATTAAAATATTTTCAAATATAACAGTTAAGAGTTCGTTTGCTTTAACGTAATATTCTTTACTTGAGGATTCAATTTTCGCATAAATTTGTCTATCTTGAAAACTTTTATTTATATATTCTATTGCTTTTTCTAAAACATCATAAACTTCTATTAATTTTACAGAAAACTGAGATTCTTCAATCTCAGAAAGTTTCCTCACATTTAAGATTAGTCTCGCACCTCTTTTAACCTGTTTTTCAAATATTCCTATCAATTCGTCTAAATTTTCTATTTCTTTTAGCTCTTTTTGAGATAAAAATTCAATAGATAATTGAACATTTTGAAGTATATTATTCATATCGTGAGTAAAAAGATCTTTATAAAAATTCGCCCGATTATAAGCTTCTCGATATTTTTTTTCTGATTTTTTTAATTCTTTAGTCCTTTCTGCTACTTTTTGTTCTAATTCGATATTAAAATTTTTCAAGCGCCTTTCGGATTCTTTTAGACTTATTTCTTTCTTTGAGATTTGCTCGCTTAATATGGAAACTGAAATACCGATAATTATAAGAAATAATGCTCGAACCCAAATATCTAATTGGAATATATGCAAAATATCCAATTCAAGAAAAACAGGAAGGAGTATTAATAATCCAGCAAAAAAAATAGGTACAATTATACCTCTTTTTTTCCACCAAAGAGTTGCTAAAATAATTGGAATATAAAAAAAATGGGAAAAAAGAGTATGAATTTTAAGTATGGTATAAAAATAGTATGCTAAATAACAAGAAATAGAAATAAGGATAATTAAAACAAAGAGTTTTGATTTCTCTTCCCGAATTTTTATTGTAAATTTAATATCTCTCTCATCTCAATCATTTTAATAAAATAACAAAACACCATTTAGCACAGCGAATTCTATTATTTCTATTTATTTTTTTAATGTTTTGTCAAATTAAAAATCACTCTATTCTGATTTAAGTTTTTATGTTTTCACATGGATACCATCATTGATTAGCTAAAAAACACAAAGTAATATAGGAATATTTTAGTAACACATCATATTTCAACGGTAATTGTTCTTAAATTAATAATTTTTAATTGGTTCTATTACTATTATTGCTTAAAAAGTAAGGACAATTAACAGAATTGATCACAATAAATGAACCTACGAAAAATGAGATATGCTTTTTCCATCGAAACAGTAATTTCTAATATTTTAAGCTAATAGAATTAAAACAACAAAATTGCTTCCTTTTGTATAGTCGCCTTGAATTTTGTCTTCGACCCAAATTTTTCCATAATATTTTTCTATTATTTTTTTCACGAGAGATAAACCTAACCCCATTCCAGGGGCTTTTTTATTTATTTTCGTTATTCTCAGAAAAATCTTTTCTTTCATTATATCACGAATTCCTATCCCATTATCAATAAATTCTAATTTAAGAAATGTAATGCCATTTTCTTGATATTTAGATATCTTGATTAAAATTTCTACTGATGGATTCTTATTGTGTATTACTGCATTTATTAAAATATTTTCAAATACTTCAGGTAAAAGTTCATTTGCTTTAATATAAAATTCTTTACTATTGGAGTCAATTTTAATATTAATTCTTCTATCTTGAAAACTTTTATTTATATATTCTATAGTCTTTTCTAAAACTTCATAAACTTCTATTGATTTTATAGATATTTCGATTTCTTCAATTTTAGTAATATACGTTACATTTGAAATTAGTTTTTTACCTCTCCCAACCTGTATTATAGCAGTGCTTAATAATTCCTCTATTTCTTTTCTTTTTTCTGGCTCTTTTTGATATAAAGATAAAAGTTCTATAGATAATAGAATATTTTGAAGGATATTATTCATATCGTGAGCTAAAAGATCTTTGTATAAATTCGCACGATTAAAAGCTTCATGATATTTTTCTTCTGATTTTCGCAATTCTTCCTCTGCTTGTTTCCGTTCGGTAATGTTTATTCCCATTCCTCCAAGATAAGGTATATTACCAATCATTATAAGTAGCCCCGTAAAATAATAAGGGTTTTTTTTTCCGCTCTTAGATATGAAATCTGCTTCTGCGGTAGAATTACCTTCAATAAAAACTTCATGAATTCTCTCAGTCATAATTTTCTTATCTTCTCCCTTAAAGAAATCAAGCATACTCATTCTTAATATCTCTTCAGATGAATACTCGGAAACTTCTTCAAAATTTTTATTCCATCTTAGAAATTTGCCTTTTTCATTAAAAAAATAAAAGATTCCCGGTAAACTATCAATTATTGATTCAGAAAAGGTCTTGGCTTTCCTTAATTCTTCCTCTGCTTGTTTTCGTTCGATATTATTGCGAGAACATTCCTTTAATTGTTCTTCCGCTTGTTTATACTTTGAAATATTTTTTATATGAGCTATAACTAAATCTGGTGGAATAAAAATACTTTTTATAAATAGAAAACTTTTTTCACTTCTAGAATTTAAATTATATTGAATTTCTCTCACAATATTAACATGATCAGTTCCACATCGATTTAGTTCCTCTAAAATTTCTGGTTGATCTTTATACATTTTAGATGCTTTAATTCCCAAGGAATCTTTAATTTCTCCTTTAGTAATTTCTTCAGCAGCAATATTATAATCAATTAAAATCAAATTATTTTGTACTTTTTGCCATATATATGAAGGAATAGGAATTTCTTTAAAAAGAGCTTTAAATTTTTTTTCTAAAGGAGATACTCTATTTTCATTAGTATCCAAATTAAATCATTTAATTTTTTATTATCAATTAATAATTTCTAAATAGGTTTAACCAAACAAAATATTAATTACATTTCTAATATTAATATATTTTGATCAATTTCATTAATTTTTCTATATTAAATTTAAATAAAAGAGAAAATAAGATAAAAAATATGTTTGATTCGGATAATTATTTTATGTTCATATTCAATATTTAATAGCTTTAAGAATCTAATTGTTTAGATTACTACTTACCTTGATTTATTCTTTTTTTTAAACTCTTAACAATCTAGAACTTCTATAATCTTTATGCTAACATTCTCGATATCGATATTTATCTACTCATTTCAAATTGCGCTAACTAATTCATTTTAGCTCTTAAATAAAATCATTAAAATGAAGTTATGAAAAATAAGACTGGCTTTCTCTATCGAAACCATATACGTATTCAATAGGCATGCCATCGGGTTGCTGTTCGGGTGGAATGTACACAATTCTTAAATTAGGAATAAATGTGCCAATTCCATTTTTTGCGAGGATAATTGCCGGATGGTCGGCTTCCCTAAAAATTTTCTCACTAATACTAAGAGTAATTGCTCTACATTGCCGTTCATCAATAACTCCTAACGAATGTATATATTCGTGCAGTAAGATGTGATACATGTATGCCCAGACGATTTCGTAAGGTTGGGAATCCAAAATGATTTTTAAGGGAGATTTGTTCATAACGATTTCCGTTCCAGGATGAAAATGTATCCCACCTATAAAACCTCCACGGAGCATTCCCATTTCGACCAATCCTAAGCTTAATCCAGCCCGATGACGGCCTAATATTTTCCTTACGTCCTTCTTAACGCTCTCAAATATTTCGGGTATTTCTTTCTTTAATTCGCTTAGGTTCAATATACCACCTTATAGATTTCTTAATATAGATTCAAATGAATTGTAAAAAAATCATAAAATGAACGATTTTAAAAGTCAAAAAACCAATCGTCGTCATCTTCCCATAGAAAATCCATGAACGACGATAAGTCCTTTAACAGATTTGTTACATCTAATTTATGTGTTGCGCGCTTGAAAGGGTCTAAGTCTGAAAAAAAGAGATCTTCCATGAGGTTATCTATATTAATCCTTTGACGGAATTGAGCCGGATTATAAAATAATGTATAAAAAATTTCTCTTTCTAAATTTTCTAATTCAGGTCGCTTTTTTAAAAAGTCCTCTTGATAAGTATCGTTAATTATGTTTTTTAGCTCCACAATATAACATTCTTTATTTTGTAATAATTTCCTTCTTTCTAGTTCGAATGCTCTAATTTTCTGTTCAATATCCTTGATCTGTGCGCCTAAAAATCTGATCTTTTTATTTGGAGATTTAATGTTCTCATATTTAATATCACATCCGATATCTTTTAGATTAACAGATTTGGCGTCGTTTTTAATCTCAGCCATACTATACTGGATTTTGTAATAATCTGGAGAAATATTAATCCTGATCGAGAGATTACTTTTTATTCGATATTTGCCACCGCGTTTTTCTTCACCGAACTTTTCAACTACATTGTTAGTGCTTAAGAGTTCTAACTGACTATGTACTGCTTGCCTTGAGATACCTAAAATTTTGGCTAATTCTGATGGAGAGTGGGGAACTTTTGCCAATTTTGACAATATAATTCTTCTAGTGGGATTTCCTAGCATCTCTAATAAGCTATCTAAACTAATGAATTGTTTGGTCCGACTATCTTTTTCCACTTCCATTTTTACCATCCTTTTAATCTATTAGTTTAAATTTTTATTTATACAGTTCTTCAGGAGCTTTTGAATGTTGATCGTGAATTTTTTTGGCTCTATCTGCTCCTTTAAGGATTTTTTCAAGTGCCTCACCGAAATCTGCTTTTGATATTACTACTTCATTAACTAATTGAGATCGAATTTGTTCAATTTTCTTTTCTAATTCTTTTACGTCTTTATTACTAGCTTTTTCTGATTGTAATTGTTCTAGTTGGATATTATAATCCTGTATTTCCTTTTTCTTCTCGTTAAAAGCGGGAATAGTTCTTCTGATTGTCAATAACGTCGCTTCTTCACAAAGGGCTTGGATATCGGCACCAGTATAGCCCTCGAAGCCCTCAACCAAGCTCTTGATATTAACATCGCTTGCTAGTGGTTTATTTTTAAGATGAATTTCAAATATAGCTTTACGTGATTCTAAATCTGGCATAGAAACTTCAATATGTCTTCCAAACCTTCCAGAACGTAATAACGCGGGGTCAAGCATGTCAGGTCGATTTGTCGCAGCGAGTAAAATAACGTTTTTTAGATCTTCTAAACCGTCCATTTCAGTTAATAGTTGGGAAATAACTTGATCAGTTACCTCTGAACTTGCAGATCTCCCTCTGACCCCTGCAATTGCATCGATCTCGTCAAAAAATATAATGCACGGAGACGCTGATCTCGCTTTTCTAAAAGTTTCTCTCACTGCCTTTGAACTTTCACCAACCCATTTAGATAAAAATTCTGGACCTTTCACTGAGATAAAATTTACTTCGGTTTCATGAGCTAAAGCTCTTGCTAATAGAGTTTTTCCAGTACCGGGGGGTCCAAACAATAAAATTCCACTTGGCGGTTTTGAAGATAAATGTTGATATAATTCAGGGTACTTCAATGGCCATTCAATAATTTCTCTTAATTGTAATTTTGCATCTTCTAAGCCTCCAACATCTTCCCAAGTTTCTGTGGGTTGAGAAATAATTACTTCTCTTAGGGCCGAAGGTTCGATGTTATTTAGAGCCGAAGTAAAGTTTTCCATTTCTATCTTAATTGAATTTAAAACGTCAAAAGGAATTGGCTTGTCTAAGTCTATTTTTGGAAGGATTTCTCTAATAGATAACATCGCCGCTTCTTTAGCTAACGCTTCAATATCTGCACCTACAAAACCGTGAGTTTTTTCTGAAATAATTCTAAGATCCACGTCGTCATCTAACGGCATACCACGCGTGTGAATTTGTAATATTTCATATCGACCGTGCGTATCAGGTACGCCAATCTCAATTTCTTTGTCAAATCTACCGGGTCTTCTCAGTGCAATATCAATATCGTTTACTCGATTTGTTGCTCCAATGACGATAATTTCACCTCTGCCTTCTAAACCATCTAGTAGAGAGAGTAATTGAGCCACTACCCTCCTTTCGACCTCTCCAGTGACCTCCCCTCTTTTTGGGGCTATCGAATCTAATTCATCGATAAATATTATTGAAGGTGCGTTATTTTTAGCGTCGTCAAAAATGTTCCTAAGGTTTTGTTCGCTCTGTCCATAAAACTTACTCATAATTTCAGGACCGCTAATTGTAATAAAATGAGCGTCAGTCTCGAAAGCTACCGCCCTTGCTAACAAAGTTTTGCCCGTTCCCGGAGGACCGTGGAGCAAGACTCCCTTAGGAGGATCAATCCCTATTCTTTTAAACAATTCAGGATGTCTCATTGGTAATTCGATCATTTCACGAATTCTCTGAATTTCCTCTTCTAATCCTCCAATATCCTCATAGCTTACTCTTGATTGTTCTCTTTCTACAAGTTCTCTATGTGTTTTTTCGCTTAATTTAATTTTTGTTCGAAGGTGAATTCTGACCGCAATAGCTTTTGGTTCAAAATCTACGATTATTAGGTCGTACTTTTTACCATAGCTCCAAAAGCTTATAACATCATCTTTAGTTATTACTCTATTTTCTAATAACGCATTTAGTCGTTGTCTAATTACAATTGGCTCCGTTAGACTTGCGAATACTACTTTGTCTGCTAAAACCGCTTCAATTTTACGGATCTCTACGTAGTCATCAATTGTTACTTCTATATTCCTTCTTAAAGAAGAGTCGAGCCTTAGAATTCCAGTTCCTTTATCTTCGAGTTTACCGGGGTATAATAATGCGGCTGTCCTTGATGTTGTTAAGGGGGAATATATCTCAATCGCATCACCATTTTTTAAGTCTAACTTGCTGGCTATATCAGGGTCAATTCTTATTCTACCTTTGCCAGAATCTTCTTTGAATGCGTCTTTTACTCTTAACCTATTTTCTTTTCCTTCATAACCACTCGAAATCCCACTCATCTTTTTATACCTGTTTGTTTATTTCTCGCATAATAATAGATACAATCCCGTTGTTGATATCTACAACATGATCCTTCATAGTGGATTCAAACGGCAATTGTAGCTCCTTTTCAAAATTTTGGAAATTACTTTCAGTCAATATTTTCAGATTTCTTCCATCCTCGCTTAAACTTAAAACAATATGGCCGTTTTCTATTCCTGGAAGTTCTATAACAATTTCAGCGTAATCATCATACACATTTATTTCGTAATACGGTTCTTTTTCCAAAATGTCTTCTCGTTCAAAATCCGGTTTTAATGAAAGTGTACCTACATCCATTGCTTGGTTTTTTTCCGGTTTTATTAACGTTTTAAATTGCGGGTATGACGAAAGGTTCAATCTCTTAAAATATTCTTGAAGTTTTTTCTCGTCAAAATCGCCTTCGATTTTTATCTCTGGTTTTTCCATTCCAGATTCAAAATGATATGTGACCTTAAATCCTTCTACTTTTTTATTTTGGAGATTTAGGTTTGGATCAAAATTAGATTCAGGCAAAAATAAAAAATCCACGTTAAAAACTCCTTTATCTATTTTAAGTAATTTTTTAATCCGTTCTAAAAAATCATAATAATCATCATCAAACTCGTCTGACAAAAATTTTCACCTCAAAACAACACTTTCTTGTAAACCTTTAATTGACATAAGTCAATTTAGACTTAAAAATCTATTGATGATACTTAATAATACTTAAATAATAAAAAAATTAAAATTTCTACCGTTTTTGGACTCGAACCATTACCCCAACTTAAACTATTTATTGGATCATTTTAATCTTTTAAATAAAAAGAAGGATTATCTATTCTATTAGAGAAATCAATTGAGATTTGTAAATTTTTTTAAATATTAGACCAATTAGATCTTCAAACGACTCTACGACACCTATTCCATCTATTGCGATAGTTTTATTGATTTTAAAGCTCTTATATTTAAAATAATTAATATTTTCTAAAAACTCATGAGTATCAAATGTATCCGGTAAATCCTGTTTGTTAAACGCGAGGATTTTGGGCATTTTAATGAAATGATCTCCGAAATAATTACATAATTCGTTCCAAGACGTTAAATTTCTGTAATAAACTTTTTGCTCTGAGTCCGCTACAAAAATA
>JABCSY010000116.1 GCA_018238625.1 Promethearchaeota archaeon
ATTATCTTTCAGCACAATTTTTTGATAGCAACAATCTTTCTTATCAGATTTTTTTAAGATTTCCCACCCCGCCCCTTCTTCTTTCTTAGGGTCAATATTGCCAATCGAAGTTAGTTCTAACCCTACGATTTTAAGAGTGTTTTTAGGCGTAGTTCCTTCGTATTCAACTTTTTTCAATTCGAGAACTGAAGCGGCTACAATTTTGGATTGCTCCATACAAGCGGGTATTATCCCCCAGACTTGGTCTTTATATTGGACGCAATCTCCAACGGCGTAAATGTCTTTTTCGCTTGTTTCTAAAAATTCGTTAATGATTATCCCCCGATCCGTTTTGATATTAGCGCTTTTAGCCAAATCTATAATAGGTCGAATCCCCGCTTGAATTAACACTATATCAGAATCGAACTTTCTCCCATCTTTTAATTTTATGCCATTCACCATTCCATCTCCTAAAATTTCTTCAGTTGCGGCGTTTAATATTACTTTAATTCCTCTACTTTCAATCTCATCCTTTAGCATGGTACCACATTCTTCATCTAGCTGTCTCGGTAACAGTCGAGGGAAAAATTCGACGACGGTCGTATCTAAGTTACAATCGCTGATCTGACTTGCTAATTCTAAACCTAAAAGACCCCCTCCAATTACAATAGCTTTCTTTACAGCAAATTTTTCAATGTAATCTCTGATCTTTAATGCGTCGTCTATAGTCCGTAAAGTGAAAACTCCTTTATTGTCATCCTTCATTTCTCTTGCATTTTTAATAGGTGGAATATTTGGAGTGCTTCCTAAAGCAAGGATCAGCTTATCATATATTACAGGTTCAAAATTCTTCTCAAAAAGGATAGTTTTATTCTTTGGATCGATGTTCACTGCTTTTTTATTCAAATATAACTTCAAATTTTTGTTGTTGTACCATTCTTCGTCGAAAACGATTAAATCTTTGGCTTTAATCTTCCCGGGTATTAATTCTGGAAGATGTACCCTCGAATAATAAGGATAATTTTCTTGAGTAAAAATATCAATTTCTACTTCATTGTTGAGAAATCTAATGTTTTGAGCAGAAAAAGTTCCAGCAACATTATTTCCCAATATGACAACTTTCATAAGTTAATTAGCTTTGTGATCTTATTTTAAAGTTTTTATTATGAATATTAACAGCAGAATTACCATTAATGAACATGTTCGAATTCAAAATTATATTTCATTTTACATTTTTGCTAATTATGACTGAAACAGAACATCAAAGAATTTTAAGAAAAATAATTAAAATCGATGAAGACTTGTGTACAGGGTGTGGACAATGCGTTATAGGCTGCGCTGAGGGCGCGCTCGCAATAATAGACGGCAAAGCTAAAGTTGTAAACGAGGTTTTTTGCGATGGTTTAGGTGCTTGCATAGGAGACTGCCCTGAAGGAGCTCTTGAGATTATTGAAAGAGAAGCGTTAGAATTCGACGAAGAAGAAGTTGAGAAACATTTAGAATCTTTGTCGCAAAAAGAGGAGGAAAAATTAAATCTAGCGAAGCAAATTGTTGCCGAACATTCCCACCAATGCGGCTGTACTTCTACTCAAGAAGGGTCTGAAATAACACTTGAAAATCATGTATGCAGTTGTGCTTCTAGTGAAACAATGGTATTTGACGAACCAGATGAACAGACCGTTGTAACTGGAGAGAATCCCACCACATTAAGACAGTGGCCCGTTCAAATGCATTTAATAAATCCAGCAGCCCCATACTTTCAAGGGGCAGATGTGATACTAACAGCTGACTGTGTTGCTTATGCTCTTGGTGATTACCATAACAAATATTTAAAAGACCATTCCATAGCAATCGCTTGTCCTAAACTCGACCAAGGAAGAGAAATTTACATCGAAAAGATTAGAGCTTGGTTTGACGAAGCAAAAATAAACACCCTAACAGTTATGAGGATGCAAATCCCTTGTTGTGGTGGTTTACTAGGGTTAGCTCAAGAGGCTGCAAAAAGAGCGAAAAGAAAGGTACCGATAAAGTATATAATAGTAAGCGTTGAAGGGACAATTTTTAAGGAAGAATGGGTGTGAATATATTTTTTATTTTCTTAACTTTTTTTGCCAATATTGAGTTTCTCGTTTAGGTTTCAATTATTACTTTCTTTTTAATTATCTTTCTTAACATAACAGATAAAGCTGACTTTGATTTTCCTAGCTCGTTAGCTAACGCTTCTAAAGATATTTTTCTAGGGATTTCAAAAAATCCATAGGATATTGCTTTATCCAACACATTGGATTCGTTAAAAGTTAGCTTATTTTTATTGTCGTCAAGAATATATGGAGAATTGCCAATTTTAAGGAGAGTAAAATTTACTGATTTCTGTTCAAAAAGAGTTAACAGCTCATCTATCCTTTCTCTAGTCGATACAAGCCTCCAGAAGGCGTATCCGTCTCTTACTCGCACGGGGAAATTAACTAAAACTCCACATTTAATTATAGCATCTAATAAAAATGGGTCCTTTGTTTTTACGTTAAACTTAACTCTATTCTCTTCCTTTTCCAAAATGCTAAAATCAAAAACAGATTTATGGTTTTTAACCTCGTCTATTAATAAATCTATATTATAATGAAAAATTTCAATAATAGAATTTCCAATCGAATTTTCAAAATCGTAAGGAAGAAAATATTCGATCTCCATTCGAATTTCGCGGAATTTCTTGAAAATGTGCGAAATCCATATCTGATCTGGAAACTTAATTTTGATCCGTGCTAAGCACGATTTGTGAGAATCCATAAAATCAATTATTAGTAGTTAAGTAGAATTTAAAACATTTGTTAGAATAAAAATGATTAACAATAAATAAAGGAAGAAATTTGTAATATTAATTATGGTGGAGAATAAGAACCTACTGTTGGGAATCTGTGGAAGCCCCAGAAAACAAGGAACAGATTTTGCTGTTCAGTACGCACTAAAGTACGCTGCAGAAAAATTTAGTTTTGACACTGAGTATTGGACAGTGAGGGGAAAAGAAATCAAATTTTGTATACATTGCAATTATTGCGTTAGAGAAAAAAAAGGATGCATTCATAAAGATGACGTTCAAGACCTTTATCCTAAATTAGAAGAAGCTAAATTTTTATTATTCGGAACTCCTGTATTTCAAGGAAACCTTTCGGGGCAATTAAAAACAATATTAGATCGTTGTCGTGGATTAGTCGCTAAAAATCCGAATGTATTTAAAGGAAAATATGGTACAGCTCTTGCAGTAGGCGGTGATCGAAGCGGAGGGCAAGAAATTGCGATAAGAAGCATTCTAGATTTCTACCAACAAAATCACGTGGTTTCCGTATCAGGTGGCGCATTCGGAGCGAATTTGGGCGCTTCATTATGGAGTAACGATAAGGGTAAGGAAGGAGTTCAAAACGATGAAGAAGGGTTAAGAACAATTAGAAAAGTTATAAAAAGATTAGCAGAGCTTAAAAAATAAAAAAGGTTGCCTTAGATTTAAAAAAATAAAATTAAAAAAATATACAATTATTTAACTCCAAATAATTTCTTAGCTTCTTTTTCTCTAAGCCCAGAAATGCCCCAGAGTTCTTTGAACCAATATTTTCCATTCATTATTACAACAGGCGTATTTACAATGCACCCATCGGCGTCACAGAAAGTTTTTAGAAAATTCTCGTCGTGTGTTAGCTGGTGAACGAATTCTTCGTCGTTTATATCTCGTTCAATGTATTTAACATCGTATTTTTTTAACCAATCAACTAATTCATGACACCTGGAACAGTCTTCTTTTGTAATAACAATTGGTATTTGCATTTTACTCATAATATTTATAAAATACGCACCCCAAATAAAAAAAGTTCACCTTCTAATCTATAAATTAAATAAGGGGATATATGATAACAAATCGGATTTCCACGAAGATTTTTTATAAATTATATTGCATTATCAAAATGTAAAATAATAATGAATAAAATGTATTTGGATGTGATTATATGTTAAGATTGAAAAAATCAAATGTAGTAAAAAAAGTGAAGAGCGCGCATTTTATCGGTAGACAATTATCTCGATTGAAATTAGGTCAATCTTATTACGCGATTGTTGTATCCAGCGTGAGTGCGATTTCATTGATCTCTTTAGCTTTTGAGATAACATTCTGGATGTTAATATTAGCGTTTCCGATTTTATTACTTAGCACATTCGTAATTGGTTATTTTATGGATATATATAACATTAACACTATGGATAAACTAAAAGCAAATGAAATAGGTAATCGGTATCTTACTACGAGCGATATGAAGGGCCAAGAATTTCAACTTTTACAAACAGAAATCGTACTTGAAGCGTTAAAGGCTATACAAGAAGAGCGTCAATTGGATCCTAAAGATTTATTAAAAAAGTATGACCTTTATTTTAGAAAGTGGAAATCACCCTACAAATGAGAAAAGCTAAGCGTTAGATTAGTAATTTTACGAGTGAATTTTTAAATTATTTGTTTCAGCAACCAGCGAATTGCTTCGATAATTTTTTCGTTCTCGCTAAGAACATTTATGGAGAAATACTGCATAAGAAGTCCACACTCTGCTAATTCATCCATGTCAAAATTCTCGTAAATCAAATCGGGAGTAATTTCTTCTTTATCCTGAAATTTGTTGCCAATAATGAGTATAGGCATAAAATATTCCTTATCCAAACATCTGTTTAAGACTAATCGAAACATTTCGATAGT
Organism: Promethearchaeota archaeon; assembly: GCA_018238625.1. GTDB lineage: Archaea > Asgardarchaeota > Lokiarchaeia > Sigyniarchaeales > SOKP01 > SOKP01. The sequence goes on from JABCSY010000116.1 coordinate 4,706, forward strand.
CTCTTTGAACGAGTCTTTATTGGAAGCGTTAAATATTAAAATGAAGCCTTGAGCATTATCCAAACAATCTTCATATAACTTTACAATTTTTCCATTTGTATCATTTTCAATACATTCATAAGTTAAGATTTCGATGTTATCGATTAAAAAGTCATAAATTTTATTGGCTAAATCTCTTTTCATACCGTTGTTCTTATATTGAAGGAATTGCGTAACCTCTAAATTCTTTACGAAAGTGGTCTTTCCTGCATTTTCGGGACCAAAAATGTAAACTTTCTTTAAATCTTCTTTAGCTAATAAATGAGAAGTTATACTTATTTGCGGAGTCATTTTTTCAAGATAGCCGTTAAAAATGTTTAAGAAATTTTTTTTAAATTTTTTCGAAGCTAAACTCAGTGTATTTTTTTGATTTGTTCGATTTTTGTGACTGTGAAGAAGTTCTGTAAGGCCATCAAAATTTTTAAGCTCAGAAGCAAACATTTCGAGATCTGGAGTTTTAGACAGCAGATAATTGTAAACATCAGTAATTTCATCTTTGAAATAAGCAGCTCTAATTAAATATGTAATCATCAGCATTTCTTTTCCACCTCGAGCGTATTCTGAATCGATGTAAAAAATATGGTTTATCGTCTGAAACTTTCTGAAAGTAAACACAAAATTTCCCTCTTCATCAGAAAATTCCAGAATTCGCCCTAAATCAGGGTGTTCTTTAGTTTTTAACGTGGAATTACAATAAAGCGTATTTGGTCCGAGAATAGTATCAAAATACGACACGCAAAGGATGGAATCTTTAGACATGGCAATAAAAAAGTAATTATTTCTTACTTAAAATATATTAAAGGCACAATTAGTTTTATATCAAATGATTTTAATCTAAAAATTCAAATAAAATAACTATTTTCAGAAACAAATTTAATAATTTATAAAAATCAAACTTTAATGTGCGTACCATCTTTCTTACTTAATGAATTCTAATACTTCTAAAGATAGAGATAATGAATACGATCTCGCTATGAAAAACTTATTTCATGGAGAGATTATGGAACGCGCATCTGCTGCTAGACTTATTGGGCGTTTTAAAGATGGTAGAGCTACAAATTTATTGGCGAGAGCTTTAAGATTAGAAAAAGAACCTATTGTCGTAAACAGGATAATTGAAGCAATGGGGGAAATTAAAAACGCGAAAGCTACTTTGCGAATTGTAGAGTTGTTAAAAAAAGAACTCGAAAAACCAGAAGACGAGCAGGATAAAAAGCGTTTATTTTTAATTGTTGAAAGTTTGATGAAGATTGGAGATAAGAGGGCTTTAGAACATTTAGGCATCTTGTTATCTTCGTGTGATAGCGATATAAGAAAGCTCACAGAAAGTGCTTACGAGTGTATAGACCCAAATTGGAAAGTAAACTTAGCAAAAAGTAATAAAATCTAATTAATATAATTCAAAATTATTAATCAAAAAAATATAAGGCGAAAAAAATGTTCCCAGAATTTATAGAAAAACTTGCGCAAGAAGTTGATGGGGCAGACAATGCTCACGATGTAATGCTATTTACGCTATCAACTTGTATGTGGTGCAAGAAATGCAAGGCTCTTTTAAAAGACAAGAATGTGAAGTATCGATACGTCGATCTTGATAAAATCGATTCAGGCGAAAAAATAAAGCTATTAAAATACGTAAGAGAGAAATACAAACCAGACAGAATAGCCTATCCCTTTCTCGTATGCGACGATAAATTTGTTATTGGATACGATCCAAAGAAATACGAAGAATTATTGAAACCCGGAGGAAATTAAGATGGACATGGAAACAAAAGAAGGAATGAAAGAGTACGTAAAGATTGTCAGTCAAAAAAATGATTGGATTTTAAATAAAGATCAAGTTACATTTGATAATTTAATCGATGGCTTAGTTGAAAATAAGAAAAGTCACGACTATCAATCTTGCCCCTGTCGTCTGGCTTCAGGTAATAGAGAGTTGGATAGAGATCTAATTTGCCCATGTGAATACGCTCCTAATGATGTGAAGGAATTTGGCGCTTGTTATTGCAACTTGTATCTACGCTCAGATTTTTACGAAACAATAAATGAAGAGTTTGTGGTCGTTCCGGAAAGGAGACCTCTTGAAAAAGAGAACGCCGTTTTAGAATACTTTAATAAATAAACTATACTAGTTTTAACTTTTTTTCTTTCTTTTTGTGTTAAACATAGCGATTTATATTTAACAAATCAATTTTTTATAAATAAAATCCTTAAATAATTCGGGTTCTCTTTATACTATATGTTAAATAAAGAAAAAACGGATGAAGAATTAGAAGACGAATTAGATAAAGCCTTTAAAGAAAGCGAACCTAAAAGAGACAACTGCGGAACGGCGATTCCGGCAAGTAAAGAAGTAGGAATCCAAAGAACTGATGTGAAAGTTAAAAAAGAATAATTCAACAGCAAAATACTCATCCAAAGCTTATAAACTTTAAACCACATTTTAAATAAAGATTCTCAATTTCAATTATTAGGTGAATACATTAAAAGAAAGAATTAAAGGGAGAAAGAATTTTCCCACCGAGGAAGTTGACCCCGATAATTATTTGAGCGATGATGAAGTTAGAAATTTAACCGAAAACAAAGAGACCTTAAAATTTGTACAAGAAGATTACTACAAACTTTATAATTGCGTTCATTGTGGTGAATGCGACACAGAAGAAGAGCGGCTTCTTTTAAAACAAAGATTTCTCGAAGATGGTAATAGCGTTGAAGGTCTTGCTGATATGATAGAATGTTTTCGCAATTATCGTACGCCATATCCTTCGAATAAAATGCGTATTAGAACGCCAGAAGGAATCCCTAAAGAATCTGACACTCTTTTTTATATGGGGTGTCTTTCGACAATACGAATTCCAAGATATACAGAACATTCACTCAAATATTTGCTAAAACAAAAAGTTGATTTTACAATCTTAGATAAGGAAATATGTTGTGGGTGGCCTTGGTTCGCGTCTGGTTGTTTTCAAGAGTTTGAAACTTGTAAAGAAGAAAACATAGAAATTTTTGAAAAATTTAAAACAGTTATTTGCTTATGTCCTGCTTGTTACTTTCTTTTCAATAAATATTACAAGCCTTCAATGAAATCAGAAGTAGAATTTAAATACATCTCAGAGTACTTAAAACCTTCTGACACCAAAAAGTCAGGAAAAGTAGGGGTGCAACACCTCTGTCAACTAATGAATCGCGGCACGAAGGGCATTGATAAATTGGTAAATAACACGTTAGAAAAAAGCGGATACGAAGTCGTAGACATACCTCACTGGTGTTGCGGTGGTGGTCTTGGTTATATGCATCGTACTGATGTCATTGACAAAATAGCACGCAAAAGATTGGGCGATTTTGACGAAGCAGGTGGCGATTATTGCACTACGTATTGTCCGAGCTGCTGGTGGGTCTTAGCGAGATATAGTAAACTATGCAAAATAAAACCTAAAGCTAAAGATGTATTCGAATTACTACTATAAAATACTAAAATGAATGAAGATTATAGTTGTCCCTGCAGAGACGTTGACCCAGATAATTTTATTACGAATGAAGAAGTAATAGAGTTATTAAAAACTAAGGATAGTTACAAATTCAAGCAAAAAGATTATTTTAGGGTGTATAATTGCGTTCATTGTGGCGCTTGCGGCACGCATTATGAGCGGTTTCTTTTAAAGCAGAAATTTTTAGAGGATGGAAATAAGATTGAGGGTTTGAGCGAACAAATTGAGACTCTAAAAAAGTTTGGAACTCCATTCAAACATAATAAAAGCAGAATTAAACCTTTAAAGGGTACTAACAAAAATAGTAAGACATTACTATACTTTGGTTGCTTTACTACCGTGAAAACGCCAAAATATGGCGAAAACACCGCAAAATATCTTCTAAGTAAAAATATAGACTTTTGTATCTTAGACCAAGAAATTTGCTGTGGTTATCCTATCTTGTGTACGGGGGAAGTTAACACGTATAACCTAATGGTTGACAGAAATAAGGAGCTGTTTAAAGAAAAAGGTTTTGAAAAAATTATAACCGTATGCCCAAGTTGTTATATGGTATTTAAAAAACATTATAGCGATTTAGGTATTAAAATAGAATACTTTACAGAATATTTAACGCTTTCAGAAGAAAAAAAATCGGGAGATATAATATTTCAACACGCTTGTCCATTAAAGTATATAGAATTTCCGGGTATTGAAGAAAAACTCAAAAAAATATATGAGGATAGCGGTTATAAAGTTGTAAATGCACCCCATTATTGTTGTGGCGGTGGCGTTGGGCATCAATTAAGAGTAGATGTCGCTGAGATGATTGCGCGTAAAAGAATGGAAGATTTTAAAGAAATAGGGGATCAAATTTCAAAAATAAGAGAAAACTCAAGTTTTATTACAACCTATTGTCCCGACGCTTTTTGGATTTTAAAATTCTATGGGAAAAAACAAAAAATAAAATGCCAACTTAAAGATCCTTGCGACCTATTGATGTAAAAATTATACTTCCTTAATTGAAAAAACAAATTTGAATTCTTATAAAGGATCTTTTTAAAAGTACTTATCGTAAAATCGATAATTATTAAGAATCTTTATAATTTAAACGAATAAAAATTTTAAGAGTAATTTCAAATAATCACAATAGATTGAAAATATAGTTGGTGATTTTATTTTATGTTGTTTTCCCAGAATGAACTTGATAATATTAAGAGAGAAATGACAAAATTAAAAGATACTATATCGTTAAAATTGTTTACTGATTTCAAAACTCAAGAGGATGGAAGTAAACTTAGAAAATGTATGGCTTGTGAAGGTACTTACGAACTATTAAAAACATTAGAAGATGTATCAGGTGGAAAATTAAGTATAGAAGAATATTCAACTGAAGAAAACGAGGAAGACTCAAAGAAATATGATATTGTCAGAATTCCAGCTATTTTATTTGTTGACGAAGAAGAAAAGGTAGTTATTAAGTACTCAGCGACTCCTGCCGGAGCAGAGCTAGCGCCGTTTCTTAAAAGCCTTCAATACTTCTCTGGAGTGAGTCCATACTATAAAGATCAAATTGTATCCCACCTTAAGAAAATTCCTAAGTCAAAAATGAAAATGTTTATCACTAAAACTTGTCCCTATTGTCCTGCTACAGTCCCAGTGGCGAATCTATTCTCAATAGTTTCGAAAGGAAAGGTTTCTGTAGAAATAATCGATGTCGACGCCAATCCTGATATTGCTATGAAATATCAAGTACAAGGAGTACCACACACTATTATTAACGATAAAGATCACATTTATGGCATGTTTACTCCGCAAGAATTATTGGAGAAACTAACTAAAGGTGAACGAGATTTAGGGGGTATGTATAGTTAAAGATTTAATAAGGTGATATTAGAAAATGTCTCAAGACGATAAATATAAAGAAATTATTCAAAAAGAAATGGCTAAATTAACTAAGCCCGCTAAACTTAAAGTTTTTACGAGCAAAAAAAGTCAGCCTGACGGGAGTTTTATTAGAGAGTGTCAAGAATGCAACACATTTATGACGCTTTTAAAAGTGTATGAAGCGAACTCTAACGGTATGCTGACAATCGAAGAATTGTCGATTTACGATGACCCTGAATTCGCCAAAAAATACGACATAGAACGCGTTCCTACTACTCTATTTATTGACGACGATGGTCGCGAAATAATTCGTTATCTAGCTGCCCCTCAAGGAGGAGAGATCCAACCGTTTATTCAAGCGTTGTTCGTTTTCGCAGGTGCTCCGAATTATTACGAAGCGACAATAAAACAGAACTTGGATCGCATTCCTCCTTCAACGATTAGAGTAATGTTAACTAACGCGTGTCCCTATTGTCCTAGCGTTGCTACAGTGGTAAATTTGTTCGCTTTGGCTTCAGATGGAAAGATTCGAACGATTATAGTTGACATCATGACCAATCCAGACATAGGTCAATATTATGACGCTTCTGGAGTTCCGTATACGATCATTAACGATAATAAGACTTTAGTTGGGATGGTTGGTGCAAACGAAATATTTAAAGCATTAATAGGAGGAAACATCAATGTTCAATATTGATATGGAAGGCGTTGATTTTGAAAAAACTTACGACCTAATTGTTTTAGGTGGTGGGCCAACTGCGATTGGATGTGCCATCTATGCCGCCAGGTTCGCGTTGAACGTTTTAATTGTAGGGAAAACATTTGGTGGATTAATTGCTACGACTCATCTTGTTGAAAATTATCCTGGAATCGCCTCAACAAGTGGTCAAGGGTTAATGGATATGTTTAAAGAACACATGAATTCCTTGAGCATTCCTTACATATCAGACGAGATAAGAAGCATAGAAAAAGCGGACGATCACTTTATTTTGCACTCCTTTTTTCAAAAATTTAAAGCTTATACGGTTTGCATCGCTACTGGATCTGAAAGGAAGAAGTTAGGGATCCCTGGCGAAGAGGAGTTTGCTGGAAGAGGCGTTTCTTATTGTGCTACTTGCGATGGTCCGTTTTATAAAGATAAAGTCGTAATTGTGGTTGGAGGAAGTGATTCTGCCGCTAAGGAAGCGTTGTTTTTATCGCAGAATGTGAAAAAGGTTTATATCGTTTATCGAGGAGAAGAAATCCGAGCGGAACCGATAAATAAAAAACGAGTTTACGAAAACGAAAAAATTGAAATTATATACAAAACTAACATCGTAGAAATTAAAGGAGACACTTCTGTTAAGTCAGTTATATTCGACAACGGAAAGGAATTTGATATAGATGGCGTATTTATCGAAGTGGGTTCTATTCCCAATTCAGATTTAGCCAAACGCATAAGCGTTAAAACAGATGAGAAAGACGAAATAATTATCAATAGAAAATCTGAGACGAATATACCCGGTATTTTCGCCGCTGGAGACGTTGCAGACGCCCCGTTTAAGCAAGCAATTACCGGAGTAGCGGAAGGGGTTATAGCGGCGTATTCAGCTTTCGATTATGTCAAAGAAATGAATATCGAATATTAATTTAAGATTTTCTTTCTAATTTTATTAATGTTATTATATTTAAGAGAAATATTGAGTTGCTAGCTCCTCTGCTGAGTTAAATGAAGAAACCTCACCATTAAAATTTTCCAATTCTTCTTTATATTTTTGTTCAAATTCCAATGTGAATTTCTCGTGTGCTAATTCAGAAGCTTGGGTCGTAAATTCGACTATGAGTACACAAATAAAGTTTT
>JABCSY010000117.1 GCA_018238625.1 Promethearchaeota archaeon
AAAGCGAAATCGAGACTCTAAAGATGTTAGATGTTAAAGTTGAGTATAACGTAATTATTGGTAAAACTTTAACGATCGATGATTTGAAAGAAATGGGATTTAAAGCCTTTTTTATTGGAGTAGGAGCAGGACTTCCAATATTTATAAAGGTACCGGGATTAAACTTAAACGGCGTCCTAACTGCTAACGAATTCCTCACTCGATCGAATTTAATGAAAGCTTTTAAGTTTCCTGATTACGATACTCCTGTTAAAATTGGAAAAATAGTAGCTGTTTTAGGAGGGGGTAATGTCGCTTTAGATTCCGCTAGAACTGCCTTACGATTAGGTGCTGAAAAAGTCATCATTGTTTATCGCAGATCCGAAGTAGAAATGCCTGCAAGAAAGGAGGAGTATCATCACGCTTTAGAAGAAGGCGTTATCTTTCAATTCTTAACAAATCCAGTGAGATTTATTGGAGATGAAAACGACGATCTTAAACAAATGGAAGTTATTCAAATGAAATTAGGGGAACCTGATGAATCTGGACGTAGACGTCCCATTCCAATCGAAAATTCAGAATACATAATCGATATAGATACGATCATTATAGGCATAGGAACAAGAGCAAATCCAATCATAACTAGATCAATACCGGAATTGAAAATAAACAAATGGGGCTACATCGAAACGGATGAAAAATCTCAAACCAACATTGAAGAGATATTTGCTGGTGGAGATATCGTAACGGGTTCCGCTACTGTTATCTCTGCTATGGGAGCTGGCAAGCGAGCAGCTCACGGAATTGATAAGTATCTTCAAGAAAAATATTTAGATAAAAAATAGACTTTTTTTTTAAATAGTTTAGTTATGCCCTTGGGGGCATATTTTTAAACAATAAGAACAATAATTATTGTTCAATAAACTTTCCATGCATTTTGAGCGATCTATGTGAGTGAAAATGCCAGAACCCTTTATTTTCTCAATTGGTTCTTCATAAGTAGCTCCACCTAAACAATCCTTTATGCAAATACCGCAATTCTCGCAAAAATCCTCCATATCGCTAAGATCTACTTTCTTTGTTTCGGGGATATTGGCATCCGTAGTTATCGCACTCCATCTTTGTCTCGGACCAAACTCGGGACTAATGATTAACCCATTCCGCCCCTTTATCCCTAACCCCGCAGCTACAGCGTGAGCCGTAAACAAGAGTTTTCCTCCAAAGGGATGATGAGCCTCCGTCTTGTAACCTTTTTCTTGCAGAAACTGCGTTAACTCGATTGTTTTTTCTCCTAAGTCGTAATACACTCTAAAGGCTTCAATACTAACATGAACGCTTGGCGCTGTTTCGATCTTATCCCAATCCATTTCCATGCCAAAAATTATCGCGTTCTTTCCTACAATTGGAAGGTTTTTGAAAATATAGTTTTCTAATACGGGTGTATAACCAATAAGAGCAATTCCCTTTTCTTTAGCTAGATTCTCAAACTCTACCCAAAATTCAGGTGTCGTCTCGGTTTTATTATTATCGCCATTTTGATATTTCGTTTTGTTCGCCTTTTGAAAACCTTTAAAAGTCCCTGTTAAATACTTGCTATATTCTTTTGCGGTTTCTCGGTCCAATTTCTCTTCGGTTGATAATTTCATTGTAAAAAGCTCTTTTGGAACGACAAAGACTAAATCGTTGTTCTCTCCAACAAAAGTAGGCTCAACTTTTTTAGATTCCATAAAAGATACCTCAATAATTTATAATAACAAAATTTTTACTTTTATTTGTAATATTTAGATTAAATAGAGAGAATAATAATTTTATGATTAACAATCCTAAGGCTCTTAAATATAAGTGCCCTTTTTGCAGTAACTCGTTAGAATCCCGATTTTCAAAGTGCTTTAATGTATATTGTCCAGGGCATAAATTCAACTTGGGTAATTTAGTCATCTTCAGATTAAATTCTGATTTAAGCATTGGTAGAATTGTAAAAAAAATAGACATCCCAGCTTCCAAGTCGTTAGATGGCGAGGATTCTTATTTTATAACCAAATATAAAGTTTTATTTGAAAATAATATAATTAAAATTATTCACCCTCTTGATCTCATACATTACGTCTTTGAGGTTAACGAAAGAATAATTACTAAGAAAGGAGTTGGAGTAATTAATTCCAAAAACTTCGTAATAAAAGATGGAAATTTATCCTATGAATCTATATTTCCAAATGGGAAATTAGCTCAAGTTTACGAATCTGAAATAATTTCAAAGTATGAAACTCCCGTAAAAAGAATAATTTCAAAGCAAAGAGTTGACCCTCCAGAGAACTTCTTACTAAAGTACTGGGCTAATCTTTTTTATTCTTATTACACATCTTATCAAATTAAATGTATAACCAATTCTAGACTTTCCCTTATGCCACACCAAATAAATGTGGCCCATCGATTGTCAGAAGAATACTTTCCAAGAATTATATTAGCAGATGAGGTCGGACTCGGAAAAACTATTGAAGCCGGTATTTATATTAAAGAAATGATGGCGAGAAATCTTGCCGAGAGAATTTTAATAATTGTTCCTGCTACTTTAGTAAAACAATGGCAATTTGAAATGCAAAACAAGTTTAACATTGAATTTACTATATACGATGGGAAAAAAATCAAAGAATTAAAGAAAATCGGAAATCGTACGGGCACTGAATTGTTTCAAAACCCATTCTATTACGATAATCTAATTATTTGTTCTCTACAATTTGCGAAAAATAGAAAATATATAAACTTTCTTTCTCAAATTTCATGGGACATAGTTGTTTTTGACGAAGCCCATCATTTGCGAAGATATTTAATCAACGCAGCTACTGGAAATTATAGAGAAACCTTAAATTACGACTTAGCAAGGAATATAAGCCTTTCTACCGAATCATTATTGTTATTATCGGCAACACCTTTACAACTACACTCGTTTGAATTGTATTCGCTTATAGAATTAATCCAAGGAGAAGCTTTTGACAATTTTTCAGATTTCGAACATTTTAGAAAAAATATGCCGTTTATAAATTTACTAGTTGCTAACGTTAATAACATTGATAAATTAAATAATTTCGAAGTAAAAAATACTATAAAACTTCTTAAGAACCTAAAGTACATAAGTAGTAACAAAAATAATGAAGGAATACTAGAACTGTTAAAAAACAATAATTATAAATTAAATTTATTAAAGAAAATTGAAGAGGACCACACATTATCAAAGTTTCTAATTAGGAATCGTAAAAAGAATGTATTTTCAGAAGAATTTTTAAACAAACGAGTTGTTAAAACTATTGTTATAAATCCTACGAAGCAAGAATTAGAAGTTTATGACGAGATTAGACTCTATTTAGCGAAGATTTACAATTCTGCAACAAATAAAGAGAACATAGGAATTGGATTTATTATAACGACTTTGCAAAAACTACTTACAAGCTCTAAATACGCGTTTTTAAAAAGCCTAGATAGAAGACTAGAACAGATTGAGCGCTTAAAAAGCATTTCTCTTGAATTAGATATATTAAAGAACGAAAACCCGGAATACTATGAATCGGAATTGAAAGATCAATATATCGATTCTGACTTTACTTACAATAACGATAACAACTCGGTTAAAAAATCAGAAAAAACTTCCTTAGGTTTGCTTAACCAAGAAAAAATAATAAGACAATTTTATAACAATTTAAAAGCATTACCTTACGACTCTAAATCTGAGAAACTAGTTGAATTGTTAAATAAGATTTATTCTCAAAATTCTAACGAAAAGATATTAGTCTTTACGCAATTTGTAGACACTCTGTTGTATTTAAAAGATTTGTTGAACAAACAAAATGAAGGTTACTATATGGAAACTTTTTACGGAGGCTTAAATAAAGTTGAAAAAGATGAAGCTGTAGAGAGATTCCGGGAAAGCAAGAAATTCTCTATTTTACTTTCTACGGAAATCGGTGGCGAGGGTAGAAATTTTCAATTTGCGCGTGTTTTAATAAATTACGATTTACCATGGAATCCTATGAAATTGGAACAACGAATTGGTAGACTTGATAGGATAGGTCAAAAGTCCAAAGAGATTTACATTTATAACTTTTATATGGAAGGAACTGTAGAAACAGATATTATGTTCGCGCTCGATAAAAGAATTCACCTATTCGAAGAATCTATAGGGCAGCTAGAACCGATAATAGGTAGAATACAAAAAGATATAAAAAATATTATCTTTACTGAAGAAAAGGGCAATAGAAGGAAAAAATTAAACGAGTTCAACAGAAGATTAGACCTTGAAGTAAAAAGGGCAAGAGAATTAGAAATGCAACTAGACGATTTACTGATTGACAAAAAATCTTTTCGAATCGACGATTTAATAACTTCTTGGACGACATGTAAAGAAGTAAGGCTTAGTCATAACGAATTGTTTTTACTAACGAAATATTTCTTTAGCCTCAATCATAATAAGTTTGGTCTTGTAAATGTCTTTAAAGAAGAAGGTATCAAAGCTTCTGAAAAAATAGGTCTTGAGACAAAAATTACGATAAACGACATTTTACTTAAAAATCCCAGGTATAAATTCTTACAGGAATATGTAGGTACGTTTGATTTGAATCTAGCAAGAGAACGAGAAGAGATCGACTTCTTTGCGTTAGGACATCCGTTAATTAACGAAGTGTTAGATTATTGTACATCAGGAGATTTAGAGGGAACATTTACGGTACTAAATTTAACGAAGGATAACTTGCCTGAACATTTAATCAATCTTTTATCTTCTAAAAAAGACCTTTATTTATTCGTATTTAACGTAAAATTTCAAGGTTACATATTAGAAAATCAATTCTCTGCTGTAATAGTAGATAATAATGGGAATGAGATTCCAGATTTAGCAGATATCGTGCTAGATATTAAAAGGTTTCAAGATTATTTAGTTAGTGATCTAGATTATCCTTATAAAGCTCAATTAGACCTAAGTTTTCTCGAGCAACTTACTCAAAAAGCTAAAAATCTTGTAAAATGGAAGACTTCTCAATGGAAAAAAGAGATTAGAGTTTTAAACGCTAAAATATTTGATATTGAGACCTCTAAGAAAGAGAAAATATTTAGTTACAAAAAGAGAGTATTAAGTTTTAGACAAGAATCTTTAAGACAAAAATTAGGGAAAAAAAAAAGCCAGAGCCCAACCGAAAGACAACTATTAAACATTAAGAATATGGATGATAGAATCAAAAAGCAAGAGCGTTTAGATAAAATTGAGAATTTGAAGGAAGAGGTACAATTTCTCCGTAAGAATATATCATCTATCGATAAAAAGCTAGACGATCTGGCCTTTGAATACGAGGATCTCAAAAAAGAGATGGATAAAAGAAATATTGCAAAATATTACACTAATTTAAGCTCATTTGCTATTATTCAAATTAAATAACTAGTTTATTCCATTCTTCAATGCTTTTATAAAGCTCTACTAAAAGCAGAAATAATCTTACTTCATACGCGTCATACATGAACTAATCAATTAAAAATATTTAAATCCTATAATAGTTATGGTTAATATGGTGAAAGAAACAACATTAAATTGGTGATTAAAATAATTAATGAAAATAATATCCAAAAAAATGATGAAATATTATTTGCAGAATGGGTTCCAGCGGGAAAATTTATAAAAATTTTAGTGCTATTTGTATGTTTATTAATTTCTTCAAATGGTATTATAATTACCGCTTTCATACCCAAAGAGCTTGCGTTTTTAAGAATAACATTTGGTGTTGGAAGTATTGTTGTAAGTATAATTATCTTTCTTATATATTGGAACTACAGAGGACTAAAAATCACCTTAACCAAAAACCAACTTGATGTAGAATATGGAATTTTTAACCATAAAAAAATTCCTATAAAAAAAATAACCAGATGCGAAATAACTAAAGCAAATTTTAGAAAATATTGGGGCGTAGGAATTCGATTTGGATTAGATGGTTCATTGGTCTACAACACAGATTTCGGAGAGGCTGTAAAACTAACATTTCAAGATGGTAAACCATTCGTTTTCTCTACAAAAAATTCACAGGAAATATGCAATCTAATAAACAAATTATCAAATTAAAAAAATTTTCTCCGAAATCATTGGGGATTTGAGTTTTTAAAAAAAAGAGTATATTTTTTTGTTATTTTAACTTATTCAGCGCGTCTTTTAGAGTCATTTCAAAATTTTCTAATATAAAATCGGTATCTTCTTCCGTTACAACTAAAGGTGGCTTGATTTTGATTACATTTCGTCTTCTAAGTTTACCTGTGGCCGTTAGAATTGGCATACTTGGTCCTAAATATAAGTTATGTTTTGGTGCTAGTAATACCATCTCTTCAGAAAGTTCTGTGAAAGGTTCTCGTGTCTCTCTGTTTTTAACTAATTCTATCCCGATAAATAATCCAGGACCTCTGATATCTCCAATCTCTTCGTATTCTTCTTGCATTTCAAATAGTCGTTTAGTGATCTTATTACCCATTTTTTCGCAATTTTCGCCATATTTGGCTTTCTCGATAACTTTAATTGCTGCCAGTGAAGTTGCAAATGATAATGGGTCAGAGCTAAACGTAGTGTGCTCTTCCGAAGGACCAAATCTTTTCTTGATTTTTGGAGATGCTACTAAAACACCTAAAGGAAACCCGCCTCCGATTCCTTTTGTGAATGTCATCATATCTGGTGAAACATCTATGTTTAATTCCTTTTCGTATCGTTCGGTTATTGTAAAATATTTTCCACATCTCCACATACATGTTTGACATTCGTCGTATATTAGGAATACTTTTTCTTCTTCACATACTAACTTCAATTTTCGTAAAAATTCGGGTGGTGCGGGTATTTGACCTCCAGCAGCTTGAATTGGTTCAAGCATAATACCTGCAAATCTTTTTGGTGCCATCCCAAGTATATAGTTTTCTACTAAATCAAAACATTCTAAATTGCAGCTAGGATCCTTTTTACCGTTTAAACCTCCTTTATAATTCCACAAACATCTATAACAATAAGGATAAGGCATTCTGGTGAAGTGCTCGTGTCCAAAGCTAGTGAAACGGTTTACTCCATGCATTGGTTGAGTTGCCGTAGCCATCACTAAAGTGGAGCCGTGATAACCGCCCCAAAAAACTCCAAAATGATCAGCTCCTCTTGATGCCATCATTGCTAATTTGATAGCCGCTTCGTTAGCTAAACCGCCCCCTTGATTGTTTAAAGAAACTCTTCCTCCTTTAAGCTTTCCTGATACTAATTCTGCGATTTTATTTACCAATTTTGCTCTAGCAGGAGTTAATACGTTATATCTAACGTGATTTAGTCTAATCATTTGTTGATAGGCTGCATAATTAACATCCGGGTGTGCAAATCCAAGAGATAAAGTCCAATTCATGGATGTGGCATCAAGAATCTCTTTTACATTGCCTTCTTTATCCATTACTTTCACCCACGAAGACCCTGGTTCTTTTGCCTCTATAGCAGTTAAAGCTTCATAAAAAGAATTAAGTGCGTGTTTATCAAACTCAATAAGTTCTTCCTCGTTAATTCCCGATGGAATTCGCTCAATTTCTTCCTTAGTTAAAATTTTAGGTTCAATTTCTTTCATAATTAATATAAAAATAAATTATTTTTTTAAATTAGATTTGAGATCATAGTTTTTAAAAGTAATGCTTTCTCTACTTGGAAAATAATTCAATATGAAATATACTTGACTGAAGATATAAATCAAATCACACTTCAAAAACCCATTCTCCATTTCGCATTATTGGTTCTGTGGTTCCATCTTCTAACACTCCATCTACACTCATCTCTCCTGAGCCGATCATAAGATCAAGATGGATAGAGCTATTATTGCCTCCAGCAGCCATAAATTCTTCATCAGTAAGTGCTTTACCATTTTTCAACGAATTTCTGTAAGCTTGGCCTATTGCAATATGATTTGAAGCATTTTCATCAAGTAAAATATTATAAAAAAGCAATCCTGTCTGTGATATAGGAGAACTATGGGGCACTAAAGCTACCTCCCCTAATCTTCGAGCTCCTTCATCGATATTAATTAGTTTATCTATAACATCATCACCAACCGTAGCATTTGCCTCAATTATATGCCCCTTAGAAAACTTAAAAATACAACCCTCGATAACTTGTCCTTGAATTAAAACTGGTCTAGTAGTTTTAACAACCCCATCAACTTGATCTTTATCTGGGAGCGTAAAAATTTCTTCTGTAGGTAAGTTTGCTGTAAAATCAATCCCATTCTGTGATGTTACACCTCCACCATCCCAGACATGGTCCTTAGGCAACCCGACTGTAAGATCTGTTTCTGGAGAAGTTAGTTTTAGTGCTTTATATTGCTTCTGATTTAAATAATTACATCGCTTTTTGAGGTTTTCATTATGATTTTGCCAAGCAGAAATTGGATTTTCTTCAGTTATTCGACAAATTTCGAATATGATATCCCACAATTTCTGGACTCGTTCATTCGAAGGAATGTGTGGAAGTATTTTGTCTGCCCAAGCCTTGTTTGGCGTTGAAATGATTAACCAGTTTGAAGCAAATTGACTAACAAGATCTGAAACAGGTCTGAGATGCTTAATCATGAAGAGTGAAAATTTTAAAATCACGCTGAGGTCCACATCTTTCAGTAAATCAGGATTCGGGCTCATAATGCCAAGACTCGCATCTCCTGCTTTAAGATTCTCGAGTCTCGCATCTATTTTCCATTTTGGATATTCTCTAAGCGATTTTTTAGGACCGTATTGAAATCGAATCAAGCGCATTCGCTCATCTGCCCATACCACATCAACTAATCTTGCTCCCATTTGATATGCTTTTTTCGCAATTATTCGTACCAACGGAGCTGTTCCAAAAGATATACCATCACCGGTAATAGAAGGCCCTCCAATAAGTAAACGCTGTTTAGGTTGGAGATTTAAACCTACCTTTAATATAACTTCTGCATATTTCTCTAAATTTCGTTCAAAGTCGGATGACATTACATTTCCACCAAATCTGTAAATATTTTTTATAGTAGTTGATAATTACGTTAAATTTCTTTATATATGTTTTGCATTGCTATCCAATAAAATGGCTATTGATTCTAAATAATAACTAATGCTAATATGAAAAAGATTTAAGATTCTTTTTGAATTTCTAAACATACTCTATTAATATATGATATTAGAAGAATATCATGAAATTATTTTCCTTATTAATCAAACCCGCCTCGGCAGATTGTAACCTAAGATGTGAATACTGTTTTTACATAGATCATCTTGAAAATGGAAGCAATAGCCCTCGAATGACTGATGAGACGTTAGAAATCATGATAAAAACTTATATGAGTACGGATCAGGAGGGACGATATGCTTTCGGATGGCAAGGTGGAGAACCTACTTTAATGGGCCTAGATTTCTTTAAGAAGGTCGTAGAATTCCAAATAAAATACGCTCCACCGGGTTCTTCAATTAGTAATGGAATTCAAACCAACGCTACTTTAATAACGGAGGAAATGGCTAAGTTTTTTGGAGAATACAAATTTCTTGTGGGAGTTAGTTTAGATGGACCAGATTATCTTCACGATTACTATAGGAAAACCATTGGTAAGAAGCCGACCCATGCGCTAGTGAAGCGCGGTATAGAGCGTCTCAAGCAACATGGTGTAGAATTTAATATATTAACATTAATTAACAACCAGACCGTAAAAAAAGCTAAAGAGATCTATCGTTACCATTGTGATAATGGCTTTTTTTTCCATCAATATATCCCCTGTGTTGAATTTGATGAGGATGGTAATCTTAAGTCATATTCTATTAATGGAGAAGATTGGGGTAGATTTCTCTCTGATTTATTCGAGGAATGGATAAAAGAAGATGTTAACCGGGTTTCTATTCGTTTATTCGACTCAATTATGGAATATTTAGTCTACGGACGCTATAATGTTTGTTATATGGGAAAAAGTTGCGTTCAATATTTTGTTGTTGAATACGACGGTAGCGTATATCCGTGTGACTTTTTTGTACGCGATGACCTATTATTAGGAAACGTTAAAGCCGATTCATGGGAAAGTCTTTTATTATCTAAGAAATATCAAAACTTTGGAAATAAAAAAGCAAATTGGAATAAAAAATGCGATTCATGCCCTTATCTTAAATTATGTCATGGAGATTGCCAAAAATTTCGCTTTGGCGCGCCTAACTTTTCAAAAGAGTTAAGCGTTCTATGCAAAGGTTGGAAGATGTTTTATTCTCGTACATTACCTCGTTTTAAAAGTGTGGCAGAAAACTTTAAATCTGGGCACCAAATTAACGCTCCCACGCCCTTTAAAACAAAAAAGATTGGAAGAAACGAGCCGTGTTCATGCGGTAGCGGAAAAAAGTATAAATATTGTTGCGGAAATAGAGGTTTACCTTAGTTTATCTTCCTAATTATTCATTTAGTAATGAATTACAAAAAAATATATATAATTTATAGATATTATTCTATTATGGTAAATAAAACTATTTCATTACCCCTTGAAACATATGATAAGTTACGTAAAGAAAAGCGGAAAGGGGAATCTTTTGCTGATCTAATTAACAGATTGCTAAAAAGAACGAAATCTAAAACAAAGTTGTTGGAGGATTTAGCTGGAGTTTTCAAAGATGATGATGAATGGGATGGAATCATTGAAGAAATCTACGAAGATAGAAAAAGACCAGCGAGAATTTAAGGTGATTGAAGATGGTTGTATTAGATACGGATGTATTAATTTTTTATCTCAGAGGTAAGAATGAAAGCTATTTGAAGATTAAAAATCTTAAAAAAAAAGAGGAATCTTTGAATACAACAATATTTAACGTAGCTGAATTATTTAAAGGCTGTTATTCCATGAAAAATGTCGCAAAGGGATTAATAAAGGTGAAATCTGTAGTTGAAGCTTTAGATGATATCTATTTATTTGATAACAATTCTGCTGATGAATATGCCAAAATATCTTCAGATCTCAAAAATAGAGGGCAACCTATTGGAGTAATGGATGAATTAATCGCTAGTATATGCATAACACATCAAGAAACATTATATTCAGGAAATATCAAACACTTTGAGCGAATAGAAGATCTTAATATAAAAGATTGGAATAAAACTTAGAGATTTTTATGATTTGGTTCTATTACCTTGTTTTAAAAAATAGAGATCCAAAAATAAATTTATTAACCATGGGTATTTATAAGAGTAAGGTTGATCATATAGGAACTATTGAGATTTATATTCCCCTCCCTAATAAAATTTAGTTTCTAGAAGATGAGATGTGAAATATCTTGTATTGTCATTATTGTGGTAATGAAATCAATAGCTTCCCTTTTAGATATAAATACTGTGGTTATCAATTTTGCCCAATTCACCATTTACCCGAATTACATGAATGTACCAAAGAATTAATAATCGAATCATCATTGAAAATAGAAAGCCTTAAGAAAAAGCAGATACCGTTAAGCTTATCCAAGAAAAAAATAAATTTAAAGAATAGGACTATATTGTTTTTGATGTTTATTTCAATTTTATCCATTCTTGATGATAGCTGCTTAACATTGCGCAATTCTACAAATGCTCTAACAATAAAAACACTCATTTTTGAAGATGGGTTTTTCAGGCCAAATACTGTTGTCTTAGACGAAAAAGGTGTTAACTTTAATAATTCTTGTCCCAGAGATCGAGATTTCTATGAGCATTTGGTTATAGACCAGAAGAGATTTCATATTTTTCTCAATGAAGAAAAATCGAAAATATCTAAACCTAAAGGAAGATTTCCATTATCACCAAGTCATATTTTGGGTATAGTGAGACATCCCAAAAAGATACTAACAATCTATTCCGGATTAAAATTATATCTTCAGAATAGCTTCTATCAAAGAAAAGAGATGGAAGATTATG
>JABCSY010000118.1 GCA_018238625.1 Promethearchaeota archaeon
TCAAAACCAATAGCATTATGGTTATCTCCTCTTTTTCCTCTAGGATTTCCTCTTTTTATCATTCTTGTAGCATTATTATGCATTGGGATCTTTTTGGTATTATTAAAGAGTAAAAAAGTAAGTTATAGCAGAAAAAAGATCAAGGAACATAAACTCACAGTTGCCGTAAACATAGCGGCGATTGCTCTGATTTCAGTAACTTTCTTATTATTCTTAATACAGTTAAACATTTTCAACAATACACTGATTCCAAATGAAAATATGACTAGCATTGTTATCAGCTTCCTGGTAGTTATTATTACATGGTATGGAACTTTACCACTAACCGCAGCGTTATACAATCGATTCGCTCCCAGATTTGCCTATACATTTGTAAAACTTCGCTCCTTATTTTTTAAGATATCTAAGAGTTATAACACAGATATTTTAGTGCTTGATATGAAAGATCGAAAAGAAATTGGCACAATAATACAACTAAAAAGAACTGTTTTGCCCTTAATGCTCTCCATAGCAATTGGTTTTTACACATATGGCGTGTTAACTCCAATTCTTGGCTATCCTCAAAATTTTGAGGTTTTCGGATCTACTGAATTTTTCCAGTTCATGAACGGTTATTTATTAATGGCTGTCTTTCCTATGATCTTGACATTTCTTGTTTTCTCTTTTTTTATATCAGGAAATTTCCTTTTGGACGACGCTGGAATTGTGTATTTCCGTCAATCTAAAAAATACCGTCAACCGGGTGACATCGAACCAATTAGTATATGGGCACAATCAATGGTAAAAGGAATGGCTGGAATTTCTGCAATAATAACATTGATAGGATTCTTAACAACTGTAGACTTTTCGGGATTCTTTCAAGAAGATAATCCTACCAGCATAATTTTTGGAGTTTTAATAATCACAGTTTTCTTCGCAGGAATTCCTTTTTTAACCGCATTTTCATACGTTCTATTAGCGGGTGAAGTTATGGAATTTTCAATAGATTTCAACACGCAAAAATTATATTCTTTAATGGAAGAGAAAGGATACGATACTACACCAAAGGATATAACCAATATTTATCCCGAAGGATTTTCTGAACCAAAAAAACCTATCTCCGACGATCTTGAATAACTAAAATAAACTAATTTTATTTTTTTTTAACATTTTTTATTTTTAATTGAAATTAAAAAACAGTAAGGAACAATATCTTAACCTAAAATTAGTATAAAAATAAAAAAATTATAGATTTTATTTTACATTCTTCTCGATTTGTTGAGCTTAAACTTTTTAAACAGCAAGTATGAAACAATGCCCGCAAAACTTATTCCAATTGTCAGTAGTATCGTAAAGAAGATCCATTCGGTATTAGAGCTAGTTATTTGGTAGATTATTTGACCACTTACGTCTTTTACGACGAAAGTTGATAAAGTTCCTTTACTACCATACGATACTTCCACTGTATAATTTGTAACGCCAAATCTTTCGATTATAATAGTATTTTGGCTAACAGTGGCATTTTGAACGTTGAGTGCGTTAATTAGAGCGTTTAAATAATCGTTGAAAGGGTTTGCCGTTGCTAATCCCTCAAAAATTAATTTCCATAACAACTCATCTGCCGTGATATTTGAAAACTGCATTTTAATTGGTAGTGGTACGATAGAATCGTTAATAATTGTATCTACGAGTTCGTTATAATCGTCTAAAATCTTGTTATAATCCTCCGGATTCTTAAGTACAATAATTTTACTATTAGAATCGTCAGCCGTTTCGTTAAATTCTGAATCTGTAAAGTCCCACTCTGCCCCTAATCCATACCATAACCAATAGCTATTAGTGTAATTATTGTTAATCTCAGTTTCGTTATAACCTAGATCAGAGAGAGCCATAAATGCCATAATTTGTTCAATAGTGAACATTACTTGAAGAATTATATCATAGGTTTTCAAATTTAGATAGTTCCAACCCTTAACCGTATACTTGCCCTGCGCTCCAGTTTTATTAGAATCTCCTTCGAACCAAACATCAGGCATAGTAGTGTTTCCTACTGTATCTTCCCATCCGTCGCTATCGAATTTTGTTACTTCGAAAATTTCAGTTCCTTTTGTTAAAGCTATTTCATACGTTGGATTTGCTGATACTGAAGTTGATATCAATCCCATCAAAATTACACCTAAGAGTAAAACACTTAGTAAACTTCTACTATTCAATTTCCTATTTTTTAACATTTTTTTATCACCTCATAATTGTCTTCTCTTAAATAACAGCGCTGCTAATACAAAATACGCTATTATAAAGACCACCATCAATGTAATTCCCATTTCTATGCTAGGAGTTAACCACATCCCAATAGTAAAGTTTCTCATTGTCATTTCAAAATATCTTGGATCTGGAAACGGGTTACTAAGTATTGAAGTTATAAGATTTCCCATGTACGCTATAGAATATAATGGTTCAATGTTACCTCCGCCTACTAATGTGACTATGCTATCAGCTATTTGAAATCCAATTAGTAGTATTAAAATAGTCGATATTATCGTCATGTTTACGCTTTTCATAAATGAGCTAAATAAAGTTACAAAACTACTTAATGTAATCATGTATAATATAGCAATAAAATAAGAATAAAAGAAGCGTACGTTAATAGGTCCACCATAGTAATAGAAACCAAGCAATCCAAGAAAGAAATAGTAAGCTGATATGATAATAACTGCCAAAACTAAATTGCCAAGGTAGCTTCCTATTATTAGCTTATATTTATTTATTTTAGGAAAAACGATAAATCCTGTTTTAGTGCTAAATTCAGAGCAAATTATTCCAGAAAACAATAGGCACGCTGTAAATAAGGATATTAAGGAATAAAATCCAAGTCCACTACTAAAGAATTCAGCTTGAGTATCAGATAATAAATTAAATGGGATTGTCACTTGGAGTATGACTCCTTGGAGGAAAACAATAAATATTGAAATGATGAGAAAAAAGATAAATTTCTTCTTTTGTTTTTTCATTTCAAAAACAAGCGTGTGTACGATTGGTTTAAGTCCAATATAAATTTTATTTTCTTTTATCATCTTATTTATTCCTCTTTTTGAGTAATTCTATTCTACCGTTATCAGTTTTCATCATTTGCGCGTAAATCCGCTCTAAGCGAGAAGTTTTAGGTTTATAGAAAGATACGACCGTAAAATCCGATTCGAACTCCTTAACAAGTATCTTTAAAATTTCCCCTCGAACTTCTTTTTTTCCAACATAAAATATTTTTAACTCTTGCTCGTGAGTGCTATATTCGACTGGATCCTTCGAAATAGTAGGATCTAAATTATGATCTAAATATCGGTCCAGTTTTTCAGTTACTGTTTCGATAATTGAACCTAATTTTTCCGGATTTAATGGATTTAATAATTTGACATCTATTGATCTGATTTTTATCGCGCCTTCTAAATTATCAACTGTATCGAAACCAATTATTTCTCCGTGATTAATTAAAGCTATTTTATCGCATATTTCCGATATTTCGTGGAGCATATGAGACGCTATAAAAATTGTTTTACCTTGCTTTTGAAGCTCTCTAACGAACTTTCGGATCTCAATTCGAGCTAATGGGTCCAACCCCGTTTGTGGCTCATCTAAGACTACAAATTCGGGATCATGGATAATGGCTTGAATTATTCCTATTTTCTGTGTCATTCCTTTAGAAAATGTTTTAACATTCTTATATTTCCATTCTGAAAGATTAAACAAGTCCAGAAGAAAATCGATTCTTTCTTCAATCCTATCTTTTGGATAATCTTGAAGGTTAGCAAAATATTTTAGTAGTTGATAAGCCGTCATGTTATAAAAGTTTGGAATGTCGATTAAAAAACCCATGTTGCTAATAGTTCTCGATAGCTTCTGTATATCTTGTAATTCATCGGTGTTTGTTCTAATTAAGATTTTCCCCGAATTTGGTCTCAAAATTTTAGCAATCATTTTAATTGTCGTAGTTTTTCCAGCCCCATTTGGCCCCACTAGTCCAATAGTTTCACCTCTACAAACTTCAAGGTTTAAATTGTTAACAGCGGTAAAGTTACCGAATCTTTTCGTTAAGTTTTCAAGTCTTATTATAGTTTCAGTCATAATTTATGTGTTTTTTCTAATTTTTTGTTCTATTTTGTGCGATACAAAAAAGAATATCTCACTTATGGATATATATCATTAATCGATATAAAAACTTATTATTTCTAAATTATTAGAACTTTTAAATTCCATTTTTTTGAGTATTTAATATTTAAAATTATTACCTCAAATTTGTATTAATTCAAAGATTTCATAAATTTCACAAGATAATCTGAGTAAATTCTCCCAAAATATAAAAAATAAAGATTAATAAAACGTATATAGGCTTTAATACAGAAATTTTTTATTCATTCCTAATTAAAGAATCTGATATGCCTACTATGTAAGTAATAAAAAATGAAAATTTAACATAATTAGTTAGGATACATATTCGTGAAATGTTTGCGTGTTCTAAATATATTATTCTCGTATTATACGGATATATTATTTTGTTTTCGTGCTTAGATATTAAAAACAACATAATTAACAGTTTATAAGGTGGTTTGAAAAAGTTGAAGTTAATAACTTGCCATGTGCCCGAATTTATTTGAAATTTCTTCAAATACTAAAATTCTATGGGAAGCATATCTGGCAGGAATTGAAGATTTAGTAAATCAGAATATATACCCAAACCGATCTGAAGTTATTAGAGTTGCTATTCGAGATCTCTTAAAAACGGAGTTAAACACGGTATTTCAAAGAAAATCAGAATAAAACTTTATTTTATTTAAATTTCCCTTATTTTTATTATTATTCGAATATAACCAATTGAAAATTCGATTTATACTGAACAGCTTTTTATGTTACAATAAGTTATATAATTTCAATGTTAGGAATAACAGTTTGGATTATATTTTTTATTGGAAGTTATTTTATTATTTTTTTTGCGGCTGACATCTTTTTGGATAATTTGAAAGATATTTGTATCATTTACAATTTATCACCTTTTATTATTGGAATGTTGGTTCTTGGAATTGATCCTGAAGAATCAATCGCATCCATAATCGCCGCTATTAACGGGCTACCTTACGTTTCTATTGGAAACGTAGTTGGTAATTCTATAATTGCTATGACTTTACCGTTTTCCTTAGCTTTACTATTCTACACTTTGAAGTTTAAATCGCTATCAAGATTTTACTTTATAATATTATATATTTTATTAATTAATCTTCTTTTTAGCTTTGTATTTAACAATTTTATGTTTTTCTCCGGTTTAATCGCTTTAGGAGTATATGTAATCTACTTTTTGAGGAATCTAAGACATTACTCCCAAGAAAAGGATAGAAACACAGAGGATATTGAAAATGAAATTATATTTAACGAGAGAGAATCAACAGAATTACAAAGATCCTCTAAAAAAAGGAAGATCTTTTTGACAACTATAGCGTTAGTTTTTATTTTTATAGGAGGTGAACTGCTAATTTTATCTGCAGGTCAAATTATTGATATCCTACATATACCTGAAGCGTTTTTTGGATTCATTATTATAGGGTTTGTTACTAACGTTGAGGAATTAACCTTAATTTTAAAATCCATAAAGAAAAAGACTGTAGATATTGGTTTCGGAGGTATGATTGGTAAACTAATTTGGAATTTGACAATTACTTTCGGAATTAGCGGAGTTATTATGACGAATATATCTTTTAAATTAATTTTACTATGGAATTGGTTAGTATTATCAATAATTATCGTATATTTCAACCTTTCTTCTAGAAGAGATAAGCTTACCAAAAAAGATGGATTAATTTTGTTGGTCATCTTTATTGTTTTTATCATTATTAATGTTTTTTTAGCTGAAATTTAATTTCTATTTAATTTCTATTTAAAATTTTTATTCATTGAACTATTCATATTTTTGATGAGCTATTCACATAACGATTTCAAATACATTGATTCACACTGCCACTTTTTCCCACCGCAAATATTTGAAGCAATTTGGAATTATTTTGAACAACGAGATAGTGAAGGTAAAATAAAAGGATGGTCAATTAATTACAAGCTACCAATAGAGGAATTAGTAAAAATTCTTGAAAGTAAAAATATAAAACATTTTACGGCATATAATTACGCTCATAAGACAGGTGTAGCAGAATTTATTATCGATTGGACCTATGAATTTAATCAAACCTATAAAAATTCCATTCCATTTGCTTGTGTTTGGCCGGAAGATAATAATCTCGTTGAATACATTAAAAAAGCGTTCGACGAATACGATTTTTACGGTATAAAAATTCAACCATTAGTCCAGAACTTCTACTTAAACGACAGTCGTTTGCATGAGATGTATGATTTAATCGTTGATAGAGGTAAATGGATGACTGTCCACATAGGAACAGCGCCATATCGAAACCAGTACGTAGGATACAAAAATTTTATGAATTTTTTTGAAAAATACCCTGAGATGAATATAATTATAGCTCATATGGGAGCTTTTGAATACGATAAATTTTTAAAACTATTAGATAAACACGAGAACCTCTATTTGGATACCACCATGATTTACATACCTAATAATATATTTCCTGAAAGAGGAACAAAGCGTCCCAAACCGGATGTATTATTATCTTATCAAGATCGAATACTTTTTGGCTCTGATTTCCCTAATATCCCCTACGACTACGAAAATTCTACAAAAGGATTACTAAAAATGGATTTACCTAGATCTTTTTATGAAAATATTTTTTTTAATAATGCTAAAAGAATTTTTAAAATTCAATAGTTTCGCTATTTAGAGTTGTTTACAAGCTAAATAACGATAAACTTAGGGCCATGATTAACATCCCAGAAATGAGGCCTAAAATGGATATGTGTTCTTTACCTAGCGCTTTAGAGACGGGTAATAACTCATCTAAAGAGATATAGACCATAATTCCACCTACAATGCCTAATAAAGCACTTAATGAAACATTGTTGATAAAAGGGAAAAGGACAAGTCCCGTTATTAATGCGCCTATTGGTTCACTGATACCTGATAAGAAAGACCATTTAAAAGCTTTTTTTTTATCTCCTGTGCTAGCATAGATCGGTACCGCAACAGCAATTCCTTCTGGAATGTTATGCAGAGCTATTGCTAAAGTTAATAACAAACCAAGTTCAACGTCCTTTACAGTTCCAATAAATGTTGCCATTCCTTCAGGAAAATTGTGAATAAACACACCTAAAAATATGAATAAAGAGCTTTTTGCTAATTTTACATTTTTTATTTCACCACGATACTTCTGACGACTACGATGGCCACGATGAATATGTGGCTCATATTTGCCATTTTCGGTGACAAAAATTTCTATAGAATCCTCAAATTCATACTTATGGGATACAAAAACGTCAATAGCAAGCATTATTAACATACCTATAAAGAAAAATACGAATCCTAGAAAAATTCCGTTTGTGTTTATACTTTCTTGTAGCAATTCTACGAAGGAAATTAGTATCATTATTCCCGCTGAAAATCCCATTATAAAAGAAATAAATTTTGGACTAGGTTTTTTCATAGTAAACGCGATAAAGCTGCCCACTGTTGTAGACAAACCAGCAAATAAACTCAATAAAAAAGCGAATAAAAAGATTTCCAAATTTTAAACCTCGTTACGATGAAATTCCAGTAATTTTACAAATCCCCTAAATAATATCAAATAAATGCGAAATGATTTTATTTACATTATAAATAATATGGAATCGTTTTTTAACTATAGATAAAATCATTAAACGAGACTAAATCGTGAGAAATTTAAGCTTAGAGGACAAATTATTTTTTTTTGAAAGAAGTTTTTTTACTCTAGATGGACTTTGGATGATAGAGACGGAAGAGGAAACGAATTGGAAGGTCGCATTAAAGATTGATTTAGTTGTATGGAAGAAGTTGTTAAAAATCATTATTCGAAGGCTAACAAAATATTTAAAGATCGAGACAAATAATCTTAACGACTTAATTGAAATTCTTACTTTTCGATGGTCTACAGAAGGTTGGGATTATGAACTGAAACAAAATGAATGCGATAAAGCAGAAATAATAATTAAAAAATGCCCTTATAAAGCGGCTATGGATCGAAATCCAGAACGTCAAGACAAAATTTCTTTAATCTGTAAAGACATGTGTATTCCATTCTATAAATCAATTATTAGAGATTTCAATACGGAAATAATTGTAAAAAGGACGATGTATATGGGATTAGGCGATGATTTCTGCGATTTCAACTTTTATTTAGATAAATCTCTTATAAGTGAAGAAGAAAAAGACGAATCTATTAAACCATTGAGGAGAATTAGTAAAGAAGATAAATTGTTTTATTTTG
This sequence comes from Promethearchaeota archaeon, assembly GCA_018238625.1. Taxonomy (GTDB): domain Archaea; phylum Asgardarchaeota; class Lokiarchaeia; order Sigyniarchaeales; family SOKP01; genus SOKP01. The sequence goes on from JABCSY010000118.1 coordinate 8,370, forward strand.
AAAGAAACTTTAGAACGCTCGACGGGTTGTGGGTAATAGAAACCGAAAACGAGATAGACTGGGATACGGCTCTAAAACTTGATATAATTGTATGGCAGAAATTATATAAAATCATATTTCGTAGAGTAAAAAAATATTTAAAGCTCGAGAGTAATTCTCTAAACGACTTAATAGAAATCCTTTCTTTTGTATGGAATTGTGAAGGCAATATCCATGAAATCATTCAAGAAGGCGAGAAGAAGGCAGTAATAAACATCACCAAATGTCCTTATATCGAAGCCATGGAAAGAAATCCTGATAGGCATCACAGAATAGAGTCAATTTGTAAAGAAATGTGCATCCCATATTTAAAACCAGTAATAACCGAATTCAACCCTAAAATTAAATATACGAGAGAGAAGTTTATCGGCACAGGGGATTCTGTGTGCGATTTCATCCTAAAATTGGAGGAATAAAATAACATTGTATTAAATATAAATTAATCATAAACCTTTTTGTAAAAACCAACTTGATTTTTAATAGTTGAGACTATCAACTCTCTTTCATCGTCTGTTATTTCGTATAATTTAAATATTAAATCGTCAATCTCTCTTGATAAGTGAATGGTTTTATCATCTAATTTATCGTTGTTATCGATAAGAGAATGGATTATCGCTTGTACTTTTTCGCTCAAATCTTTTTTATAATTGTGGTTAGCGTTTTTAATCGGTAAGTGTCTAATCATATATTGATTTAAATTTATAGTCGTGTTCTTTTGGTTGTTTATCCCATAAAGACAATAGAATTGCATTAACGAAGAATTTAAAATTGCGCATAAGAATTTTAATTCGATGTGGTCATCACTTATTATCGAATAAATTGAAGAGGTAAAACAAACATTTTCCCTACTGAAAGTTGCTTGAGGGAAAATATTGTTGTGCTTAATTAAAAGCTTTGGATTGGTATAAAATTCGAAATTTATTCCTTTTAAGATTTTTGGGTTTGCCATTTCGATGTTGAACGACTTATTCCTTTTAAAATTGTAATAATCAAAATCTTCCTTTGCTTTAATAAAAAAGCATGAGTTGTTAGTATTCTTTTCCATTAAACTCAAAATTTGCTTTAGACCTTTATCTTCTTCGCCTCGAATCATATTTGGGATGTGTTTAATACTAAGATAATTTAAATCCCCTGTAATTTCTATTTTATTAATAAGGTCTATAATTTCCCTATTAGTTTTAATTCTAATTCGGTTTAAAGGAGTGGTTTTAGAATCGCAATAAGGGCATGTTCTATCAAATGTATAGGCGTAAATCTTTTTTTTGTGTGAACTGAGAGGGCATGTTGAATTAAAGCATATTCTTAAGGAATCGACATTTTGTTTTTGATATTTAGTAATTTTGCTATTTGGGTATTGATATATACTTAAGTCTTTGAGCGAGTTTAATTTTTTTTCGTAAAAAAGAATTTGAACTTCGTTTGTTGCATTTTTAAAAATATTAGGACCAACATCGTATATTCTAAGAAGATTCGCAATAGATAACAGACTTTCTCTAAAATTTACGTAGCCTTGCCTTAATAGAAAGCTTTTTGGTACTAAATATCCTATTATTCCATCCGTCCACGCAAGAGACTTTAGTAAAAATGCGCAGTAAATGTCGTTGTAAAAAATATTTTCTAATTTTAACTTTTTTTTTTGATTTCCGTCCAAAATATTCCCATAAGGAGGATTTCCAACAATAAGATCAAACTTAAACTTACTAGATTTTTCTAAACTATCTTCTAACAAAATATTCGACTTTAAAATCGATAAAAGTCTAGAATTATATGGATTTGATTCGTTATAACACCACTTAAATAATTTTAAAATGCATAGTTTCCTAGCAGTATCATTAATTTCGGAGCCATAAAGATTTTCTAAAATTTCAAGCTTGATTTTGTTTACGTCAAATTCAGAATTAAGTTTTTTAATTATTTTGCAAATTTGATTAGCGGAACTTAGGAGAAAAACACCGGAACCGCAAGCAGGATCGAAGATAGAAGCATTCAATAGATTCTGTTCGCAATCTTTCCTTACGCTATCCTCTAACTTAAAAATGTCGTTCAAGTTGTTAAATTGAGTATCCTTCATTTTTTTGCTTAAAAAAAGACTTAACGCTTGAGAAATCATAAAATCGGAAATATTTTTTTGAGTGTAATAAGCACCCTCTTTTTTTCTACTCCGATGCTCTTCTAAAAATTCTGCTTCAATATTGCTTAGCTTTTTTAAGCTATCTGAAATTTCTTTATGATTTTGAGTTTCTATAGAATTGAGAATTGCTTTATATATTTCCTCAACTTTTTCGAGTTTTTCTTTCTCTCTCATGGATTAAAACTTTTAACTAAAGAAATTTTACGATAATAATATCTTACTCCTTATGTTGTTTAATCTTTATCTTTTTATAGTTACATTTATTTATTATAATTAGAAGTATGACGAATAACGAAGATGAAGAAGATTACAGTGGAGTCGCTCCAATCAAGCCTATCATAAAAAAATTGAAAAAAGAGTACGATAAGGACCCTAGCGATTGGAGCGTTATAGGTTCAAAAGACGACCATGGAAATACAGATACTTTTATAATAAAAAAACCCAATACATATTGGTTAAAATCTAAAATGCTCAGTCCTTATTCCTCGTTAACTATGGGTTCCGTTGTTCGAAATATTGACAGAGATATCGAGGAAGAAGCGGGAAAAGGAAAATCCTTATCACCAGATGAAATTTTTCGTCTTTTTGGGATGGTTGTTCCCATAAAAAAAGATAAAAATATTGTAGCAGCGGGGATCGAAAAATACTCGCAACAACAGGGAAATTACTTAAAAAAAATCGTTGGCGAACGAAATTCGAATTTAGAATATCAAATGGCTAAAAGAATTGACGAGGAATTCACAAAGAAACATCCTCTAAGAAAGAATTTGTACATCTAAAGAAATGAACTTTTTTTGAAATACTCAGGAAACGAATTATAAGAAATTCAGAAAAAATTAAATTTTGCTTGTTAAAGAGCTAAGCTCATCTTTGTTTTTTATAATTGGAAACTTTGAGGAATATTTTAACGAGTTATTGATTAATTCAGCAATAATGGTGCTCATTTTTTCGGGACCAGGTTTTCCTTCGAGCGTTTTAGCAAACTCCTTTATCATGGGTACTTTTAAGTCGTCAACATAAAAAGATACGCCTTTTTCAACTTCTTCAAGCAAAAATTGAAAAGACAAATCGGCAGCTCTCTCTGTGACAAAAAGGGGATTATCGGGTTCTTCGAAAGTATAGGAAATCTCTTTCCAGCGGGCTCCACTTGCATCTACAGGTACCATACCAAAAATATAATCGCTGGTATAAATCCAGAACGGAATACCATTATCAAACGAAGAGTTAACAATTGTTACGAAGTCACTCATATTAAATCAATTTTCTCAAATTCTATAAATTTTCTTATATAAGTTGATAATTAAGATTT
>JABCSY010000038.1 GCA_018238625.1 Promethearchaeota archaeon
AATTAAACATTTATATTTTGGAGAAAGTTATTCACGAAATCGCTCCTGAACTAATTGATATTTATAACATTAGAGAAGATGAAAATGAAGAACAGCAGGTTAAAACTGGACGACTTCACGAGAATCGAATATTAGGCATAATTCTAAAATTCTATCTCGAGGGAAAGAAAAAGGTAACTACGAGAGATGTTGAAATAGAGTATAAAAAATTCTTTAAAGAAATCGCACGCTCCACTATATCAACATATTTAAATATGCTGAAAAAAGAATCTACATTGTATAAAGAAAGAGATGGAAGGTTAGTTTACTACATATTTTTTGAAGATCCACCTGAAGATGTTAGCGCATTTTGGTTTACTAGATTATTTTGTATTGATCCAGCATACTTTTCTAGAGCGATTTATTTTTCGAGCTTGTACTCAATTGCGGAAGTAATAGTTAAAAAACACATGAAAAAAGGAAATTACGACGAGCTAGTCGATACCTTTAGGTATTTAACTGGAATTATTATTTTGAATATCCTTAAAAATAGAAGTTCAAAATGTCTTTTGTGTCAATTTAGTAAACAAGAAAGCTATATTGAATTATTAAATGCTTTAAGTTTGGCAATAAAGGATAGAACTGATGTATTACCTAGCGAATTACAAGAAGTTTTGAAGAAAAAGTACGCGGAAATTCCAAATTTTGGAGGATATTATTTCAGAGATGAAAATAAAGAAATCGAAATGATTGAACAACTTCTAAATTTTGCCAACCAATACAAGAAGGATATGGAATATCAAACCATGGTTTTAAATAGAAGAATTGACACACGAATACTTGAAAAGGTTCCTGTAAATAATAAATAACCAAATTCTTCTCATTAAAAAGTAGTAATAATCAAACTATACTTTATACTTTTATAAAAGATTTAAGTTATGCTATAAAAACGAGTTTTTCTTTAATTTAGTATCTTCTGGAATTATTAAGCATCAATCTCGTCAGAGCTTCGAATGTTTTCTCTACATTTTCTCCACTCTTAGAACTAGTTTCAATAAAACCGTCGACATTTCTCGATTTCGCAATTTTTATCCCGTCTTCTGCTGAGACTTCCCTATTCTCTGTTAAATCTGCTTTACCACCCACTACAATAATAGGAAATACATCCTCGGCTCGAATTTCTTTCCTAATAACGTTAAGCCAATCGTCTATGTGAGCAATGGAAGAATAATTTGTTATATCAAACAAGAATAACCCGCCCCGAGCGCCTCTAACATACGTAGGAAGTAAAAACCTAAACCTTTCCTCTCCACCAAAATCCCATATTTGTAATTTTACTTTCTGCTTGTCAACTTCTAAGCTCTTAACCTCAAAATCTACTCCAATAGTCATTTTTGAATCGGAAACAAATAAATTAGTCAGAAATCTCTGAGTTAGAGTGGTCTTCCCACAGCCAGCATCTCCAAAAATAATGATCTTAAAGGTTGCATCGTACATTTTTATTCAGTATTCCTCCCAAGCACAAATTTAGATCTTAATATTTCGTCTTCTTCAATAATTTGATATTTATACAAATATTTTAATTCGATTTCTATAATAAATAATCGTATTTACATATATAAATCTTTAAATGTATCTGTTATTAAAATATCAAATAGCCTTAAAAATTTATTGAAAGAACTATGTTAAAAAACTATCTAATTTGGAAATTGAAAAATTGAAGCTAAATTTATCAAAATAAAAGTTGATCGTATTGAGAAAACATGAAAAGAAAATTTGATTGGTCAGAATATGTTGAGTTTGACCCTAAGAAGCTTGAAATCGTAACGTCAGCATTCGGCGTGAAAAAAATATATGCCATGGGTCTTATGCCGATTAGGGGAAAAGAAGGATTTCGAAAGTTAGATTACGAATTTGCTGAAAAAAAACTAAACGTTATTGAAGTTATGGATAAATTAGATGAATGTCACTTTAATGTTTTTGGACTTGTTATCAAGGACACGGATGGAGCATGCTTGTGGGGTACGGATGTGGGATGGAATCCTACTGGAAGAGATATATTGGGGGAGTTTTGCGATGCTGGAAAGGACAGAAATATAAAAATAATGGTTTCTTTTACAAGCATGAACGACGCGTACCAAGGAAATTTACATCCTGAACGAGTTAGCGTTCATGGAAAAAATGTAAAAAAGCATGGTGTAAAATATAGAAAAGGCGATATTTCAACACACGACGAGGGTGAAATGAGAGTAGAATTACCTGAGAACGTTTCATTTAAAGATTATAAAGCAAAAGTTCCCTTTCTAACAGAAAGCATAGATAAGAAGCAAGGCAAGGCAAGAGGTGCAAGAGGAAAGGGTTATATACCATCTACAAGCTTTATGTGTCCTAATAGCGAGCATGTAAATTATTTATTAGAGCTTACAAAAGAAGTCGTAAAAGATTATCCAATTAAAGGGTTCTTTGCCGATTACATTAGATACGATGGAGCTTTCATGGAGTTATGCGCTTGCCATCGATGTGTAGAAAAGTTTAAAACTAATTATGGACCTAAGGCAAAATTACTAACAAGTCATGAATGGTATGAGTTTAAATCAGATACAATTGCGGAATACGCACAAAAGCTCCAGAACGTAATAAAAAGCGTCAATAACAACTGTGTCTCGGGATGGTTTTGCCTTCCTGGTCCTAAGAAAATGTTTACGCAAAAAAGATTAGGTCAAGATTGGGTAAAATTATCTTCAATTTTGGATGTGGCATCTCCAATGGAATACCCATATCTAATGGGAACACGAGACGACGGATGGTACTGGGGAAAAGTAGGTGGCTTTTTTTATTGGTATTTTACGAGAAATATGAAAAAGAGAATTCACGAATTCAATAGTCCGATACTAGCAATCACGAATTCCGTTGAGTGTAATATCGATGAAATGTTAAAACAAATGAAAGGATTTGATTTTGGTTTAGGAATCGCGATATTTAAGTATTTTGGTACAACTGAATCCCAATGGTATGGTTTAAAAGAATATGCTGAAAAAGAAATAGGTTTAGAGAATTTAATTAAAAACTAAATTTTATTTTTTAATTCATTATACCGAAAACAATAGGTTGTATGGTCATTTACAATTCCAACTGCTTGTAAAAAGGAGTAAATTATAGTTGACCCTACAAATTTGAAACCTCTTCCCTTCAAATCTTTACTAATTCTGTCAGAAAGATCTGTATTGGATGGTAATTCTTCTAATGTTTTCCTAGAGTTATGAACTACCTTATTGTTAACAAAACTCCATATATAGTTATCAAAAGATCCAAATTCTTCTTGTATTTTAACGAATGATTTTGCGTTTGAGATTACTGATTGGATTTTTAATCGATTTCTTATAATTCCCTTGTTTTGCATTAATTCTTCAATTTTAAGTTCGGTATAATTTGAAATTCTAATGTAATCAAAATTATCAAACGCCTTCCTAAAATTATCTCTTTTTTGAAGTACAGTGTTCCAACTTAAACCAGCTTGCATCCCTTCTAAGATTAAGAGCTCATATAGATTTTTTTCGTCATGTTCAGGGGCACCCCATTCTTTGTCGTGATATTCCTTCATTAGGGCATTACTATTGGCCCATTCGCATCTTTTCACCATAAATGTATCAACTTTATTTATTTTATGAATTTTAAGCTGTGATTGATACAGTTACAGCCGCATTACAAACAATTATTTTGTCAGAAGTATCCCCTAGTTCTTTAATCATTATTCCTTTAGCAATCAACCCTCCCTTCTCTATCTCAATCGATTTTTCACCAAACGGAATCGCTTTTAAAACTTTTTCTTTTTTAATGTTATTGGGATAAGGTGCTCCAATCTTTACATGTATAATCATTTTTAACAGATCGTTTGGTTCTTTTAAGTCACAAATCTCTAATAATCCCGTAAGACAGTTATTTGAAATAGCATTTTTGATAGCCTTGATAGCAGCATTAGTACAATCATCATCGTGTCCGTGCTGATCTATGCCAAACCCTATTTGTACGATAAAACGCTTCATAATTAATGTCTCTTTATTTTATTTCAAGTCCTCAACTAGTTTAAGAAAGTCTGTGTATGGAATGGCTGTCCAACTCTCAGCGAAAGTAGCTCCAGCAGCACGGGAAAGTAGCGAAACCTTTGCGGCTTCTAATTCATTTTTTGCTTCGAAAATATCAAGAAAGTCATAAGGACCTAAAATCGCGTAATGTGCGATCCATTTAATATTAGGAACTTTCTCTTTAACTAGTTCTAGATATTTTTCACCTTGTTTTTTCCTTTTTTCAACTAAATCAGGATTTTGAAGTTTAGTTGCAAGTATATATATGGGCATAGAGAAAATTATTATATTTTAGCTTATAAATTTATATTAAAAATTTTATTTCTTGCTTTAAACTAATATTTAAAGTACTATTTCTTTTTATGAGATAATAATTGAAAAAAGAATTTGTAGTGGAAATAATTGAAGAGAAAGGGTTCAAATGGAAAAAAAAACAGAAAATCTCTATGATATTAATGAAAGCATTTATCAAAGATTTGAAGAAAAATATAATACACTTTACCGACGTACTTGGGACAAAACGCTATCAACTTACGGGAAAATGTTTGATGAGAATTTAATTCATCACATTAATTCAAAAAAGGACGGATATTCTCGGATTGATTTTGCGTTAGTTGCAGCTGGATGGACGGTGTACGAAAAGTTTCCTTTTGCTTTTGCTTGGGAAAGAGAAAAACAAGAAGGAGGAGATTACGGCGTAAATTGGATGCGATCGAAATATAAAATAGAGAATCTTCAAACCTTTACTCAGCAAGTAAAAAAAGTTGCTAAATTTTTTGGTGCATCGTTAGTAGGAGTTGCTAAGGTTAACGAGAAATGGATTTATAAAACGGGTTTCATAAGACCTTCGTTAACTAGTGAGTCAGATTCAAAAAAAGATATTAGAAAAGGAAAAGTCCAAAATTCAATATTAGAAAGCCCTATCAATTTACCAGAAGGTATAGACAAAGTTATTGTTATGGGTATTGAAATGGACAAAAATGCAGTTTCTACCTCGCCTGCTCAACCCGCAGCCGCAGCATCTGCTATAGCTTACTCAAAAATGGCTTTTGTAATTTCGTGTCTTGGTGAATTTATTAGAAATTTAGGCTATCGAGCAATCCAATGTGGTAATGATACCGCACTTAGTATACCATTAGCAATCGATGCGGGGTTTGGAGCTTTAGGTAGAAATGGGCTATTGATTACGCCCGAATATGGACCAAGAGTGCGGATTTGTAAAGTTTTTACTGACCTTCCATTAATGTTAGATGCCCCTAATCTAAATTTCATTAAAAAAGTCGAAAAATTTTGCAAAAATTGCTTTAAATGCGCTGAAGCTTGTGAAACCAAGGCTATAACAAAGGATAAAGAGCCTAGTTTTGAACCACCGACCATATCTAACAATTCAGGCGTTAAAAAGTATTACGTAGATGTGGAAAAATGCTTTGAATTTTGGATCGAAAACTCTTCAGATTGCGGAAATTGTATCGCGGCGTGTCCTTTTTCTGGAATTAAGAAATACTACTCAGCATTAGAATTTTGGGAATAATAAACAGTAATAATTTTAAATTTGAACAAGTTAAGTTAAATTAAGATTAAATTATCAAGATGGTACAATTATGGATAAAATCAAAGTAGGAATTATTGGGTCTGGTTTTATTGCTGAGCATCATTGTTATTCTTATTCATTGCTCTCTAATGTAGAGATTATAGGAATCTCTTCTATAAATGAAGAAGAAGCCAAAAGTCTCATGAAAAGGTACGGAGTTCCTGGCAATCCGCATAAAAACTACAATGATTTATTGAAACTCGATTGTGATGCTATTTCTGCTTGTGTACCAAATTATTTACATAAAGATATAGCCATTGACATTTTAAATTCTGGAATTCACGCGCTTATAGAGAAACCTTTAGCTAAAAACATTATTGAAGGAAAAGAGATGTTAGACGTCGAGAAATCTTCAAACAAGAAGATTTTTTACTGTGAAAATAACATGTACGCACCCTCATTTAGTAAAGTTAAAGAGATTGTCGAGGAGGGCGCTTTAGGAAAGATTTACATGGGTCGCGGAAAAGAACAGCATTCTGGACCTCACTCAGCTTGGTTCTATAGAGCTGAAGAATCCGGAGGGGGCGCTCTTTTAGACTTAGGTATCCATGATATTGCTTGTTTAGTTTGGTATCTTGGATGCGATGTTAAAGAAGTGTACTGTCAAGTAAAAACGATACAACCAGATCGGGGTAAATTTGGTAAGTGTGAAGTTGAAGATAATGCTGTGGGAGTATTATACTTTGAAAATGATGCCCAAATAGTCATTGAAGAATCTTGGACAGCACCAGGAGGTTATGACATGAGATTCGAATTATTTGGTACTGAAGGACAAGTTAAAGTCGCTCCAACTTTTTCAAATTTAATGAGCGTTTATAGCGAAAAAGGATATGGATATGCCTTGGAAAAAGCAGGAACTACGAAGGGTTGGACGTTTCCCGTTCCTGCTGAAGCTTGGTCTTTTGGATATCCCCAAGAAATCGTTCATTTCATGAATTGTATATTGAATAAGACAAAACCTTTAACAGACGCGAAATTTGGTTTGAAAATATTGAAGATTGTCGAAACAATGTATAAAAGCGCAGAATCTAGGAAGATTGAAGAGGTTCTATATTAAATCATTTTTATTTTTAAAATAATATTAATATTATGCTCTCGTTACCTTACTATGGAAGAAGAACTCAAGCAATTTTACATAGACTTATTCGCTCCACTTCCCAGATGTGGTCCAGGTTCAGTTGAAACAACAAGAAAAGCTTTTTCTTTTTTAAAATCTCAACCTAAAGATCCTAAAATATTGGATATAGGAGCAGGGACGGGTATGTCTACCATTGAACTAGCTAAAATTTCAGACGGTAAAATAATCGCGATTGATATTATACATGAATATCTTGATATCTTAAAAAAAAAGGCTTCAATTAACGGAATAGATAATATCGAGACTGTAAAAATGTCAATGGATTCGATAGAATATAAAGACGAGACATTTGATATACTTTGGAGCGAGGGATCTATATTTGTAATAGGGTTCGAAGAAGGAATAAAATCATGGAAAAGATTATTAAAACCCGAAGGATACTTAGCAGTATCCGATATGGTGTGGTTTAATAAAGACGCACCAATCGAGGTCATTGAATTTTGGGATAGCTGTTATCCTCAAATGTTAGAACTAAATGAAGCTATAGAAATGATTAAGAAATATGGTTATAACTTAATTGCTAACTTTAAATTTCAAGAAGATCCTGATTGGTGGGAGAACCTATATATTCCTCTGGAGAATCATTTACCCGAAGTCAAGAAAAAATACAGCCACAAAAAGGAATTTTTAGCTGAAATAGAATTCACCGAACAAGAAATTAATTTCTTCAAGAAATATTCGAATTTCTACGGATATATGTTCTATATTATGCAAAAATAATATAGAAAATAAATAAAAAGAAAAAATAAGGTTATTTATACTCCCCTTTATACCATGAACGCTGGCTTTTTTTGAGGTCATCTGAGAGATGATCAGGATGATATTGGTCGAATTCTTCCCGTAATTCATAACTTACACCATATCGTACATCATCAACAGGATTTAAATAACCAGTTTTAGCGATACCTCTTGCAGATCTAAGCGCAGTCCTGCGTGCAATTAAGGGCGCTCCTTCAACATAATAGTACTGCCAATATTTCTCTTCTCCTTCTTCAACTAAGTCTAGGTACACATTGGCAGTATTACCTTCATCTGATACTGGTTGGAATTCCCCCTTTTCTTCGTCGAAATATAGTTTTAGTTTTATGTTTTGCTCATCAGACATATTTTATTGTTCACCTATTTGACTCAAGTTTTTACTTATTTATCTAATAATTCATGAGAATTTTTTAATTTTTTTACATAATACAAATAAAAATTATTTTTGTAAAGCTTTTATGAAGGCTACAACCCAATCAAGCTTATCCTTTGAAGCTAAAAGGATCTCATGAGGAAGTTGAATACTTCTTGAATATATATCAGATACAACGGGGAAATATTTATTATTGCTTTTTTCTCCTCCCCAATTAGCTTTATTATACTTAATTCCTTTTTTTAATTTAACTTCTCTAAAACAATCTAAACTATGTAAGGGGGGGTAACAATCGTCAGTAGGAATGCCATTTCTATTCAACTTTTTATAAAATTCTGACTTGGTAAGACCACTAAATTTTTCTGGTTCAAATACTATTGGAAAAACGTACCACCCAAGTTCTGTTGTACCGGGGGTTGGTTTCATAGTTCTGATCCCATCAATCTCGTTTAACTTTTTCATTAAATAATTAGCATTCTCGTTTCTTAGTTTATGTTGAGAGGAAAACTTTTCTAATTGGGTTCTAAGCACTGCTGCCTGATACTCAGTCATCCTATAATTTGTACCATAACTAAAGTGTTTGTAGAAATAAGCGTTTTTTTTCCTACCACAATCAGTATAAGAATAAATATTATCTGCTAATTTCTTAGAATTACAAATTATTGCCCCACCTTCACCACTTGTTAAAACTTTCGAAGCTTGAAAACTAAATGTTCCTACATCTCCCCAGTTACCCAGTCTTTTTCCTTTAAATCTAGAACCGTGTGCGTGTGAGCAATCTTCAATAACATATAGGTTGTTTTTTGAAGATACTTCCATTAATTTATCCATTTCGACGGGATTACCACCTAAATGAACGGGTATAATTGCTTTAGTTCTTTTAGTGATGAGACTCTCGATTTTATTCACGTCCATAACTAGAGTTTCTGGATCTATATCACAAAAAACGGGAACTGCGTTTGTAGCTATTACTGCTGATGCAGATGCAACAAAGGTGTAATCTGAAACAATAACTTCATCACCTAAACCAATATTAAAACCCATTAGTGCCGCTTCTATGGCTACCGTTCCATTACATACCGCTACGCAATATTTTGCTTCTTGAAATCTAGCAAATTCTACTTGAAACGCCCAAATATTCTCACCTTGGTGCGTACCTGGAGCACCGCACCACCAATCGCCAGATTTTATTACTTTCTTTAAGGCATTTATCTCTTTGTCGTCATATATCGGCCATTTAGGAAAATTTCTCTTAGCGTCTTGTTCAAATGACATACATGAATCAACCTTTCTATTATTATAATATCAAAAATTTTATGAGCTAATAATAAATAAATAAATAGTAAAGAATTAAAATATATGAGATTCTAACGTAATTGAAAATGATTATCGTCGATAAAAAAACAATTGCGGAATTTTTAGCCGAATATATCACAAATCTCTCAACAACTGAAATTGAGAATTTAATTGAAATACCTCCTCAAGAGTTTGATTTTTCCTATGCATTTCCTTGTTTTCAACTGGCAAAATTTGAAAAAAAAGCGCCCAACATCATAGCAAAGGAGTTAAAAAAAAGAATAAAATTAGCTGATTATTTAGAAATCATAGAAGCGACTGGCCCTTATTTAAATTTTAAAGTAAGACCACAAATAGTTTTACAAGAAATTTTTAAACTTCAAGAAGATTACGGAAGAATCTATGAAAAATTGGGCAAAAGTAAATCAGACCCGTTGAGAATCGTAATAGAATACCCCGCGCCAAATACAAATAAGCCGCTTCACTTAGGACACATCCGTAATATGTTATTAGGCCGTTCTCTCTCGAACCTTCTTAAATATAAAGAAGAACTTGTTTTCGAGGTGAATCTAAATAATGATAGAGGAATCCACATATGTAAATCTATGTTCGCTTACAGAAAGTGGGGGAACAAAAAAGAGCCAAATATAAAATCCGATCACTTCGTAGGAGAATTTTACGTTAAATATAATCAGATGGAAAAAGAAGACGATAAGTTAATAGAAGAAGTCTACAACCTGCTTAGATTATGGGAAGAAAATGATCCTGAGGTCAGGGCATTGTGGAAAAAAATGAACGTTTGGGCACTTAAGGGCTTTAAGGAAACTTATAAAAAATTAAATATATCGTTTGATAAAGAGTATTTTGAATCGGATATTTATTGGAGGGGTAAAGAAAAAGTTCTTGAAGGATTTAATAAAGGTATTTTCAATAAGACTGAAGATGGAGCTATTTTTGCTGATTTAAAAGAAAGTTATAATTTACCAAATAAATTTTTAATAAGAAGAGATGGCACATCGTTGTACATAACTCAAGACATTCACTTAGCCTTCCAAAAAAAAGATGATTTCAATTACGATAAATCCATTTATGTAGTGGGAAATGAACAGGATTTGTATTTTAAACAGTTATTTGCCGTTTTGGATATGATCGGATTTAAGGAAGATAAATTTCACTTGTCGTATGGAATGATTTATTTACCAGAAGGAAAAATGAAAAGTCGGGAAGGAACAATAGTCGATGCGGATGATATAATTGATAAAATTCAATTATTGGCTTATGAAGAGGTAAATAAAAGATATCCAGAGCTTATAGAAGAGAAAAAAAAAGAAAGGGCTAAATCTATTGGTATGGCGGCGCTATCCTTTTTCATTTTAAAATTTAACCCTAAATCGGATTTTATTTTTAATCCTAAACAAAGCATTTCGTTTGAAGGTGAAACAGGACCTTATATTCAATATTGTTACGCAAGAATTGAATCGATAATTACGAAATCAAAAGGATTGATTGACTTAAATATTAAATGGGACTTGATAGAACACGAAAAAGAAATATCCTTAGTTAAACAATTAAATTATTTTCCAGAGATAATAGATTCCATAACAAGAAATTATAACATCCATCTAATCCCACAATATCTTTTAGCTTTATGTCAAGCGTTCAACTCTTTTTATTCTTCTTGCCAAGTTTTATCTGATAATAAAGACTTAGAAAAAACGAGGTTACTATTAATTAGGTGTGTTCAAATCGTCATCAAAATAGGATTAGATATATTGGGAATAGATACGCTAAATCAAATGTAACAAATTAGGATTAAAAGGATTAGACCATGACTTTTTATGATTTTGGCGAGGTTATTGATAATGATACTAGATTCGTAATTTTTGGAATCCCCTGGGACTACTTAACTTCTCTTAAGGCTGCTAATTCTGCTATTGCCCCTCAAAAAGTTCGAGAAATTACATCAAATTTAGCTTTAACAACTGAAATGGGCGTTGAAATACCTAACTTAAATCTTGTTGATATAGGAAATGTACCAATTGAACCTACGAATGTTAATAAAAATCTTGAGGAAATTGAAAAATTTATAAGTTTGATTTTCCATCAGAAAAAGGATGTCGTTCCAATAATGATAGGTGGCGACCATTTTTGCACCTTTCCAGTTGTAAAAGCTTTAGCAGATTCTTTTGAAAATAATAATGAATTTGGCGTTTTAATTTTTGACGCACACCTCGATTTATATAATGAATGGGATAAAAAGTTGTACTCTCACACAACTATCTCCCGTCGTTTGTTTGAGTTAGCTTTTCTCAATAAATACAACATGCTTATTGTTGGATCGAGGGATATAGATATCCCTGAATTAGATTTTGCTAAAAAAGAAGATATCGTTCATTTTGACGCTTACTTGCTCCATGAATTCGGTATTGACAAATTTACGAATAATATTATTGATTTTTTTGAAAATTCCCATATAAAACAGATATATATATCAATTGATATTGATGTGTTAGACCCTTCTATAGCGCCGGGAACAGGATATGCTATTCCTGGAGGATTTAGTTATCGAGAATTATGGAAAATATTAAGAAAGTTAACTAAAAACTTTGATGTTGTTGCCTTTGATTTAGTTGAAGTTTGTCCAAATTTAGATTTGTTAAATAATGTGACATCTAATTTAGCGGCTAAGTTAATAATAGAATTAATTTCTTTTATCCATAACAAACATAGAAGTGATGATTATGCCAAATGAAAATATAAAAAAGAAGTTGAAAAATGTAAATCAATTCAAAATCGATAAGAATGATGATATTATCGATCTTATTCAATCATTAAAAAATACTGGATTTAACGCCAAGCGTTTAGCTTTAGCTTGTGAAATTTACAAGGAGATGATTGAGGATAAAAAATGTATTAAATTTTTTGGTCTTGCTGGAGCTCTAGTTCCTGCAGGAATGCAAAGAGTTATTCACGACTTCGTTGAAGAAGGTTTTATTGACGTTCTTGTTACTACTGGCGCTTCTTTAACTCACGATATTGCCGAAACATTAGGATATCATCATTTACAAGGGGAATTAAATGTAAAAGAGGTCAATGATTATGAATTACATAAACAAGATTTAAACAGAATCTACGACGTATACTTACCGAATAAGGTTTACGAAGGTATTGAAGATTACGTAACAAATTTAGATATTCCAGACGAAAACATGCCTGTTAGTTCTTTTTTAAAGTTCCTTGGAGACCAATTACCTGATAATGATAGTTCTATTTTAAAAATTTGTGCAAAAAAAAATGTTCCTATATTTTGTCCCGCTTTTACAGATTCAGGTTTGGCTTTACAGTTAGGATTTCATCACCAAAATTTAAACCTTAACCACTTTAAAGACATGTTAAAAATGGTTGATCTAGCTTGGGATGCTAAACAAGCGGGCATTTGTATTATTGGTGGAGGCGTTCCTAAGAATTTTATTATGCAATCTTTGCAATTTTGTCCTAATTCCGCGAAGTACGCAATACAAATAACAATGGATCGGCCAGAACAAGGCGGTCTTAGTGGAGCAACTTTTGAAGAAGCAAAATCTTGGGGAAAAGTAAGTCAAGAAGCGAAGTATTCAACGGTTATCTCAGATGCAACGATTGCTTTACCGATCCTCCTCTGGTTTTTAAAAAAGTCAAAGAAAAATAGTTAACATCTTGAAATATTACTTGAATTATTATACTTTTTAATAAAATAATCCTCTTAGTTTTTGATCAACATTTTTTGTATCAGAGCCAAAAATTTCGTCAAGATTCTTCTTAAAGATCTTAAATTGAGAGATTTCTGATAAATTTTTTCCCTCGTTTTGAGCTTTAAATTCCTTAGCAACTTTATTCAATAGAGGATGGACGCTTCTATAAATGTATTTCTCTATTTTTTTCTGTTTATCAATAATTGCATACGATACTAAAAGCTCGGGCTCGACACTATCTTCTGCTAAAATTTTTTCATTAATAAAAACTAAAGTAAATTTATTTCCTTCAAAATATTCTACAGAACCTGTAGAAAATGCAGTCTCTGCAAAATTCAAGAGTGCTGTAAGCAAACCACTTCTTAAATCGGTATCGATTTTTCCTAAAGTAGTTTTGTGATAACTTTTTTTTACTAATGTAAATCCTCGAAACAACAAACCTGCTTCTCGTATTACCATAATTTTAAATCTTTTTTGTGTATTATTATCTAACTTCATTAAGAATTCGTTGTTCCAATATTTTAAATATAACAATTATGTGTAATAAATTCATTGCTGGTAAACTGAATTTTTCATTTTCGCTATAAATACATTTCTTTTAGACATAATGGAAAATTGAAAATTAATAACAGATGTAAAATTAATTCAAATATGATCGATAGAAAAAAAATTGAACTTTGTGCACAAAATATTGTTAATAGTATAAACATAAAAAAGAAGGGGGAATGTGTTTTCATCAAAGGAGGCATTTATAGTCAAGATTTATTAGAGGAGATCGCGTTAAATGTTTATAGAATGGGAGGGATTCCTCATATTTCGTCCACAAGCGATCGATTTACAGAAACTTTCTTCCTTGATAAAAAAATTTCAAGTGAAATTCTAACAATTACGCCTAAACATTATTTAAAGTTAATCGAAAACATAGACGCCTATATCGTCATTGAACCTTACGAAGATCCATCGATCGTAAACGAAGTTCCTAGAGAGAAATTGCTGGCCAGAGCTAAATCTCTTGCTCCTATTAGAGATGTACTCTATGGAACTAAAGAAGAGTATGCTCCAGGGAAAAAATGGTGTTACGCTGGATGGCCTTCCCAAAAAGCAGCAGCTTTCTATAATATAAGCTATGATTTACTAGAAAAATTTATCGTGGGTGGAATTAGTGTTCCTCAGAAAGATTTACATCAAATTACATCAAATATATCTAAAAATTTTAACGACGCGAAAAAAGTTCATGTCACTGATGATTTGGGAACAGACTTCTGGGTTTTGATAGAAGACCGCGTAAACATCCTCGATGATGGGTTATTATCAGATGAACAGGTTGCTATTGGAGATCTAGGAGGAAATTTACCTGCTGGAGAAGTTTTCTTCCCCCCTCACGAAAAACAAGGTGAAGGAACGATATTTTGCCCTTTAACTAAAGATAGGTTTAGCAATAAAATCATAAGAAATGTCGAACTAATTTTTAAGAACGGAAGACTATTAATCGATAAAGTTACTGCCGATGAGAATTTGAATGAGTTAATCGCTACATTTAAACAAGGTGAAAAAATAGATAAAGAAAAGAATTTAGGTGAATTACGCACCTACAATGTTGCAGAACTCGGGATCGGTTGTAATCCCGAAATAACAAAGGCAATCGGGTACATTCTTACAGATGAAAAAATAAATGGGAGCGTACATGTTGCTTTTGGGGGAAATAAAATGATGGGAGGGACCTCGATTTCTCAAATCCACTGGGATTTCGTTACAACACCACAAGCTAATATTACAGTTGAATACAAAGATGGCACAAAAAAACTTATTATGGAAAAAGGCAAATTAATCAACAATGCTTAACATTTTTTCAAAAAATATAAAGGCGTTATCGAAAACAAAGACATTACAACTACAATAGTGATTAGAAATTCCAGCGGTACAAATGTGCTTAATAACGTTCCTAATGGTACAAATATAAGATTTGCCAATAGACTAGAGCCTCTTATTAGCTCGTATGATAGGGCCGTATTTTTACTTAAATTTGAAACATCAATGTTTCTTTCAGTAAACTGGGACATCATAATTCCGCCTACTAGTTGATTTGCGGCCATAATTAATAAGAAGGTGGTTAAATTAGAAAAGACGATAAAGAACATCAATGAAGCATAAATCGTGATTGAAATTGATATATTAATGCACGACTTCTTTTTATTTTTAAGCCGCCTTGCAATAAACCACCCGCCAATATTTAAATACAAGAAAATAAAAAATAAGTACGAATAATTTCTGAAGCCCTCTTCTCCAAACTTGGTAAAAATATAACTTGTGAGTGGAAATTCAATTAATTTATCACCCCAGATTAGAAAGTTTGCTAATAAGATTAATATTAAACTTAAATGTTTGTTTTTTAATTTCTTTTTCACTAATGGTTCTGTTATTTTCGTCTCAGTTATAAAATTTTTGCTAAGGGAGTTGTCTTTTATTAAAAAAAAAGTCAGCATAATAGGAAATGACATAAACCAACAGATATTAAAAAATGAAGTCCACAAATCAATGGAATTTATATCGTAAACTACTAAATTAAATAACATTATTGGAATGATACTTCCAATCGAAGCGCTAACATTTGAAATCAAAATTATATTTTTTTTTATGTTTCTATATTGCGAGGTTTCCAACATTAACTTAGCCATTCCTGCTTTGATTATTAATCGACTTGCAAAATTCAATGATAGAAATATACCAAAATAGGATAAGTTATTAATGTTTAAATTAAAAAATGAGAAACTTATAATCAAAATGAGGCTTGAAACTAACATAAGTTGTTTTTTCTTATGGGAAAATTTATCAAAAAACAAACCCGTGATAGGCCCTAAAAATAAGGTTAAATACGAAAGAAATTGAACAAATGATAATTGAATTCTGTTTACATTTAGAATCTCTAGCATGAAAAAGGGGATATATAAGATTATAAATGTGTTAATCAAACTGATAATTAGATAGATCATGAAAAATGATAAATAATTAGTCCTTAGTAAATCCATTTAAAAAAGCTCGATATTTTTTTGCTTATTCATTCTTTTTTACTCAATCTATAAAAAGATATGAAAATTTGAAAATTTGAGAAATAAGCGTTGTTTTATAAGGTGAAATTTTGAAGCAAGGAAAGAACTTCTTCTAAAACCTTTTCTTTAAACCTAATTCTTTCCGCCTTAAATTGATGCTTTTCCACAATAGTGTCCTTTTCAGTTGAAAAACCAATAAAAACTAAACCTACAGGTTTTTCAGTCGTGCCACCAGTAGGTCCTGCGATGCCGGTAATCCCTATTCCTATGTCAACATTTGAAAGTACTCTAATGTTATACGCCAATTGTTTTGCTACTATTTCTGACACTGCTCCAAATTGATCAATCCTATCGGGATCAATTTTTAAAAGATCAATTTTAGAATTATTGCTATAACAAATGATTCCACGTTCAAATACTTTAGATGCGCCAGAAATATTAGTTATTACGTTTGAAATATAACCTCCTGTACACGATTCTGCAATTGCTAATTTAATATTATTCTTTGCGAATTTAACGACAATTTCTTTGACACTATCTAAAATTACCATTATTTTTCTATCACTATTTTATATGTTATTTTTTCTGGTTAATATTATAAGAAACTGGAAGATTTATAACAATTCATTGTATAATAAAAAGCAATATAAATAAAAAACAATATTTATAATTTATATTTTAAAGAAGTTTAGATAGAGTTATAAAACAAAAATCATAATGTGATTCTATGAACGAAAGTGATGAAAGGAAAGATTTCGTGTTTAAGATAACCGTGATAGGGGATGGTGGCGTTGGAAAAACATCTCTGATAAAAAAATATACTAAAGGCAGTTTTAAAAAAGAATACATAAAAACCTTAGGCGCCCAATTTTCGAAGTATGACGAGAAAATTAAGAATAGTCAAGTTAAATTATTTTTCTGGGATATTGCTGGGCAGGCCGAATTCTCATTTATGAGACCTACTTTTTACAAGGGTAGTAAAGCCGCAATTATAGTTTTTTCTCATGCTCCGAAAGAAGAAAAAAAAAGCTTTACTCACATCTCAGATTGGCACGATGATATTAAAAAATATTGTGGAGATATTCCAATTGTATTACTCGGTAATAAGATCGATTTAGTGAGCAAAGAATCATTAGATGATAACAAAACTGAAAAAGTAATTAATGAAAGGAGTTTTCTGGGATATTACAAAACCAGCGCAAAAACAGGGACTGGCGTTTATGAAGCATTTCAAGCAATTATAAAAACCCTTTATGAAAAATATAAGGATCAATAAAATTAATTCAACAATCTACTGGTGTTCATAAGGTTAATTTATGTCAGTAAATTTTCAACAGGGCTACCCGAGGATTTTATTCTTTTCATCGTCCTATTGCACTCCTTGCAAACCAGTAGAAGAAATGTTGAAACGAATTAATATATCAATGTTTGGTAAAAAATTGTGTATCGAAAAAGTTGATGTAGAAAAAAACTACAAATTAACTACCGAATATAAAATTACCGCCTTACCTACGGTAATTGTGGCAGATAGAAGGTTAAGTTTAAATATTCAAGAGGAGGACATTATTGATGCGATATTATATGGGTTTATTTCCTCCGTAAAAATATAATTATTAAAAAATAAAGAAAAAAGGAGTTTAAAAAAATGGATAGATCGTTGCTTTCGAAAATTTTAGTACAAATGAGGAAACATTTGGAAGATGGAAAAGAAATTGGAGATATGAAAGTGGGGGCTTTATTAGCTCTTGGTCACCAATTAGAAGCTATATTTTACTATTTAGGCCATGAATTGGGAACAATTCTAAAAGTAAAACAACTTAAAGATGTTAAAAACATACCTGAAGCATTAAAAGAAAAAATCTCCGAATATAATTTAGGAGAGGTCGAGATTACGGAAAGTTCAGAGGAACTAGTTCAATTGAAACTAAGAGGGCATTCTTCAATTAAAGATCTCATCAATAGAGGGATTAAAACAGAAGGGAGTTTTTGTTCCTTCGAAGCGGGCTTATTAGCAGGTTTGGTTGAAAGAATGACTAATATTCATTGTTTCGCTCAAGAAGTAGATTGCAGTTTACAATCAGGAAATACTTACTGTGAATTTATGATCGTGTTTCAAAAAGATTAGTTTAAAATCCATTATCTTTCAAGTGTTTTGAGTTTGTCAGTGTTGGTATAGAAATAAAGTTGAAATTAAAATATTAGCTAAGACTCGACGAATTAGTCTTAATTTCAGTTACAACTTTTTTTAAGAGTAATTTTGCTGAATTAGTAGTTTAAAAATTAAGCTAAATAATTATAGATCAACCAAATAAGATTAACCTTGATAAATCTAAGAACAAAATAAAAAATAAATAATGAATAAATTAAATAAAGGTTATATCTTGATAATCGCTCTGACCTAATTCCTTTTTTGCAACACCAAGCTCCCGTACTTGTACATTTAACAACTTTACAGCCTCTCTAACAATTGATCTTTTTTTTGCTCCGGTACAAACAATCCTTCCAGTGCTGAATATTAAAAACACGGTTTTTGGGTCTGGCATTCGGTAGATTAATCCCGGGAAAACTTCTGGCTCGTACATAGCGAATTCCATTACAATAGCGGCCATATTTAAATCTATATTAGTGTGCAAATCTCCACTAGCTACTATATTTTGAATGGTAATTTCAGGATTTGATACTTTTATTCCTGCTTTTCTTATATTCTTTAACACCTTCTCCACAACCCTATCAGCTTCCGAAGCTTTACGCATTCCGGTAACTACCATCTTTCCAGTCGAGAAAATTAATATTGTTGCTTTCGGTTTTAGAATTCTCATAACTAGCCCTGGAAATCTTTCAGGATTATATTCAACATCAGCATGTTTGCGAGCGATTATATTTAAATCGATTTTTTCTGTGATCTCGACAACCACAGTTGCAACTACATTCTCAATCTTATAATCTATTCCTTCGGCCTTATCAGCCTCATCGTCGAATTCGTCATCGTCTTCTACTTCCACTACTTCCTCTTCCACTACTTCCTCTTCTTCCTCTACTTTTTTTACTTCTTTTACCATCTTACATCAATATTGATAAATATGATTTGAATTAATTTAAGAAAAATTATATTCTTTTAAAAAGGGGTATTTCTTTATAAATGATTTTATGTTTATAAAGTCTTTATAAATAAGAAAAAATTTCGATATAAAATATATCGAGATTAAATCTACATCTCTATTTATCTAAATTTTTATCCAAAATTTTCTTTGTGATTTCTATAAAAGCGTCTTCTACGTTAGATCCGGTTTTAGCAGAAGTGGACACAAATTCCATGTTAAAACTCTTTGCAAATTCGCTTGCTTCGCTCTCAGTAATTTTGATTTTATCGGTTAAATCGTTTTTATTTCCAATTAGAACTAAAGGCTCGTCTCCTCTGGCGTCTTTAAAGTCTTGAATCCAATCATGAAGTTTTTCATATGTATTTCTTTTAGTACAATCGTATATAATTAAAGCACCATTTGCGCCTTCTAAATACAACCTCCGGAGGCTCCTAAAGCTTTCTTGACCGCCAAGATCCCATATCTGAGCAGAAACATCGCCATACCCTTTAAGATCCATATCTTTCTTTAATAAATTTACCCCAAGCGTTGATTTGTAATTATCTTTAAATTTATTTTCGATAAATCTATAAACCAATGAGGTCTTACCGACATTTGCTTCCCCCAGTAAGCAAATCTTTATAATATAGTTTGGTTCAGTTTCAGTGGTCATAATTGTTCACATAAATTATTGACTTTATTTACTTTCATAATAATGCTTATCCTTATTAATAATTTTCACCTAAATATTTAGAATTATTTAATTGTGGCGTAATGAGATTTCATCTCACTTAACGGGATTTAAGATAAATTAGTCTGAGTGTCAACTTTTTTCGAGATAGCAGCAATACAGCTAAAATATTCCCCATATAAGTTGTTTACTAGATTATTTCTCCTAGCTTTATGATAGGCAAAGAGAAATAACTGATTCAAGGATACATCGTGATTGCTTTTGTATATATCTCTTTTTAAATCGAATAAATCACTATTTTGATCAATGAAATTACATAGAATGTATCTATTTTCATTACGCAATTCCAATTCATTTAATAAACCGTACATCCTTAAAATTATTGGTCCTTGATATTTGATTTTGTTGTGGTTGATAGATTGAAAGAATTGAAGGAACTTATTCCTCTTTAATAATATCGACATGAGTAATAATATCGAAATATTATTTATTTTCTTTAATAATATCTACGTAATACATTCATTGGAAATAAAAGTAGAAAGATGTAAAATTATTTGAGAAAAATATTCATTAAACAAAGTAATCGAAGCCCTTATATTTATTTTGAGCTTCTTTAAATTCATAATTTATTTTTTCAACTTTAGCATATTTCGGACCTTTTTTTGCGAACTCAAGTAATTCCTTTAAGTCGCTTTCACTTCCTTCAGCTTCGATATAGACGCTTCCATCAGGTAGATTTTTAACAAATCCAGTTAAACCTATTTTGCGTGCCACTTTACGCGTGGTATAGCGAAAGAATACGCCCTGAACGCTTCCATATACTTTGATTATAATTCTTTTCATAAAAAGAAGATCCACTTACTACAATTTATTTCTTAACTAAGTTCTGCATTGATTTAATACTATGATCTAGGTCCTCTTTAGTCGTTTTTGGGTGAATATCTAAAGCAAAAATCTCTTTGGTAACTTTTTCAACTATAGGTAATTCTATTTTATTATAATCTATTTCTTTTCCATAAAAAGGACACGACCAGGGACATCCTTTTGGATAAGCAATTTTTTCCTTGAATAATTTAGTTTCGTATAAGGGTTTTGGGTAAAGAACTTTACTCTTAGGAAATTTGTTTAAAAATTCAGCTTTATTCAAACCGAGTTTATTTGGATGAAAACGTCCTATCCAATAATTAAATGCAGGCTCACAATAATCAGGGATATAAGGTGAATCAATTCCGTCTATTTTGTTTACTGCTTCTGTTAAGTACATAGCATTTTTATTTCTGATTTTTATAAATTCGTCGATTTTCTTTAATTGAACCCTTCCTATTGCGGCTTGTATTTCAGTCATCCTATAATTATACCCTAAACGATTGTAGACATACCACTCTGGTTCACCGTGGTGTCTAAGTAAACGGCATTGTTCAGCTAGCTCGTCGCTATTTGTTGTTATCATACCACCTTCTCCAGTAGTCATGTTTTTTGAAGGGTAAAAACTAAAAGTGTTAATATCTCCAAGAGAACCAACTTTCTTACCCATATACTTTGTTCCGTGCGATTGGCAAGCGTCTTCAATTATATATAAATTAAAATCGTTTGCAAGGTCTTTAAGGGCACCCATATCGGCTGAAATACCTGCTAAATGAACTGGAATAATTGCCTTAGTTTTATCCGTAATATGTTTTTTCACGGATTCGGGATCGATCGTATAGGATTTATTATCAATATCTGCAAATATCGGTATTGCATTATTGTGTAATATTGAACTTGCGGTTGCTATAAATGTAAATGGAGGTATAATAACCTCATCTCCGGGCCCTATATCCAAAGCAGCTATAGACATATGTAACGCAGCAGTTCCGGTATTAACACCAATAGCGTGTTTTACGCCGATGTAACGAGCGAATTCTTCCTCAAATTTCTTTACATATTCGCCGTGTAAAAGGGTCAACATTTGAGATTTCATTACTTTTAGGACTTCGTTTTGTTCCTCATCTGAAAGATTCATGGTTTACTCAATTATTTTTAAAAGATTAAAATTTTAAATTTATAATAATTAGAGTAAGAACTTTTTTAATAAAGTATTTTATTATTAGAGAATGTTTAGAAATATTCAAATAATAAGATAATAGGTATCTTTTTCGCTATCATACTTGATTATTTTATTTCTAGAAAGAGTGTCAAGAACGCTATCCAACCATCTTTTACTCGTATTAATAGATTTTTTAATTTCCTCATATTTCATTTCATCGTTAATAACTAATAAAAACTGTATTTTACTCTTTACTTTTAGATTGTCTGATTTTAAAATCAATGCAAATTTCTTTGTTAGATCATATTCTAAAGTTTTCAATTGAGCTACTTCATTGCTTAATTTCGATATTACTTCGTCTCTCGTTCTAAAAACTTTTAGGGAAAGATTATATATTCTTTCTATATGTTCTTTGAGTCGATCTTCGTTTAACTCTAACTCTAGCTCTTTTTTGAACTCATCTAAAATAACGGTATAATCTGAACTGTCGTCGTATTTATCTAAAACTAATACGATAATGATTTCTTTGTTTTCGTTATAATACGAAATTGAATTCCAATTCTTTTCTTCAATAGTAATGTACGATTCAACGAAATTGTGTGAGATTTGGATCTGTTGCACGACATTATCAGGAATGACTATATCATTGGGAAATTTCATGTATATATTTCCGCCAAGAATCTCATCCCACTTAATCAAGCAAATACCTAGAGGAATAGCATCACACCTAAAAAATCAAAAGCTTCCTTTAAAAATTATAAAAGTTTTTACTAATAAATTTAATTTTTAATTTTTAATTAAAAAAATATAATATGTATATATACTAAATTGCGCACTTTCTTTTAACAACATTGAAAGACTAATTATCCGCCTAAAAAAATAAATAGAAAAAAAGGCATTATATAAATAGTGAATCTGACAATGTCTGACATTTATTTCGTTTATATCTTAGAAACAATTGCGAAAAATAACAAAAAAAGATTCTATACGGGTTATACTAATAATCTTAACAGAAGATTACAAGAACATAAAAAGGGAACTGGGGCTAAGTTTTGTCGAGGGAAAAAGAAAATTCAATTAAAATATTTCGAATCTTTTATGGAAAGGGGCGATGCAATGAGGCGAGAACTCGAAATTAAAACTTTTACTAGGAAACAAAAAATAGAATTAATAAAAACCTTTGATGAAGCTGAAGAAGTAAGTGATTGATCAAAACTTTCTAATAGTTTTAGTTGGATTACCAGCTTCAGGTAAAACTACATTTGCAATCTTGCTAAAAGAAACTATAGAACAAATAACTCCATATAAGGTTGAAATAATAGACCCTGACAAAATTAGGAATATTCATTTTCCAAATAAATTTAATTCCAAAAATGAACGTTTTGTAAGAAAAACTAATTTAGAGAAAGTAAAATCTGCTTTAAAAAATAATTTTATCGTTATTAGCGACGATTTGAATTATTATACAAGCATGAGACATGATTTAAAAGAAATCGCTGAGAGTTTAAATAAATCCTTCTTTTTTATTTATATAACAACACCCTTCGAAGTATGTGTTAAATGGAACGAAAAAAGGGGCTATACGATTCCAAACCAAGTAATTTCTAATGTGAACGTAAAATTTGATCCTTTTCATAGTTATAATTGGGATAAACCACTAAAAAGCTATGATTTATCGAGAACTGAGAATCTAAAAATAGAAATAACGAACTTAGTTAAAATATTTAATACTAGATTAAAATTAGCGAGAATAAGCGACACAACAAGGAGAATCGAAGATCAAACCATTGATCAATATCACAAAGTATTAGATAAACAAACTCGACTTATTGTTGGAGAGCTATTAAAGAATCCAGAATTGCAAATCTATAAAAATAGAATATTAAAATTAAGAAAATTATTTATCAAAAAATCTTTAGATTTATCTCTTAAAGACTCAAAGATTTCAAAGGAATACATATCATTTCTAGAAAAGAACTTAAACTTAGAAATTTCCTATTGAATTTGTAAATTCTTACAGTTATAAAAAAAAATAGAAAAAAACATAAATTGCCATTTCTTTTATAAATTTGAAATTGTATTTTTTAATATTACAAATAATTAGTCGATTTTCATCATGTCTTCAATAAAAGATATTAAAGTAAGAATAGAAGAGCTAGAAAAATCTCGTAGTGGCCGTTCATTATGTTATCTTGACCAAGAAATCGTTGAAAATATGGGTTTAAGCACGGGAAGCATAATTGAATTAAGGGGGAAAAAGAAAACTACAGGTATAGTCGTAGCTAGCATTGCTGATAAAGGAAGGGGGACGATAAGATTAGATGGACTCCAACGACTTAATGTTGGGGCAACGATTGGTGAATTTATTTCAATTAAACTTGCGAAAATTTTTCCTGCCGAAGAAATTGTACTAACACCAACTAAAGCCAATATTGATTTAAAAAAACAATCCGAATCCATTTTAGCAAAACTAATTGATAAACCCGTTGTTTCGGGAGATATTGTCGAGGTTTTAGGAGCTGTTTATCAAAAGACAGATTCAGACAATCCAATGAATCAAATGATGAATATGTTCATGAAAAGCCATAAGAAGAGACCAACTTTAGGGTTATTAAGATTAGTCGTTGAAAATACACTACCTGCTAACAAAATTGTAAAAATTACTCGTGATACGAGAATTAAAGTCAATAAACGAGTTGCTTTACTGAACATATCTGGAGGAATTGTTACTTATGACGATGTAGGTGGTTTAACTGACGAAATCCAGAGAATTCGAGAAATGGTAGAATTACCCCTAAAACACCCAGAACTCTTTCACAGGTTAAATATTGAGCCACCAAAAGGCGTACTTTTCTATGGGCCTTCAGGTACGGGGAAAACATTAATGGCAAAAGCTGTATCTCAAGAATCAAACGCTTATTTTATTTCTATAAATGGTCCAGAAATTATGAGCAAATTTTATGGAGCAAGCGAAGGGAGGCTTCGGGAGTTATTCGATGATGCGGAAAAAAATGCACCTTCTATAATATTTATTGATGAAATTGATTCTATCGCCCCTAAAAGAAGCGATACATCCGGAGAAGTAGAAAGACGAGTTGTATCTCAGTTGCTTTCTTTGATGGATGGGATACAAAGCAGGGGTCATATAATCGTTGTAGGTGCTACAAATAGAATTAATTCCTTAGACGAAGCTTTACGAAGACCAGGAAGATTTGATCGTGAAATAGAATTTGGAGTTCCTACGGTGAAAGGACGAAAAGAAATATTACAAATTCATACAAGGGGAATGCCACTTGAGGAAGATATAGACATTAATCTATATTCGGAGATAACTTATGGATTTGTAGGAGCCGATATTATGGCAGTGTGTAGAGAAGCAGCGTTGTTTGCGTTAAGAAGAATATTGCCTAAAATTAATTTAGATGAGCCTATACCCATTGATATAATTCAGGACTTAAGGATTTCCGATAAAGATTTTATTCAGGCAATTAATATGGTTGAACCTTCAGCGATGCGAGAAATAATGATAGATATTCCAGATATTAATTGGGAAGATGTTGGAGGCTTAGAAGATATAAAATCAGAGTTGCGAGAAGCTGTTGAGTGGCCTCTTAAGTACCCTAAACTTTTTGAGAAAGCAGGAATTCGTCCATTAAATGGGATTTTACTTTTTGGTCCCCCTGGATGTGGAAAAACCCTTTTGGCTAAAGCTATAGCAAATGAAAGTCGCTCCAATTTTATTACTGTGAAAGGTCCCGAAATTTTTTCAAAATGGGTTGGAGAAAGTGAAAAAACTGTGAGAGAAATATTTAGAAAAGCGCGTCAAGCTTCTCCTTCGATCATTTATTTTGACGAAATCGATGCAATAACAGCAGCTAGAATTTCTTATGAAGGATCGGGATCGGGAGTAACTTCTTCAGTTGTAAATCAAATTCTTGTAGAAATGGACGGATTAGAGAACAG
This sequence comes from Promethearchaeota archaeon, assembly GCA_018238625.1. Taxonomy (GTDB): domain Archaea; phylum Asgardarchaeota; class Lokiarchaeia; order Sigyniarchaeales; family SOKP01; genus SOKP01. The sequence goes on from JABCSY010000038.1 coordinate 25,757, forward strand.
AAAAGGAGTTGTAGTAATTGCCAGTACAAATCGTCCAGATTTAGTAGATTCTGCTCTATTAAGGCCTGGTCGCTTTGATAGATTATTATATATAACGGCTCCTGATTTAGAATCACGCATAAAGATACTTGAAGTCCATACAAGCGAAATGCCCTTAGCCAACGATGTTTCGTTGAAACTTGTTGCCCAAATTACTGAAGGATATAGCGGTGCTGACTTAGAAAATGTTTGTAGAGAAGCGGGAATGCAAGCAATAAGAGAAAAAATGGAAGATATAGATAAAATTGAATACAAACATTTTGAATTAGCTCTTTCTAAAATCACATCTACCTTACCAACTGAGGTTATAGAGAAGTATGAAGATATGGCAAAAGTAATTACAGCTTCTAGAAACATCAAAGAATCTTCAGCGGACTTATACAAGTAAAAATCTATTTTTATTACATTTTTAACTTCAAATTGAATTTGAAGAATACTTTAAGATTGCGGCACCTAAGAGAAATCTTTTTTATAGTAACAACTGAAGCTAAATTGAAGCAATATTAAACATTTAAATAAGTCGTAAAATAGATTAGATTAGAAACAAATTTTGATGATTTGGTATATGAGTGAAATTAAAATTAATTGGGAAGGTCACATTAGAAAATATCAAGCGGCGATGGAAGAACTTAACTTAGATTTCTGCGTTCTTACTCGGGTAAAATCAATAACATATTTAACAGGTTGTTTTGTCCCGTGGAAAAGCGCAATCTTTTTACCGAGAGAAGGCGAAGGTGAACCCTCTTTATTTACTGTGCTTCTAGATGTCGAGCGGGTAAAAGCCGAAGGTCATTTGAAAAATGTGAGCGGGTGGGGTCCAATGAAAGGGTTTTTCTGGGAAAAGAAAATTCAGGCCGCAGCTAAAAAAGCGGGAGCATACAAACCAAAAGGGTCTTCTCCTCGAATTGGAGTTGAGCTCGGATTAGATATTTGTATAACCGGTCAAATGTTATCGTACACAGAAGCAGAATTGCTTAAAAAAGCATTTCCAGGTTGTGAATTAGTCGATTTTAATGAAAAAACAGAACGAATACAATTTATAAAAGAACCTGAAGAGATCGCTATGCTGCGTAAAGCAAGCGAAATCACTGATGTTGGTCAGGAAGTAGTTAAAAAGACTTTGAGCGAGCGACCTAAAGGGAAAGTTTTTACCGAGAATGAAATAGCCGGTATTGGAACGCTTGCAATGAGAAAAGCAGGAAGTAATTACGAATGGACCTTTACTGGAAATGAAGAAATAGGGTCTGGTTACCGCGCAAGCTGGACTTTTAACGGATGTACGCCTGCTACTAATAAAAAAGTGAAAGAAGGAGAGTCTTTGCTTGTAGATTTACACAGCGAATATGGTTGTTATCTTGGAGATTTAAGCCATAACTATGTCCTTGGAAGTTGTCCAGCTGAATTGAAAAAATTTAACGATGTATTCGAGCAACTATGTTACGCTCTTATTGATAACATGTACCCTGGAAATACATTTGAAGAATGTTATCAAGCGGTTAGAAAGGTAGCTGATAAAGAAGGTTATGCGAATGACTTATTCTTCGGACTCGGTCACGGAATTGGCCTCATAGGAAATGAATCGTGGCCATTAGTCCTACCTGGCAAAGAATGGGGCCCTATGGTCTTTGAAGAAAATATGGTCGAAATTGCTGCGGTTGTATTCAATCGTCCTGGACTTGGTGGGCTAAGGTTAGAATCTCCAACATTAGTTACAAAAAAAGGAGCAGAAGTACTCCCAAAAACTCCATTTGAAGTGGACTATGTTTAATTTTATCCTTTTTTTTTATTAATTTATGATAAGAAAATAGAAACTTAGAGGTGTTCCTCTAACCACATGCTAAGATCTGTTAAAACTTCTTTTCGATACGTTTCACTTTCATTATAAACCTCATGATATAACCCATCGTAAATTTTAATTACTTTATCATCCATTGTAAACATGTCTTTTATCTCTTCAGCACCGTATATTAAACGATCTTCAGAACCACATTGCATTAACATTGGAAGTTTCAATTCACTAATAAATGAAGGAACTGCTCTAAAACTTTTTATCATTATATAACCAAGTCGAGTAGTAATTTTTTTATAGTTTACGAGTGGATCGTTTTTATAGTCTTCAATTACGTCAAGATCGTGACTTAATAATTCAGGATTTAAGCCAGGATTCATACTAATTCGAGGGGCGAGTTTTGAGAAAATTTTAGCAATAGCTCTCATAAAGCCATTTGATTTTCCCCCCGTTCTAGTACCCATTGCGGCAATAATTATACCGTTTAAAAGATTTTCGTATTTCTTTGTAAAATAAACAATAATTAACGAGCCAAATGAATGACCTAACATGAATATTGGTAATCTGGGGCTTTTTTCTTTTATTATATCATAAAATTTCTTGAGGTCCTCTATAAATTGATCCATTGAATCAACGTAATTTTTCAAGCCTTCAGATTTTCCATGACCTCGAAGATCGTGAGCATAAATCGCATAATTTAATGGGATTAACTTATCAACAATATTTTTATATCTACCAGAATGTTCTGCAAATGCGTGAACGATAATAATAATACCTTTGGGTTTATTTTCTGGTAACCATCCTTGAAAATAAATTTTTACATCATTAACTCCTTTAAATTCTCCTTCTATGTGTTTCATTTTGCAAACCTTAAAAATTGAATAAAGTGTTTAAATTAAGACTTGACATCGCTCAAATCAATTCCTTTTGTTTCTTTTAGGAAAAAGTGGATTATAGGAATAATAATTAGATAAGGTAAACTAAATAAAATAAAAGTAATACCAAGCCCCAGGTAAAAAATAGAAATACTACTTAAAATTAAGCCAATTGTCATACCAAACGCAGCGATTAGTGACTTAAACCCAGTTCCCATTCCTCTTGCTTCTGTTGGAGTAATTTCTATAGTTACAATCCTAATTAAAACGGTCATACACTGTGAAGTCAAATAAGCAACGCCACCGCTAAGAGCAACAATAATAAGGGCATTTGCGGGCAAGTTAACGCCCATCACTAACAGTACTATGGAAATTGGTTGTAGAATTGAATATATGTAAAAAATCACTTTTCTTCCATACTTATCTGCTATTATGCCTGTAACAATATAACCAATGAAAGTACACAAACTTATTAGCAAAATAATTAAAGTAGCATCATCTTGACTTAAATATGAGCTATTCGTAATAAAACTTTCCAATAAAGATCTAAAAACATAATTGAAATTTATAATAAAACCAGACAATAATATTGCAAAATACCCATTTCGATTTGATGATTTAAATAAAATTTTTAAATTTTTATTAAAAGTTTTTTGGTGTAATAATTTCTTTTCTTTCATTTCTTGAAATTTTGAAGTTTCTTTAAATGAAAAGAGAATTAAGAAACCCAGTGGAAAGCCTAAGAAGATCGCAAATAGAGTCATTCCTCTCCAATTTGAAATTGTATCAGAAATAAAGATCGAGCGAAGCAAAAAAAGAATGACCGCCCCCCCTAAACCACCTATTAATACAATGTTTGTCCACGTTGCCCTTTTAGCTGCTGGTGATTCTTCATTAAGATAGATGGTCCAAATATCCGAACTGAAAAAGATGTATAGAAGGAATAAATAGATTGTATATTGAATAATATTAGTGGAGAAAAATAATAATAAAGAAGAGAAGGCCATTCCAAATACAGTAAAAACAAGCAATATTTTCCTTCCAAATTTATCAGCAAAAAATTGATTTAAAAATACAAAATATGTACCCAAAGTAGCTATTGCTATAACTAAGGCCATCATAGAATTTGCTACATTGATTGAATAATCTGATAAAAATTCCTCAATAATTTTTGATGGAATTGCAGTAGGATAAAGAGTAGAATATGTATCAAGTATTTCTACGAACATTAAAACAATAATCATATAAAAAAAGTAACTTTTTGTTCTAGAAATTTTCATACTTGTATTTTCTTCTGTCATAATTCTAATTTTCAACTTATAGCTATTTAAAGATTTAATCTGTTCTAGAAAAAAAAATAAAAACAATTATAGACTATCCTTTATGGCCTTTGTGATTTGATTTAAAGCCCTTTCCAAAATAGAGCGTGGGCAAGCAAGATTTATCCTATTAAAACCCTTACCACCTTTTCCAAATAGATAACCTTCAAATAATGCTACTTTTGCTTTTTCAAGCATGATTGTACTTAATTGATTAGCATCGAAACCCAATTTTCTAAAATCAATCCAAGCGAAATAAGTCCCTTCAGGTTCGACTATTTCGAGCTCCGGTAGATTTTCTTCAAGATATGCTTTTAAAAACTCTAGATTCTTTTGAATGTATAAAATCGCCTCTACTAACCAATTCTCGCAATTATTATATGCTACTTCAAGAGCAATAGATCCAAAGCAATTAGCTTGTGTGATTCCAATACTTCGACAAGATTTCCTAAATAGATTCCGGAGTTTTTGGTTAGGTATTATAATGTTGGATAATTTTAAACCAGGTAAATTAAATGTTTTGCTTGGAGAAGTACATGTTATTGAATTTTGGGCAAATTCATCTGATATCGATGCAAATGGTATGTGCTTATATTTGGGATAGATTAAGTCGCAATGAATTTCATCTGAAAGCACCAAAATATTGTTTTTTAAACAGATTTCTCCAAGACGAATCAATTCTTTTTTTGTCCAAACACGTCCAGTAGGATTATGCGGATTACACAAAATTAAAATTCTCGTGGACGATTTTTTAACTTTAGCTTCTAAATCTTCAAAATTAATCTCATAATATTTATTAGAAAACCTTAGAGGGTTTAATAATCGTCTTCTATCATTATTTCTCACTGCACTAAAAAATGGAGGATAGGCAGGATTCTGAATAATAATTTTATCACGAGATTTACTGAATGACTGAATCGTTAGATTGATTCCAGGAATAACGCCTGGTGTATAAGTAATCCAATTTTTCTTTATATTCCAATTATGGCGCCGTTTAAACCAGTCAATTACAGCAGTATAATACTCAGTCGGAAAAAATGTGTAACCATATATTCCATGCTTCGCCCGCTTGATAAGTGCCTTTCTAATAGGAAGTGGTGCAAGAAAGTCCATATCTGCTACCCATAATGGTAAAAGATTAGGTTTTTGGAAGATGTGACTTACACCATCCCATTTCTCTGAATGGGTATTTGATCGATCGATATATTCATCAAAATTAAAATGATTATCTTGCATTATATTTAATATTTTTTTGAAAATAATATAACTTTTTATTAAATTAAATTAAGAACAAAAATCATACCAATTAGAAAATGAAAATTTCCAAACTCCTAAGAGACGAACTTATTTTTATCTTGAAAAAGTTGGTCCAAATCCCTTCAGAAAACCCACCTGGAACAACAAAAGAAATTGTAAATTTCCTTATCGCTGATGTATTCAAAGAAGAGCAAGGTTTTCAAAATCAAGTTATTGTAAATATAAAAAACGGTGTAGAACTCCATAACCTTGTATCCACTATTGGAAATGGAGAGGAAAAAATTGTATTATCTGGACACTTTGATGTAGTGCCCGCTGGAGACGCTGCTCAATGGGAGTACCCTCCTTTTTCAGCTAGAATCAACAATGGAAGATTATATGGTCGCGGTTCAGCCGATATGAAAGGTGGTATCGCTTCCTTAATTGGCGTGATAAAAACCTTAAGTAAAATTCCCCATTTTTTAGATAAATATACATTAGTATTCGTAGGAACTGCTGATGAAGAAGCAGGAATGTCGGGTTCTTTTGCTCTTTCAAAACAAGGGATTATGAACGACTCAATTCTTCTAATAATAGCAGAACCTACAGACTTAAAAGTAGGCATCGGTGAAAAAGGTTTGTTATGGGTCAAATTGAAAATAATTGGGAAATCTGCCCACGGTTCAGCGCCCCATGAAGGAATTAACGCAATTGAAGGCGCGTTAAAAACTATTCCTCAATTGTACAATTGTTTAGAAGAAAAAACAAACGATATATTAGGAAAATCAACTTTAAATATTGGAAAGATTAGCGGAGGTACAGCAGTTAACATAGTTCCGGATCAAGCTATCTTAGATCTTGATTATAGGGTGATCCCCGAACAAGACCATAACTCTTTAATTGATAATTTGAAGAATCTAAAAAAACATAATTTCTCTATCGATATAGAGATCATAAATAAGTTATCCGAACTTCAAACAGATTCAACTCATCCATTCATTCAAAATCTAAAAAAGGTTTCTAAAAGCGATGTTTTAGGTTTATCCTATGCAACTGATGCAGCTCATCTCGTTAGTGTTAATAATCCAATCCCTTTTGTAATATTTGGCCCCGGAGATCCAAGCAATATTCACAAAATAGACGAATTTATTGAATTAGAACAAATATTTCAAGCAACGGAGCATTTAACAAACGCTCTCCTACAAACTTACAGCAAAGAAAAAGATTGATAATTTAAAATTTATAAAGATTTAACAAATTTTTCGACTCTATCCATAGCTTCTTCAAGTTTTTCTAATTTAGTAGCATACGATATTCTTAACATGTTTTCTGAGTATGAACCAAATATATTACCTGGTACTACTGCAACTGCTTGATCTTCCATTATTTTTTTCGAAAATTCTGCTCCCGTAAGACCAAATTGGCTAATTTTTGGCATAATATAAAACGCTCCTTTCGGTCTAACTACTTCAAAACCCATTTCTTTTAGCCTATTATAAGCGAGTAAACGCCTTATATTAAAACTCTCCAAAATCTCGTCAAAAAAACTATTTCCCATTTTCAACGCCTCTAAGAATCCATATTGGGCCGCGTGATTTGTACCTGCTGCTGTATATTGATGGTATTTTTCCATTAAATCAATTATTTCTTTATTAGCAGCCACATATCCCAATCTAAATCCCGTGGCGGAATACAATTTAGACATCGCATTTAAGGTAATAGTCCGTTCAAGCATACCTTTTAACGAAGCTGGGCTCGTATGACTCGTTCCATCGTAAAGGTAATTCTCGTAAACTTCGTCGGAGATTAAATACAAGTCGTTATTCTTAACAATTTCAACTATATCTTGCAGTTCCTTTCGGTTTAAAGAATGTCCTGTAGGGTTATTAGGCGAGTTTATCAAAATCGCTTTTGTTTTATCTGTGATTAATTTTTTTATTTTCTCGATATCTGGACTAAAATCATTTTTCCTCTCAACTTCAATTACTTTTACGCCAAAAAAAAGACCTAAATAGAAATACGAGATAAAATTTGGAGAAGATAAAATAAGCTCATCACCAGGATTAAACAACGAGGCAAACGTGAGACTGAGCGCTTGTGAGCCGCCATTAGTAACAATAATGTTTTCTTTCCAAATTGTTTCAATGTTATTAGCTGATTTCAATTTAAGTTCAAGTTGCTGCAATAATTCTGGAACGCCTTTAGTCGGAGCGTAATACGTAATTTTCTCGTTTAACGCCTTAATATTTCCTCTTATTGCAGGTTCAGGAGTTGAGAAATCGGGTTGCCCAATTCCTAAGCTTATAACATCGGAGCGCCCTGCGGCAAGATTAAAAAGTTCCCTAATCTTCGATTTTGGCGCCAAATCAACCTTTCCTGATAATTCCTTCATTTTTATCATTTATCGAATTGTAATTAAATAAAATGATTACTAACTTAAAAGAAGTATAATAGGAGATTTCTTAGCCAATAATTTTATTTCAAATTTTTTCTCCATAGTTTCTTAAAATTTGATGCACTAAATTCTTAAAAGCTTTCTCTACATTTTCGCCATATTTAGCGCTCGTTTCAATAAAATCGCTAGCACTAATCTCTTTAGCGAGATTATTTCCCTCTTCATTACTGACTACGCGGTGTTCGTTTAAGTCAACTTTATTACCGATTAATATGTATGCGCCTTCTTTTTTGACGTAATTTTTAAAATCCTTTAACCATTTTGACTTAATATTGTCAAAGGTGTTATGTCGTGTAAGATCAAAAACTAATAATGCCCCAACACATCCTTGGAAGTACATAGACCTTATAACGTTATACTTTTCTTGACCTGCAAGATCCCACATTATTAATCGCACTTTTGCGTTAACATCGTCTATAGTAACATCCTTCCTGATTATATTAGCTCCTAACGTAGGTTTGTAGTCGTCTTCAAACGAGCTTTCTACAAATTGATTAATAAGTGAAGTTTTACCAACGGCTGAATCTCCTAAAATTGTGATTTTAAAAACATATTCCTTAGTTTCTGTGGATAATCCATCTACTGGCAATTTTACTGATTAATGAAGTGTAATTTTTATTAAAGATATAAATACAACAAAATTTATTTTGATTTTTGTTATATATAAGCTTTTGTTATTTTAGGATATAAATGTTTTCTCAATTTTTAATTTCAAAATAAATGAGTTGTGATTTGGATCGCTAATGTTCTCTTTTATGCTTCCAAATGGAACCACGCAAAAACCCGAAGGTAAATTTTTTTCCAACGAATGAATTAAAAAACCTTTGAATAAATCACAAGAAACTCCAATTTCAGAACAAAATATGCATTTATCAACTCGAATGACCACCAATTCAGGCGTGCTTTCCACTATTTTAACTTGCCAATTAGCAACAATCAATTGGTTTATCTCGTTAATTATTTCTCCGAAATTTTTTCCAAAAGGAAACAAATAAAACGAGAATTTCCGTCCAATTTCGTATAATAATTTAGTAGAATCGTACAACAAACAATTTTGAGCAGATATTATTTTTTTAAAAGAAAAAAAGTCAATTACACCATCGGGATCAACTTCTCTTATATCTTTTAGTTCCAATAATTCAGCTTCTCTTAATATCGATTTCATCCCATCGTAATCTAAGTTATCTAAATAAGATTGCAATAAAGCTGTTAGCACTCTATTTTTAACTAATCCTCGATATTCCCCTATTATTTCCGAATTATTTGCCATAGAGCCTGAATTAATAAATCATTTTTATACGTGTTATAACTTTAGATATTAGTGTTAACCTTAAAAAGCTAATTTATTTCTAAAAATCTCCATGTTGCTTAGCTCTATATTTTTAGAATTTTTAAAGCTTTTAAGGTTTTTTTTTTAAAATTAGTTTCATTTCCCTAATACGAACTATTTTTCTTCCTAGCAAAACTCATGTTAGTTGTTTATTTAAAGTAATAATACGCTTTTACGTTCTAAATTAGGATGTAATTTCATTAATATTAATGATTAATCCTTAAAAATTAGAAAAAGATTTAAAAATTGGAATAAAGCTGTATTAAGATTAAAGATAAAAAAAAATAAAAGAAAAATGCTTAATATTATTCGTTCATTTCATATGCGTCCTTTAATGAATGAACTGTATCCCACACTTTACCAAAACGCTCAGGATCGACATTTGGTTTCTTTATCATCTTCAAACACCATTCCATCTGTTCAGGAGTAGTACTAGATTTATTATATAGATTTAATGCGTATTTGGAAAAGTCTCTCACTA